>NZ_JQNB01000001.1:1335000-1665000 GCF_000745005.1 Luteibacter sp. 9135 | reverse complement strand
CCGCGGGCAAGCTGGGGCTGACGCTGGGCGATACGCTGGCCATCGACGGTGACCCGGGTACGGTGCGCTGAGCGCTGGACAGCAGGCGCTCGCAGGGCACGTCGACGCGATAGGGCATCAGGCGGGACGGATCCAGCGACGCCAGTTCGTCCCACTGGTCTTCGAAGGGTATGAAACGCTGCATGGTGTGTCCTCCACGGGGAGCACGCGTTGCGCGTGCCGTGGAGCCAATAAAGCAGGTGGTCCTGCCTTATTGCCGACGGGTTTGGGGCATAACGATGTCAGCCCCTACTCGCCCTCTGGCAAGAGTCCGCCGTACGGCTCAGACCTCGACCATCTCGAAGTCGTCCTTGGTGACGCCGCAGTCCGGGCACGTCCAGGTATCGGGGATATCATCCCAGGACGTGCCCGGCTCGATGCCCTCGTCCGGCAGGCCCACGGCCTCGTCGTAGATGAAACCGCAAACGACACACATCCATTTGCGCGTGTTGATGGGGCTGTTCTGGCTCATGGCGTGCGTCGTGTCGTCTTACGGAGAAGTCGTCCATTCTGTCATTCCCCGCGCGATGACGGTAGCGTGACCCGCCCCTCCCAAGGAAATGCCCCATGACCACCCTGATCCGACGCCGCCCTGACGGCAAAGGCGTGTACGCCATCACCGACGGCCCGCGGGACGACCTGTTCGCCGCCGTGGAAGCGGCTCTGGCCGGCGGGGTCCGCATGCTCCAGTACCGCGACAAGACCACGGACGCCGACCGGCGCCGGATCGAGGCGGACGAGATCTCGCGCCTCTGCGCGCACCACGACGTGCCTTTCATCGTCAACGACGACGTGCCGCTGGCCCTGGCCACGGGCGGTGGCGTGCACCTGGGCCGCGAGGACGTGTCGATCGCCGAGGCACGCGCCGTGCTGGGTCCCGACGCGATCATCGGCGTGTCCTGCTACGGCTCGCTCGAACGGGCGCAGCAGCTGGCGGCAGAGGGCGCGGACTACCTCGCCTTCGGCGCGATGTATCCCTCGACGACCAAACCACACGCCCCTGTGGCCTCCCACGACGTGTTGACGCAGGTGGCCCGCCTGGGCCTTCCGGTCGTGGCGGTCGGCGGCATCACCCCCGACAATGGCAGGGTGCTGCTCGAGGCCGGTGCCGATTACATCGCCGTGGTTTCCGCCATCTTCGCAGCCGACGACATCCAGACAGCCGCGCGGCAGTTCGCCGGGCTGTTCGACCCCCACCCCGGAATCCTTCGATGACCAGCAACCAGGAACTCTTCGCCCGCGCCCGCGCCCTGCTGCCCGGTGGCGTGAACTCGCCGGTGCGTGCCTTCAAGTCGGTCGGCGGCGAGCCGTTCTTCACCGCGCGGGCGGATGGCCCCTTCCTGTGGGACGTGGAGGGCAAGCGCTACATCGACTACGTCGGCTCCTGGGGCCCGATGGTGGTCGGTCATAACCACCCCGCCGTACGCGAGGCGGTCGAGCGGGCGGTGAAGAACGGGCTGTCGTTCGGCACGCCCTGCCCCGCCGAGGTCACGATGGCGGAAACCATCGTCTCGCTGGTGCCGTCGATCGACATGGTGCGGATGGTCAACTCGGGCACCGAAGCCACGATGTCGGCGATTCGCCTCGCCCGCGGCGCCACCGGCCGCTCCAAGATCGTGAAGTTCGAAGGCTGCTACCACGGCCACGGCGACAGCTTCCTGGTGAAGGCCGGCTCCGGCGCACTGACCTTCGGCGTACCCACCTCGCCCGGCGTGCCCAAGGCCGCCGCCGACCTAACGCTTACCCTGCCCTATAACGACATCGACGCCGCACGCCTGTTGTTCACCCAGGAAGGCAAGGAGATCGCCGGCCTGATCATCGAGCCCGTGGCCGGCAACATGAACTGCATCCCGCCGAAGGAGGGCTACCTGCAGGCCCTGCGCGACCTGTGCACCGAGCACGGCGTGCTGCTGATCTTCGACGAGGTGATGACCGGGTTCCGCGTGGCGCTGGGCGGCGCGCAGGCCCATTACGGGATCACCCCGGACCTGACGTGCTTCGGCAAGATCATCGGGGGTGGCATGCCCGTGGGTGCCTACGGTGGCCGCCGCGACCTGATGGAGCAGATCGCGCCCGCCGGCCCGATCTACCAGGCGGGCACGCTATCGGGCAATCCCGTGGCCATGGCCGCCGGCCTGGCGATGCTGGAACTGATCCAGGCGCCGGGGTTCCACGAGGCATTGGCCGACCGCACGGTGAAGCTCACCGACGGCATCCTCGCCGCCGCCGGACGCGCCGGCGTGCCGTTCAGCGTCAATCGCGTGGGCGGCATGTTCGGGCTGTTCTTCACCGGCGAAACGGTGGAGAGCTATACCCAGGCCACCACGGCGGATGTGGACGCCTTCAACCGGTTCTTCCACGGCATGCTGGAGCGTGGCGTGTACCTGGCGCCCTCGGCCTTCGAAGCCGGCTTCATATCGAGCGCACACGACGACGATGTGATCGCCGCCACCGTGGCCGCGGCGGGCGAGGTGTTCGCCTCGCTGTAACGCCGCCGCGGCGCTTTATGGATCAGGCCACCTGCGACATCGTCGCGAAGGCCCGCAGTGCCTCGCCGAGGCGCTGCAGGCCTTCGGCGGTTTCCTCGTCGGTAAGGGTCAGCGGCGGCACGATGCGCAGCACGTCCGGCCCGGCCTGCAGGATCAGCAGGCCATGAGCGGCCGCCAGGTCGAGGATCTCGCCGGCCCGGCCCTTGTAGGCCTCGGCCAGCACCGCACCCAGCATCAGCCCGCGCCCGCGGATCTCCGCGAACAGCTGAAGATCGTGGTTGAGCTTGTTCAGCCCCGCGCGGATGTCGTTGCCCTGGCGTTCCACGTTCAGCAGCACGGCGGGCGAGGCCAGCTTGCGCAGGGCCACGCGCGCCACGGCCGCGGCCATGGGGTTGCCGCCGAACGTAGTGCCGTGCGCACCGAACTGCATGATGTCGGCGACCTTCGGCCCGGCCAGCATGGCGCCGATCGGGAAGCCGGCACCCAGGGCCTTGGCCAGCGTGACGATGTCCGGGGTGACGTGGTCGTGCGCGTGGGCGAACAACGTGCCCGTGCGGCCCATGCCCGACTGGATTTCATCCAGCACCAGCAAGGCGTCGTGCTTGTCGCAGAGTTCGCGCACGGCCTTAAGGAAGCCCGGCTCGGCCGGCATCACACCGCCCTCGCCCTGCACCGGCTCCAGCATGACCGCCGACACGCCACCCTGGGCGAACGCTTCTTCCAGCGCGGGCACGTCGTTGAAGGCGACATAACGGAAGCCGCCGGGCAGTGGCTCGTAGCCTTCCTGGTACTTCGGCTGGGCCGTGGCCGTCACCGAGGCCAGGGTGCGCCCGTGGAACGAGCCCTTGAAGGTGACGATGACACGCTCTTCCGGCGGCCGCCCCTTGGAGGTGGCCCACTTGCGTACCAGCTTGATCGCGGCCTCGTTGGCCTCGGTGCCCGAATTGCACAGGAACACGCGCTCGGCGAAGGGTGCGTGGGCGATCAGTTCCTCGGCGAGGCGTAGCGGCGGCTCGGTCCAGAACACGTTGCTCGCATGCCACAGCTTGCCGGCCTGGGTGGTCAGCGCGGCGACGAGATCGGGGTCCTGGTGACCGAGGGCGTTGACGGCGATGCCGGCGCCGAAGTCGAGGTAATCACGGCCTTCCGTATCCCAGACGCGAGCACCCTTGCCGTGGTCGAGCACCACGTCGCGGGGACGGTAGACGGACAGCCAGTAACGCTTGCCGAGGCCGATGAGATCGGAGGAATCGACAGGATGCGACGACATGAAACGAACTCCCGGACCCGGCCGCAGCGCCGGAACCCATACTGGAACGGATGGAATCGCACGGTACGCTCTGCGGTCCGACATCGATCCGTGGAACATGCATCCTAGCGAGACTGGCAGGGCCGGTCTACGCCGCTGCGCAGGCCTGTGCTTCGCAGGAAACCGCGCGCCGGCCGCCTAGAGGAACAGGTCCGGCAACAGCGGCTGGCCCGGCGACACGGCGTAACACTCGAAATCGGTAACCCCCTGCTCGCGCAGGATGTCCTCGTCGATGGCGAAATGCCCGGTGTAGTCGCGCGCGGGGCGGGTAAGGATGGCGTGCGCGGCATCCGCGACGATGGCCGGGGTGCGGCAGTGTTCCGTGCGCACGCCCTCGATCATGGCGATGGCGGCGGTAGCGATCACCGTCCGCGGCCACAGCGCGTTCACCGCGATGCCCAGCGGCGCGAACTCCGGCGCCATGCCCAGCACGCACAGGCTCATGCCCATCTTGGCGATGGTGTAGGCGGTATGCGGCGTGTACCAGGCGGGATCGAGGGTGGGCGGCGGCGACAGCATCAGCACGTGCGGATTGGCGGCGTCCTTGAGGTACGGCAGGCAGGCCTGCGTCACCAGGAAGGTGCCGCGCGTGTTGACCTGGTGCATCAGGTCGAAGCGCTTCATCGGCGTGTCCGGCACGCCCTTCAGCCAGATGGCGCTGGCATTGTTGACTACGATGTCGATGCCGCCGAAGCGTTCGGCCGCCGTAGCCGCCGCCATGCGCACTTCCGCTTCCTCGCGGATATCCACCTTCAGCGGCAAGGCCACGCCGCCCTCGGCCTCGATCGCGGCAGCCGCCGTATGGATGGTGCCGGGCAGCTTCGGGTTGGCTACGCCGCTCTTGGCCGCGATGACGATGTTGGCGCCGTCACGCGCGGCGCGGAGGGCGATCGCCAAGCCGATGCCGCGCGAGGCACCGGTGATGAACAAGGTCTTGCCCTTGAGCGATGTCATGGCCACAGCCCTCAGGCGCGCTGGAAGCGCGGCAGGATGTCACGCAACTCGGCAAGGCGCTGTAGCGGATCGTCCAGTTCGAGCATGTGCTGACACTCGTTGGCATCCAGCGGCAGCAACTCGGACAGCCGGAAGCCGACCCAGCTGGCGTCGTCGCCCCGCGTGCCAATCTCGTGCCGCCACGGTGGCTGCATCTGTTCGGCCAGGCGTTCCAGAATGGTGCCGAGCAGGCCGAACTCCGCCGGCAGCGGCAGCAACGGTTCGTCTGCCCAGGGCGCGAGGTCGCCGCGCATCTGGCCATCCGCCCGCACGCGCGTACGGGTGACCCGGAAACGCTGCCCACCTTCCGCGACGATGCCGAGCAGGCCGTCCTCGCGGGAGTGGAAATCGGTGATGGTGGCCAGGGTGCCGACCGCGGCGGGCACGGCGGGCTGCCCCGCCTCGCGGCCGTCGAGGATCAGGCAGACGCCGAAGGCGCGGCCGGTACGCGCGCATTCGCGCACCAGGTCGACATAGCGCGGTTCGAAGATGCGCAGCTGCAGCTGGCCGCCCGGGAACAGGACGTTCGACAGGGGGAACAGCGGGAGGTCCATTGCGGGCGTGGTGGCGGCCATGCCGTCGAGTCTACCCTGCGTCCAGCGCGTTGAAGAAGCGCCGGGGCGCACCCTCGAAGCCGCCGTTGGACATGAAGATCACCTGGTCGCCGGGCCGCGCGTCCGCCACCAGGGCATCGATCAGCGCATCCACGCCCGGCACCGTGGCGCCGCGACCGTCGAGCGCATCGACCACCTTGCCCGCGTCCCACGGGAGCTCGGGCCGGTGCAGGAACACCACGCGGTCGGCATCGGCCAGTGACGGCGCCAGCGCATCGGCGTGTGCACCCAGCCGCATCGAGTTGGAACGCGGCTCCAGCGCGACCACGATGCGCGCCGTGCCGACGCTGGCCCGCAGTCCCGCCAGCGTGGTGGCGATGGCCGTGGGATGGTGGGCGAAATCGTCGTAGACGGTGATGTCGCGTGCCTGGCCGATCCGCTCCATGCGACGCCGGGCGCTGGCGAAACCGGCGAACGCCGGCAGCAGCGCCACGGGATCGGCTCCGGCCGCGCTGGCGGCCGCCAGGGCCGCCAGCGCATTCATGACGTTGTGTCGTCCCAGCGAGCCCCAGCGCACCTCGCCCAGTACGTCGTCGCCACGGCGCACGCGGAAGTGCGACCCATCCGCCGACAGCAGCTCGGCACGCCAGTGGCCCGCGTCGATGCCGAAGGTCTCCACCGGGGTCCATGCGCCCATCGCCAGCACTTCCGCCAGGTAGGCGTCCTCGGCGTTGACGATCAGGCGACCGTTGGACGGCACGGTACGGACCAGATGGTGGAACTGCCGCTGGATGGCGGCCACGTCGGGGAAGATGTCCGCGTGGTCGTATTCCAGGTTGTTGAGGATGGCGATGCGCGGCCGGTAGTGGACGAACTTGGAGCGCTTGTCGAAGAAGGCCGAATCGTATTCGTCGGCTTCGATGACGAAGGGCTTACCGGTGCCGCGGCGGGCGGACACGTCGAAATTGCCCGGCACGCCGCCGATCAGGAAGCCTGGCGACTGGCCGGCGACTTCCAGCAGGTGGGCCAGCAGGCTGGTGGTGGTGGTCTTGCCGTGCGTCCCGGCCACCGCCAGCACCTCGCGGCCGCCGAGCAGGGTCTCGCCCAGCCACTGGGGGCCCGAGATGTAACGCAGGCCCGCGTCCAGCATGTATTCCACCGCCGGATTGCCGCGGGTCATGGCGTTGCCGACCACGACCAGGTCGGGCGCGGGCTGCAGGTGCGCCGCCTGGTAACCCTGCATCAGGCCGATGCCGAGCGCTTCCAGCTGCGTGCTCATCGGCGGGTAGACATTGGCGTCGGATCCCTCGACGGTCAGGCCGAGCTCACGCGCGAGCGCGGCGACGCCGCCCATGAAGGTGCCGCAGATACCGAGGATATGGACGCGCATAGGGGGCTCGTCGGAAGGCCCGCCAGGAGGGCGGGCCTGGAGTGGATCAGGCGCTGGCGGCCTTGACGCCACCGGGCAGGACGTCCAGCACGCGCTGGGTGACTTCGTCGAGCTCGCCCACGCCGTCGACCACCTTCAGCTTGCCTCGCTGCTTGTAGAAGTCGGCCACGGGAGCCGTCTGGTCGGCGTAGATGCCCAAGCGCTTCTTCACCGTGTCCGGGTTGTCGTCCGGGCGGCCTTCCTTCTCGAAGCGGACCTCGCAGCGATCGACGATGGCGGCGTCGGGCACCTCCAGCTTGACCACCACGTCCAGCGGCTGGCCGATGCGGGCCAGCACGGTATCCAGCGCGTCGGCCTGGGCCAGGTTGCGCGGGTAGCCGTCGAGGATGAAGCCTGGCCGGGCATCCGGCTCGCCCAGGCGGTGCTCGATGATGCCGAGCATGATGTCGTCGGGCAGCAGGTGTCCGGCGTCCATCAGGCCCTTGGCTTTCAATCCGAGTTCCGTGCCGGCCTTGATCTCGCCACGCAGCAGGTCGCCGGTGGAGATGTGGGGAACGCCGAGGCGTTCCTTGAGGCGGGTGGCCTGGGTACCTTTCCCGGAACCGGGGGCGCCGAATAGCACGAGTCGCATTGATGCTCCGTTCGTCGGCGCGCGGGTAACCCCGCCACCGGACACAAGAAAATGGGTCTCAAGGTAACGGCAGGGGCGCCGCGCCGTCAAACGGACGACATGCCGCAGGTGTAGGGCAGCCCGGGCAGACCTGGCGCCTTCAAGCGGGGACGACGTCCATCGCGCTACCCTCGGCGCTCCGTTCACGCCCAAGGAACTGCAGCATGGCCGCCGGCAAAATCCTCTACGCCCAGTCGGGCGGCGTCTCCGCCGTCATCAACGCCACCGCCGCCGGCGTCATCGAGACCGCCCGGGACAAGGGCATCCCCGTCTACGCGGCGCGCAACGGCATCCTGGGCGCGCTGCGCGAGGAACTGATCGATACCACCCGCGAGGCCAAGGCCAACATCGCCGGGCTGAAGCACACCCCGGGCGGCGCGTTTGGCTCCTGTCGGTACAAGCTGAAGTCGCTGGAAGAGAATCGTGCCGAATACGAGCGCCTGATCGAGGTGTTCAAGGCGCACGACATCCGCACCTTCCTCTATAACGGCGGCAACGATTCGGCCGACACGGCGAACAAGGTCTCGAAGATCGGCCAGGCGCTGGGCTACGAGGTCAACTGCATCGGCGTGCCGAAAACCATCGACAACGACCTGGTGGTGACCGACACCTGCCCGGGCTTCGGCTCCGTGGCCAAGTACACCGCCATCGCGGTGCGCGAGGCCAGCCTGGATGTAGCCTCCATGGCCGACACGTCGACCAAGGTGTTCATCATCGAGGTGATGGGCCGGCACGCCGGCTGGATCGCCGCGGCCGCCGGCCTGGCCGGGTCCGGTCCCAACGACGCGCCGCACGTCATCCTGTTCCCGGAAAACGTGTTCGACCCGGAAACCTTCCTGGCCAAGGTGCAGGCCACCGTGGAAAAGGTGGGCTACTGCACGGTGGTGGTTTCGGAGGGGGTAAAGAACAAGGAAGGCACCTTCCTGGCCGAGTCCGGCGCGCGCGACGCCTTCGGCCACGCGCAACTGGGCGGCGCCGCGCCGGTGCTGGCGGCGCTGGTGCGCGAGAAGCTGGGCTACAAGTACCACTGGGCCCTGCCCGATTACCTGCAGCGGTCAGCCCGGCATATCGCGTCGAAGACCGACGTGGAGCAGGCCTACGCGGTAGGCAAGAAGGCCGTGGAATACGCAGCTGAAGGCCTCAACGCCGTCATGCCGGTGATCGTGCGGGTGTCCGACGAGCCGTACAAGTGGAAGATCGAGGCGGCGCCGCTGGACAAGATCGCCAACCACGAGAAGAAGATGCCGCGGAATTTCATGTCGAAGGATGGCTTCGGCATCACCGCCGCGGCGCGCCGTTATCTGGCGCCGTTGATCCAGGGCGAGGTGCCGCCGCCGTATGGCGAGGATGGCCTGCCGATGTACGTGACGCTGCGGAACACGTCGGTGCCGAAGAAGCTGCGGAAGTTCAGGATGGAATGAGGGGTTGGGAGTGCCGATGAGGGAGCGGGATCGGCGATGAGGGGCCGGGATCGCCGACATCGTCGGCTCCTACAACAGCCGGTAACCACGTGCCCGGTGTAGGAGCCGACGATGTCGGCGATCCATCCGCGACCACCCGCCCCATGTAGGAGCCGACGATGTCGGCGATCAGCCTCGCCTCACCCCAACACCTCCCTCATCAACCCCAGATCCCGCACGAAATCCGCATACCCCGCCTCCCGCGCCTCCGCATCCGGCAGGCGTAGCAGGTACGACGGATGCACGGTCGCCATGGCCTTCCGCCCGTCAGGCAGGTCGATCCACTCCCCACGTTGCGCCATCAGGCGGAACGATGCGCCAAACACCGACTGCGCAGCCATCGCGCCCAGGCACACCAGCGCATCCGGCTGGATACGGTCGATCTCCGCCGCCAGCCAGGGTCGACACGCCGCCTGTTGCTCCGCGTTGGCACGCTTGTGCAGGCGCACCTTGCCGCGCGGCTCGAACCTGAAATGCTTCACCGTGTTAGTAACGTAGAGCAGATCGCGCTCGACGCCGGCCTCGCCTAGCGCACGGTCGAACAGCTTCCCCGCCGGGCCGACGAACGGCTTGCCCGCCAGATCCTCCTGGTCGCCCGGCTGCTCGCCGATCACCACGATGCGCGCATGCGCCGGGCCTTCGCCGAACACCGTCTGCGTGGCCGGCTTCCACAGGTCGCAGGCGCGGCACTCGCGAGCCTGCGCGCGTAACGCCGTGAGGCTTCCCTCGGGCGCGGCCGCGGTCGCCTTCTGCAAGGGGGTGATCTTTTTCTTCGGGATCGTCGGCTGCTTGTCCACCATGGCCTGCATCCTCGGCAACGCGTCGCGTACCAGTTCAGGGATGAGCCGCGCTTCCGGCAGGTTTTTCCAGTACTTCACCGGCATCTCGCGACGCATCGCGTCCACTTTCAGCCGGGCGGGATTGAAGATGCTGGCGTAATACGTGCGCCAGAGGTCTTCGAGGGCATCGTCGGACGGTGCGTCCGACCGGTTGGCGCCCGGGCCGAACGAGAGCGTCTCGCCATTCCAGTGGGCGGTGCGTGACGGCGTCAGCAGCGACCAGTGCATGCCGGTGAACCGACGCACGAAGAACGGCGCCACGCGCGTCACGATGTCGAACGACGGCTCGAACCAGGCCACGTACACGGTGTCGTCGCCATGACGCACCTCGCGGAACCGCACAAAGGCCTTCATCTTGTGCATATCTCGACTGACCTGCTTCACGCAGGCATGTGCCCAGGCTACGTCCTCGTCGGTGGCGATGCGCAGCAACGCCTTCTCCCCGTGTGCCAGCCGCCAGAGCATGCGATACAGCGTGGCGTGGCGGCGCGCATCGGTATGCGCGAGCACCGCATGGGCCAGGTTGAGGAAATCGCGCGGCACCGCGGGCACGCCGGTGCGCACCGGCGGCGGCAGGCGATCGTCACCGCCGAACAGACCACCGGTCGCGCCCACCTGCCAGTCCACGGCCGAGGGATCCACGTCGGCCAGCAGCAACGCGCGCGCCTTCGCCCGCCACGCGTCGAAATCCGACGGGTCGTCCAGCGTCACGGACCACATGGTCAGCCGAACAGGTCCGGTTGCGACGGCTCGCGCAAGTCGCGTCGCAGCACGCCGCTTTCGTGATCACCGCGCGGACGGTGATCCACCGTCTCGACGAAGGGGGCCACCTTCTTCACCGGCACGCGCAGGCGGATCAGGTCGTCGTAGCGGATGCGCCGATGCCCGCGCATCGCGATCATCTTGTCCACCGTCTTGACGCCCAGGCCCGGCACGCGCAGCAGCGTCTCGCGGGGCGCGCGGTTGACGTCCACGGGGAAGGTCTCGCGATGGCGCAGCGCCCAGGCGAGCTTCGGGTCGACGTCCAGCGAGAGCATGCCGTCGTCGCCCGGCGGAGCAATCTCGTCCGCGCCGAAGCCGTAGAAACGCATCAGCCAGTCGGCCTGGTAGAGGCGATGCTCGCGCACCAGCGGCGGCGGCTTCAGCGGCAGGATCTTCGACGCATCCGGGATGGGGCTGAATGCCGAGTAGTAAACGCGGCGCAGCCGGTAATTCGTGTACAGGTTGGTGCTGGCCGAGAGCACGTCGCGATCGCTCGCGTCGTCGGCGCCCACGATCATCTGCGTGCTCTGACCCGCCGGCGCGAATCGCGGCGCCTTCTTCTCGGCCTTGGCCTCGTCGATGGACAGACGCAGGCGGCCCATCGCGCTGCGGATGTCGCCCAGGTGCTTCTCCGGCGCCAAGGCTTTAAGGCCACCCTCGGTCGGCATCTCCACGTTGATGCTGAGGCGATCGGCCCAGCGGCCAGCCGCGTCAATCAGCTCCGGCGACGCGTCGGGGATGGTCTTCAGATGGATGTAGCCGCCGAACTTGTGTTCGCTGCGCAGCGTACGCGCGACGCGCACCAGCTGCTCCATCGTGTAATCGGGCGACTGGATGATGCCCGAGGAGAGGAACAGCCCCTCGATGTAGTTGCGCCGGTAGAACTCCAGGGTGAGGTTGACCACCTCCTCCACCGTGAAACGCGCGCGTTGCACGTTGCTGCTGCGCCGGTTGACGCAGTACACGCAGTCGTACACGCAGAAGTTGGTCATCAGTATCTTCAACAACGAGATACAGCGGCCGTCCGGCGCATACGCGTGGCAGATACCCATGCCTTCCGTCGAACCGATCCCGCCGCTTTTCAGCGAGTTGCGGCCCTTGCCGCCGCTGGACGAGCACGAAGCGTCGTACTTCGCGGCGTCGGCGAGGATGGCGAGTTTGTCGGAGATCTTCATGGGGAGGGTTATCGTGCCAAAAGGCCCGTGCAGCCGTGTGAAGGCCCTCGCCCGTTATGATGACCGCCATCGCCACGGAGCCACCCATGGACCTGATCATCCGCCACGCCACGCTGCCCGACGGCCGCCGGGATGTCGATATCGGCATCGACGGCGGCCGCTTCGTGGCCATCGAGCCCGGCCTGGCCGCCAGCGGCCGTGAGGAAATCGACGCCGGCGGGCGCCTGGCCAGCCCGCCCTTCATCGACGCGCATTTCCACATGGATGCCACGCTGTCACTGGGCCTGCCGCGACTTAACGCCTCAGGCACGCTGCTCGAAGGAATCGCGCTGTGGGGCGAGCTCAAGCCCGACCTGACCCAGCAGGCGCTGGTGGACCGCGCCATGGCCTACTGCGACATGGCGGTGGCGCAGGGCCTGCTGGCCATCCGCAGCCATGTGGATATCTGCGACGACCGCCTGCTCGCCACCGATGCGTTGCTGGAAGTGAAGCGGCGCGTGGCGCCCTGGCTGCATCTGGAACTGGTGGCCTTCCCGCAGGACGGCCTGCTGCGCTCCCCGACCGCGAAGCAGAACCTGGTACGCGCGCTGGACAAGGGCGTGGAGGTGGTGGGCGGCATTCCCCATTTCGAACGGACCATGGCCGACGGCGCGGCGTCCATCCGCTGGCTGTGCGAACTGGCCGCCGAGCGCGGCCTGCGCGTGGACATGCATTGCGACGAGTCAGACGATCCGCTGTCGCGGCATATCGAGAACCTGGCGGCGGAAACGATCCGCACCGGACTGCAGGGGCGCGTCACCGGCTCGCACCTCACCTCGATGCATTCGATGGACAACTATTACGTGTCCAAGCTGCTGCCCCTGATCGCCGAGGCCGGCGTGCACGCCATCGCCAACCCGCTGATCAACATCACGCTGCAGGGCCGCCACGACACCTACCCCCGGCGGCGCGGCATGACGCGCGTGCCGGAGTTGCTGGACGCCGGCGTCAATGTCGCCTTCGGCCACGACTGCGTGATGGACCCCTGGTACGGCATGGGCTCGGGCGACATGCTGGAGGTGGCGCACATGGGACTGCACGTCGCGCAGATGACCTCGACGCGCGGCGTGGCGCAGTGCTTCGACGCGGTGACGACCAACGCGGCGAAGGTGATCGGGTGGGACGGCTACGGTATCGCCGTGGGCCATCGTGCCGACATGGTGCTGCTGCAGGCGGGCGACTCCTACGAGGCGATCCGGCTCAAGGCGGCCCGACTGCTGGTCGTCCGCGGCGGCAAGGTGCTCGCCCGCGCACCTGAACGACGTACGGGGCTGTTCCTGCCGGAACGCCCGTCAGAGCTGACGTTGGAGTTCCGGCCGGGGTCGATTTCCTGAACCGGCGGGTTCATTAGCTGTCGCGTCAATGAACGCTTTCGCCAACCTTTCCAAGCGTAGGACTTTGCGTTCAGCGTCGTTTTCCTAGCATCCCAATCGTCGATCGGCCGCGGTGACCCGCGGTGTGACGATCGTCCTGGAGACCGGCTATGAAAACGATGATCCGCAGTGCCCTTGTCGCCCTCGCTCTGTTGTCCACGTCGGCAGTGTTCGCTCGCGATCACTACGACGACCATGGTCGCGGACGCCATGGCGAGTACCGTAACAACCACGGCTGGCATGATCGCCGCTACGACGATCATCGCTATGGGTATCGCGACCATGGCTGGCGTGGGCATCGTCCGCCGCCGCCTCCGTATCGCCATCATTACTATGCGCATCCGGCGTACTACCACCGGCCGCCTCCGCCGCCGCATCGTGGGTACTGGCATCGTTGAGGGTTGGGTGTTGGGTGTTGGTGGAGACGTAGCGGTGTTTTGAGCTTCGTTGAGACGCAGCACCGACTCGTCCGCCTACCGACGCACTCCGTCCGCTGGGGCGTTCAACTCCCTCGTCAGGAGAGAGTTGAACTTGAAGCAGGAGCCGTTCAACCTTGAGGGGCGCGTCGGCCACAGGCTTCCGATTGCCTCAACTGTGCTTAAGCCCGCGCTGAGTATTGCGTGCGCTGCGATATCAATAGCAAATCCATTTGCCAAACAATACGTCAAAGCCATTGCACCAACCGGTATTCAGCCACCAGGCCACAAGCTCGCCTCTAAAAACGAGCCTAAGATAGCGCCAGTCATCACCACTAAGCCTCCCACTACGTGCCTTTTAATCGTACGCCGCCTGACCATCAGTAAGTGCTCTTTCGCATGGCATATTCCAGCTTCGTCGTCGGGCTTGATAAAGGTCCCAGGACGGAACAGAAAATCACTCTTCATGGACGACGCGGAGTAATTGAAGTCCAAGAAACTACCGTTTTCCTTAGCAAGTTTCTCAGCCTCCTCAATTCTTCGCCTAAGAGCAAGCATGTTGCGAAAGACCAGAGTCAAACCGGGAATGGCCCCAACAAGAAAACCAATTTCACCTGAACTCATGACGTCACTCTCCCGCAGGCTTATCATTTTGCCTTTGTTCTGGCGCTGGTGTTGGTGTTGGTGTTGGTGTTGGTGTTGCGACAGGAATCACTGGTCCTACCGTCACTACGGGTGCTACGGGTGCTGCTGGCTTCGTACCAATCCACGTACTCCCACTTGAAACTCCAACCGACGCATGCACTTCAAATGGAAGCGGCGATAGCTTCGCTGAGACGTAGCACTATCTCGCTCGCCTGACGACGCGCTTCGACCGCGTGGAGGTTCAACTCCCTCTCGGAGAGGGAGTTGAACCTCAAGCAGGTTGCCATTCAAGTTTTTGGCGCAAGTGGGCCTATAGGCTTCAGGACACGTTACCGGTCCATCGCTCCGACGAAAAATTGATCGATGAGATCTTCCAGGACCCCACCTTCCTCATTCAGCTCGTACTCGTCATCGAACCCGACCTCCACCAGTCTGTCGTTGAACGCTTCCCTAAATTCTTCCGCCAAATCGTCTGGGATGCTAAAAGAGAGCCCGCCGCCTCTACGGGACGTCGCTCCTTCCAGTATTGCACGCTGAGTGGAAGTCAAAAACCGGGCGTCGAGCAAATTAGCGAGCGCGTTTGGCATTGAGAACGATGTCTCGGAGAACGATGTCTCGCATGGCAATCAACCCGCATAGCCAAGCATGATGCTGGCAGAAATGAGAAGAAATAAAAGCAAGCCGACGCCTTCAGACCACCGCGCTAGCTTTAGCAACATCCGATGACGACCTGCAAAATCGGGGCCGAGATGTCGCCCCAGGAAGACGACCCCAAGGAGCTTCATCTGCGCATTTACACCATCGATGCCGATGCCCTCGATGCGCGCCTCCGTGCGCAGTAGTGAGGCGAGGCGTGCCCTGCTGACCAGATAGCAGACAACAAAAATAAAGGATGCTGCACTCAGTACCATCGTTGCTTCCTTCATCAATCTCCTTTCTAGGGCTAGCGGCGAACATTTTTTTACGACCTGCGCATTCATCTCGACTGCATTTTGGTAAATACTCGCGAATCGTTATCTATGTACGCTAAGTTGTCGAAGTGAGCCACGACAAATGTCGACTAAGCGAAATTCCAATTTACCGATTTTTTCGATAGAAAGGCCTCGCCTAGCTTACGTCGCCCAACCACTGACTTACGATTACTACCCAAATGCCATCGCGCAGCGTGACTCGACCGATGGCCGCCACTTCATCATCTGTGATATAAGCTTCCATTCCTTCACTCATCGGTACAATCGTGCCGTCAATCGCTCGGCGCTCGTTGCGCCAAGCCAGCCTCACCGCGTCATCTTCGTCGCGGGCGTTGAAATCGACTTGAAATCTCAGCATTTCTATTGCCTTGGATTGGGATTTTTTTCGATCATCATCAAAGGACTCGCCTGCGATCCAGTCAGGCCCGTGAGCGTCACGTGATTGCCAGTGCCCGGAGTCGCGATTACATCGCCTCCAGCAGACCGAATTGCTCCTACCGTTGTAACACCCATTTGTTTGTTAGGGATATATGCCCCTAAGCTGGCAAGGTTCTTACCGCCGTCGCATTGGCAAGAGAATCCCGTAACTCCGGGAGTTCTACTCGGACCTATCGCCGCGTTAATTTTTTCCGCAGCTTGATTGGCTGCAGCGCCTCCTCTAGCAACGAGTGCTTCATCCGAAAATCCGGAAGGTGCGCCATTTGCACCAGCCACTCCATCGGCGACTATTGCGCCACTTGTGACTACAGCTTCCGTATTGAGCGTCAATCCAGCAGCGAGACTTCCCGTTGCAATGGAGTCAACAGCAACAGCTGTTGCCGTCGTTGCTACATAGGCAGCCGCAGGGTAAGCCGCAACCGCGACCCCCACTGCACCCACAATGGCAAGACCTTTTTCCGATGCGCCAGTATTTGTCTGCGCCTGATGCTCGACGCTATCGCCGTAATACAAGCACTGTGCGCACTGCCTACCATCGGGATCGGTATTGGATATGGGATTATTATGCACATATAAGAAGCGGTTGAAGCTGAAGGGGTCTCCGGCTGTAATCCCCGCAGGGTCGGTCGCCAAGAACCGCCCCGTCACCGGATCGTAGTAGCGGGCCTGCATGTAGACCAAGCCCGAATCCACATCGTTCACATGCCCCGTGTACCCCGGCCCCTGCTCCGGCGTACCCAGCACCTGCGTGCCGTAAGGCCGATAATCTGCATTGCTAAGAATGTTTCCCGATGCATCGGCCTTCGCCAGCACCGTCCCCTGTGGGCTGGTGTAGTAATAGGTGATCGTCTCTGCCGCATGAGCAACGCCCATGCTCGCGCAAACCATCGCCATCAAAAGCAACAAGGCTGTCAGCCACGCCGACCCCGGCCGCAGGCATCGACGTACGATCGACATCGTGGAAGTCTCCATCATCACGTTCCTATGCCGGGCCATCACGGGCTCACACTGTTGGACGGGCTGTAGGCGGAGCAGCCCACGGCGTTACACGCGCGCACTTTGTAAGTCAGCGTGACGCCGGGTTGCTGCAGCGAGCTGTAGGACAGCCCCGAGTCGTTGTAGACCAGGGTGTTGTTCTCCATGAGCTCGTAACGCGTAGCGGATGCCTGCGCCGTCCACTTGACCAGCACCGTGGGCTTGGTCGGGCCGTGGTATGTCGTTGTGAAGGTCGGTGCCGCCGGTGCAGATGGCACCAGGGACACAGTCACCGTCGTGGTCGAGCTGTAAGGCCCGCAAGAAAGCGGATTGCAGCCCTGCACCTCATAGGTATACGTCCCAGTGCCGCGTCCCGAGGTCGACCAGCTCGTTGCCCCATTGAACTGCACCTGCTGGAAGCCACCACCGTTAACCGACTCCAGAAGACTGTATCCGATGGCATCGCCGACGGATGACCAGCTAATGGTGTAGGTGCCCGTATTGTTGTTGCCGCCACCCGTGATGGTCGGTGCATCGCTTGGCGTCCGCATCACATTGACCGGGCCGCTGTTGGCGTAGCCGCCGCAGCCGTTCGCGTTGCAGGCGTGCACACGATACGACCAGTTGCCCGAGGAACTCTCGTTTATCGTGGTGGACGTATCCGTGCCAGACCACACATTGGCCCAGTTGCCGTCAGTACTGTGTTCCACCTGGTAGGAGGTGGCGTACGTCGCAGCGGCCCAACTCAACGGCACTGATCCGGTCGAACTGCCCGGTGCATTGATGCTGGCCGGGACTGACGGAACATGCGCGATGGTAACCGTGTTGGAAACAGTGGGCGTGCTACATCCGTTCGCATTGCATGCCGAAGTGCGGAACTGGTAGCTCGCATCGCCTGGCCCATTGTAGGACGCGCTGGTTCCCGCTCCCGTGTAAAGCGTGGCCCAGGGGCTCCCATTGGTGGAGCATTCCGTCTTGTAGCTCGTCGTGTTGCTTGTCGCCGACCAGTTGACCGCGATGCTCGACAGGTCGCCAGCCGCCGTGGCGGTCGTCGACGCGGGTGAGGAAGGGGCCAGCACGGAGGGCGGCACAACGAAGTTGCCCGAGTTGGTCAGAAGATTGTTGTCTGCTCCAACAGGAGAGATTCCGTGGACGTAGATCGCCTGGCCAGCGTATTTCACGCGTTGCTCTTCCGTCAGCGTGATGGTGTAGCGATGTTTGGTGCCGCTCGAGTGGCATAGCTCCTGCACGGCGGACCCGGTGTCCTGATTGGCCTTCGCTATGGCTATGCCCGTTCCCGTGCCATACGGGCCGCCCACATACAAATGCACATCGATGGACGCCGCCAACCCACTTGCACAGGCCCAGCCCGAGACGACGGCGTCGGCGCCGCTGGTCACGCCATCGACATAGCCCATCACCGTCGACGTCGTGGCCTTCCGGCTGGCGACCAGCTTTTTACCCAGGTAAATGTAGCTGGTGCCGTTGGTCGAGCCGTTGTCGTACTCCCACATCAGCTGACCGCTACTGCTGTAGGCGTAATACGTCGTACCCGCCGACGTGACCGCCTTTACACGATGCCCCGTGGCGTCATAGAGGTAATCGCCCTTGCCGTTGACCGAGAGCAGGCGGTTGGCCAAGTCGAAGGTCATCGCCTGGCTGTCCTTGGCCGTCGTGTTGCCCTGAGCGTCATAGGTGAAGCTATGCACCGTGGCACCGTTATTGCTGATGCTCGAGAGCAGGTTGTTCGCGTCGTAGTTGTAGGTCTTCGTGCCGCTACTGTCGGTCACGCTGCGCAGGTTGTTCAGTGTGTCGTAGGTGTAGCTTTCCGTGCCCCACAGATTCTCGGCATGAGATGACAGCAAGCGGCTCAGTCCGTCATAGGTCATCGACCGCGTGCGCTGCTTCGATCCCGTCTGGTCGTCAATCGACAGGATGTTGCCCACGGCGTCATAGCTCAGCCCTTCGCTGACGGCAATCTGGGCGCCTGTCCCGAAACTGAAACTGGACAGCAACAGGCGCGTGTTCTCGGCGGCCGAATAGGCGGCGCCATTGCCCAACGCGAAGCCCTCCAGCACGCCATCGGGATAATACGTCGCACTACTGGCGAACGAGCCGGCTGCAGTCGGTTGACCCAAAGCGTTGGACGTCATCGCCACCGTCTGGCCGTCGGGATACTGCACGCTGGCCAGGCGGCCATTGGCGTCATACCCGTAGCCGAGCGTCCACGACCAGCCATCCACCGATAGCACCTCCGTGGTGAGCAGGCCGAGCTTGTTGCGACCGTAGGACCAGCCTACGGTACCGGTGCTGTTGGCATTGCTGGACGAGGTGGCCGACGTCGACGTCGCGGGCCGGCCCAGCGCGTCGTAGGTGAAGCTCGTGGCCAGCGTGCCGTTCGGATAAGCCACGGAGGTAACGCGGTTCATCGCATCGTAGGCATTGGTCGTGCGGGCCGCCGTGGCAACCTGATCGTAGCCGCACCCGGTACCGTTGAACGGCTGGCCGGCCGCGCTCCAGACCACGTTGTCGGCGCCATCGTAGGCCGCCATGGTGCTGCCCGTTTCCGGCTCCCACGAACGACACAGCCGATGCTGGTCGTCGTAGGTCATCGTGCGGGTCAAGTCACCCTGGGTCATCGAGAGCACGTTGCCGTAGAGGTCGCGGCTGATCGTCTGCGTCACGCCTTCAGGCGCTTCCACTTTGACCACGTTGTCGAACCCGGGTGTATCGAACACCTGAAAATGAGTGAACGTCGCGTTGCCCTTGGCATCCGTCACCTGACGTGCCCCGCCGGTCAGGTACAAGGTGGTGGTGACGAGGTTACCGTCCTGGTCGTACTGGGTGCTGGAGGTCGGGCGCCCCAAGGCGTCATAAGCCGTGGTCGTGCCTTGGGTGATGCTATCGCGGTCGGGCGTACCTGCGACCGGATAGGACACAAAGCTCTTGCGTCCCGCATTGTCGTAGCCGGTGCGCGTGGAGACGGCGAGTGCGCCGCTGTTGGCGTCCGACTGGGTCGAGATGACCGGGCGCAGCAGGACGTCAAAATCCGTCCGCTGATTCAGGTTGCCCTGTGTAGTGGTCCGCACCCAGTGGTTGCCACCCATGCCGCGCGCATCGGGGGAGAAGACGTAGCTATAGGTCTTGGGCGCCCACGCCGTACTGTCGCCGGTGGGGTAGTCGATGCGTGCGATGCGACCGATGGCGTCGTAGCCGTAGCTCGTGGTCGCGCCCGCCTGATCGGCGATCGCCGCGATCTGACCCAGGCCATCGACCGTCACCGCCTGGCTCGTTCCGTCCGGGTAGCCGATGCTGGTGGGAATGCCGCGGGTGTAGTTACCCAGTGTGGTGGTCTTGCCGTTACCGTCGGTGAAGCTGGCCAGTTGGCCTTGTGCGCTGAAGGTATAACCCATCACCTTCACCCCGAACCGGTCGCGCTCGGTCGGCGTGGCGGTGCCGCTGTCGTAGAGCATCTGGCTGACCGTCTCGCCCGTGCTCAGATTGATCGACTGCGCCGGTAGGCCGATCACCCACAGCCCGGCGTTATCGGTGTAGGTGGAGCGATCGCTGACGCTGTAGCCGAAGTTATTGGAGCGGGTGACGTCCTGGGGACGCGCGAACGCGTCGAACGCGGTGGCGTTCCAGGTATACACGTCCGGCGTGGTGCTGGCCGCGGGGTCCATCGTGATCTGCTGCGTGGCCTTGGGCAGCTGCTCCTGCAGCTGCGCCGTATTGATGCGTTCCTGCGGTGCATACCCCCACGGATGGGCATAGGCGCCGGAACGCGCGTCCTGAGCCGGCGTCGGATTGACGTAGGCGTAGGCGGTCGAGCGGCGTATCGCGGACGAGGTGCCACTGTCGTAGACGTCTTCCTTCAGCAGCTGGCTCTCCGTCCAGTCGTAGCGGTTGGAGAACGTGCTCCGCTCCAGGTGGCCATCCGGGTAGCTGACGTCGGTAGAGACCTGGGTGGCGCAGGCGGTCGTCGTGCAGTCCTGGGACCAGCTTTCATTCGCGGGCGAGTAGCTGTAGGTCCAGGAGAGGCCATTAGCAGGCAGACCGGTGCCCGAGAGCGTGCGCTGGGTGATCGCCATCCCGTAGGACGCGTTCGGTATCGCTGCCCAGGTGCTGACGCCATTGGGAATGGCGGGCAAGTTGGGGCCCGCCATGCACTCCTGGGGCACATAGGAGCGACCACGCTTGAGCGGCATGACGGTGTAGGACGCCATCAGTCCCGAAGGGTGGGTGACCGTCGCGGTATACGGTGTGTCCGCATTACCGGGTTCGGCGATGGCCGCACAGGTACCCCCGCGTCCACGCGAATCCGGCCACGCACCATTGAACGAATCGAGGTTGTAGCCCCAGCTGCTGCCATCCGGCTGCGTCACGGAGGTCAGCGTGTAGACCAGGTTCGTGGCGGACTTCACATAGCTGTACGTCCATGTCCGATTGCCTGCGTCGCCACCCTGCTCGGTAATCGTGCTCACCCGATGGCTGCTGGCACCCGTGCTGGCATCTGTCTCGTAGGTCAGGGTGACATGACGACCGTCGGACGCCGCAATGTCCGTGACGTCGTCGCCGCTATAGGTATAGCTCACCGAGTTGCCGAACCGGTCTTCGATGCGGGTGACCAGCATCCGGCCTTCGCGACGCTTGATGAAATCTTCTGCCGAGGCAAACACATGAAACCCCGATCGCGCGGCGAACGAACTCGATCCCAGCGGCCGGGTCAACGACGGCATGTAGCGATAAGCGATGTGATCAAGCCAGTACTTGGTGCCGTCGGGCGACACCGCGAGGAATCCCTCGATGGTGGTGTCATTGGCGGCATGCGCCAGGCAGCCCACCGCCCAGTTGCCACGGGTCACGATGGGATACGTCAGGCCCGCCACGCCCGGCGTCGTCGTGTTGGCGGTGGAACGGCCCAGCAGGTCCTGGCTTCCCTGGCCGGGGATGCGCAACTGGTAGCCCTGCCACCAGGTCGCCGGTTCCCAATCCGAGCGCTTGGAGTCACCGGTCGGCGCGGCCACGCTGGGCGGCGGACCAAAGCTCGAACAGATCGCGCCCGGGCTGCCCGCTGCAACCTGCCAGCCCGTGACGTTGTTCTGCTGGGCTGTGACGGTGGATATCTGCGGCAGGTCGATGTCCCAGTCGCCGAAGGCACGCTCCTGAAGATCGGGCCGATCCTGGACACCGTGGAAGGTAAACGTGCGGCCGAGGGTCAGCGCTGGCCCTGTGCCGCTCAGCGATACATCGGTCTGGGCGAAGGACAGGGAGCCGTCGTAGAGGCTGATCTTCTCGCCGAAGGGCGTGTCGCTCAACGGCTGGATGTCCTCGTTGACCTTGATGAGCTTCTTGTACTCATCTTCAGGCTTGGCCGAGGTCTGTGCGCCTGCCGCGAAGGGCAGCGCCAGCGCGAGAACCATCGACATCCCGAACGCCCTACGCGCCCACGAGCACGCGACAGGTGCCCTCCCCTGGTTGGACCCTGTCATCGTTCTTCCCTTGGCCTTGAGCCATTACTCAGGGTGGGGACTGTAAGCGTCCGATTTTGTAGAGGTCAACACGACCTGGAGCCGTTACTGTCGCTATATACACACCATGGCGCCACAGCGCCCCTGTGTTTGCCAACGCCTGTGAGCATAGCTGGGCATTGGTTGTAGTCCTTCCCCTACACAACGTGGCGGCATAGGCCTACACGTGGGCTGCGTTTTTCAGATCAACGCGTTCCCCGTGGCAAAGCCAAAAAAGCGCATACCCCTCCTTGCGCAGCGCACAACACCTTCCACCGCCTCCGATGCCTATACTCGGGCCGGGCCCTGCCGGGCTCCCACCATGGGGAGGCTACGATGCTGCAGCAGTACGCTTTGTGGATCGCGCTGGCATGCGCGCTCGTTGCGATTGTGTATGGCGCATTCTCGGTCAGATGGGTATTGGCCCAATCGCCCGGCAACGCTCGCATGCAGGAGATCGCCGCGGCGATCCAGGAAGGCGCCCGCGCCTACCTCAATCGCCAGTACGCCACCATCGGTGCCGTCGGCATCGTCCTCTTCCTTCTTATCGGCCTCTTCCTCGACTGGGGCACCGCGGTAGGTTTCGCACTCGGTGCCGTGCTCTCGGGAGCGACCGGCTACATCGGCATGAACGTGTCGGTTCGCGCCAACGTACGCACCGCCGAGGCCGCCCGTAGCGGTCTTTCTTCTGCCCTGGCGGTGGCCTTCCGTGGTGGCGCGGTCACCGGCATGCTGGTGGTCGGCCTGGGCCTGCTCGGCGTGGCCGGCTATTACGGCGTGCTGTTGCATATGGGTTACGAGCGTACGCATGCACTGCATGCACTGGTCGGCTTTGCCTTCGGCTCCTCGCTGATCTCCATCTTCGCGCGGCTGGGCGGCGGCATCTTCACCAAGGGTGCCGACGTGGGTGCGGACCTGGTCGGCAAGGTGGAAGCCGGCATTCCCGAGGACGACCCGCGCAACCCGGCGGTGATCGCGGATAACGTGGGCGACAACGTCGGCGACTGCGCGGGCATGGCGGCGGATCTCTTCGAGACCTATGCGGTGACGCTGATCGCCACGATGCTGCTGGGCGGTGTGATGGCCACCGAGGTCGGGCCGTCCGGCGTGCTCTATCCGCTGGTGCTGGGCGGTGCGTCGATCGTGGCGTCGGTGATCGGCACGTTCTTCGTCAAGAACCGCGGCGGCAAGATCATGAATGCGCTGTATGCCGGCGTGTTCGTCTCGGCGCTGCTCGCAGCGATCGCGTTCTGGCCGATCACGCAGTCGATGATGGCGGATTCGTCGTTCGGGCCGACCCGGCTGTTCGGCTGCACGATCATCGGGCTGGTGCTCACCGGCGCCATCGTGGTCATCACCGAGTACTACACCGCCACCGAGTACGGACCCGTGCGACATGTCGCGCAATCGTCCACCACCGGTCACGCGACCAACATCATCGCGGGGCTGGGCGTGTCGATGAAGTCCACCGCGCTGCCCGTACTGGCAGTGTGCGCGGCGATCTGGGGCGCACACACCCTGGCCGGCCTCTACGGCATCGCCATCGCGGCTACCGCCATGCTCAGCATGACCGGCATGGTGGTGGCGCTGGATGCGTACGGCCCCATCACCGACAACGCCGGCGGCATCGCCGAGATGGCCGAACTGCCGGCCGAGGTGCGCGGCGTCACCGACCCGCTGGACGCCGTGGGCAACACCACCAAGGCGGTGACCAAGGGCTATGCGATCGGTTCCGCCGGCCTGGCCGCCCTGGTGCTGTTCGCCGACTACACGCACAACCTCAACCTGCATTTCGGCGGCACGGAGGTGCGCTTCGACCTGTCCAATCACTACGTGATCATTGGCCTGCTGATCGGCGGCCTGATCCCGTATCTTTTTGCGGCCATGGCGATGGAAGCGGTGGGCCGCGCGGCCGGTGCCGTGGTGGAGGAAGTGCGCCGGCAGTTCCGCGAGATCGCCGGGATCATGGAGGGCACCACGCGCCCGGATTACTCGCGGGCCGTGGACATGCTGACCCGCTCGGCGATCCGCGAGATGCTGGTGCCCTCGCTGCTGCCGGTGCTGGTACCGGTGGTGGTGATCTTCGGCTTCAAGTGGCTGGGCGGACCGGAGGCCGGGGCCCAGGCGCTGGGTGGCGTGCTGATCGGCACCATCGTCACCGGCCTGTTCGTGGCGATCTCCATGACCACCGGCGGCGGCGCCTGGGACAACGCCAAGAAGTACATCGAGGACGGCCACTTCGGCGGCAAGGGCTCCGAGGCCCATAAGGCGGCGGTCACCGGGGACACGGTGGGCGACCCTTACAAGGACACGGCGGGCCCGGCAGTCAACCCGCTGATCAAGATCATCAATATCGTGGCCTTGCTGCTGATTCCGTTGCTGTGATCGTAGGGCGGGGGCCGCCCAGGCCCTCTAGCCCGGAAGTCATGGGTCGCGGGCCCCTCGCCGTGCGCTAAGGTCGGGGCCCGTTCTGCCTCACGGATACGATCCCATGCAACGACGCTGGATTGCGCTGGCCATCGCCCTTACCTTCATGGGCATGACCCAAGCCCATGATGCCCCCAAGACCCCTTCCGGCCAGGCCGCCACGGCCGCCGGCGACGACGAAAACCTCTGGCTCGACGACATCGACGGCGCCAAGCCGCTCGCATGGGTCAAGGAGCGCAACGCGGAGACCGTGGCGAAATACGCCAAGAGCGAGGCCTTCACCTCGCTGGACGCGCGCCTGCTCGAAGTGCTCGACTCCGAAGCCCGCATTCCCATGGTCTCCAAGATCGGCGACCACTTCTACAACTTCTGGCGCGACAAGGCCCACCCCAAGGGGCTGTGGCGGCGCACCACGCTGGCGGAATACCGCAAGGACAACCCGGCCTGGGAAACCGTGATCGACCTGGACGCGCTGTCCGCGTCCGAAAAGGAAAACTGGGTGTGGCACGGCGCGCAATGCCTGCGGCCGTCCAACCGCCGCTGCCTGGTCTCGCTCTCGCGCGCCGGCGCCGATGCCGACGTGATCCGCGAGTTCGACCTCACCACGCGCACCTTCATCAAGGATGGCTTCACCCTGCCCGAGGCCAAGACCCAGGTCGCCTGGATCGACGACGACCACCTGTTCGTCGCCACCGACTTCGGCCCGGGCTCACTGACCGAGTCCAGCTACCCGCGCATCGTGAAGGAATGGAAGCGCGGTACGCCGCTGTCGTCCGCCACCACGGTGTACGAAGGCACCGCCAAGGACATGTCGATCTCGGCCTATCGTGACCTCACGCCCGGTTTCCAGCGCGATTTCGTGCAGCGGGCGCTGGAGTTCTACAACACCGAGACCTTCCTGCGCGGCAAAGACGGCAAGCTGGTCAAGATCGACGTACCCAACGACGCCGAGACGGATGTGGAGCGCGAATGGCTGCTGGTCGAGCCACGCACGGCGTGGACCGTAGGCGGCACCACCTACCCGTCCGGTTCGCTGGTGGCCACGAAGTTCGACGACTTCATGGCCGGCAAGCGCGAGTTCACCGTGTTGTTCACGCCGGACGAGCACAGCTCGCTGTCGGGCCACTCGTGGACGCGCCATCACCTGATCCTCAACGTGATGCGCGACGTGGTCAGCCAGATCCAGATCTTGACCCCGAGTGCGAAAGGCCCCTGGACGAGCGAATCGCTGGGTGGCGCGCCGCCGCTGAGCACGATGGAAGCTGGCGGGATCGATGCCGATGACTCGGACGAGTACTTCCTCACGGTATCCGGCTTCCTCCAGCCCACCACGCTGTACTACGGCGTGCTCGGCCAGGGCGAACGCTCGGCCATCAAGCACAGCCCGGCGTTCTTCGACGCGTCGAAGTTCGCGGTCAGCCAGCATTTCGCCACCTCCAAGGACGGCACCAAGGTGCCCTACTTCGAGATCGCCCCGAAAGACCTGAAAGCCGACGGTAATAACCCGACCCTGGTCTACGGCTACGGCGGTTTCGAGATCCCGCTGCAACCGGCCTATTCCGGCGGCGTCGGCCGCGCCTGGCTGGAGAAGGGCGGCGTGTATGTCATCGCCAACATCCGTGGCGGCGGCGAGTACGGCCCGCGCTGGCACCAGGCGGCCCTCAAGGCCAACCGTCCGCGCGCCTACGAGGATTTCGCGGCGGTGTCGCAGGACCTGATCGACCGCAAGATCACCAGCCCGAAGCACATGGGCATGATGGGCGGCAGCAACGGCGGCCTGCTGGCCGGCAACATGCTGACCCGCTACCCGCAGCTCTACGGTGCGGTGGTCAGCCAGGTCGCCCTGCTCGACATGAAGCGCTACACCCATATGTCGGCAGGCGCCTCGTGGATGGCCGAATTCGGCGATCCGGACAAGCCGGAAGAGTGGAAGTACATCCAGACCTTCTCGCCGTACCACAACCTGCACAAGGGCACCCACTATCCGGCCGTGCTGTTCACCACCTCCACGCGCGACGACCGCGTGGGCCCGGTGCACGCGCGCAAGATGGCCGCCCGCATGCAGGCCATGGGCCTGGACGCCTCGCTGTATGAAAACCTCGAGGGCGGCCATGGCGCGGCGGCGGACAACAAGCAGTCGGCCTTAATGAATGCACTGGCCTATACCTATCTCTGGGACCACCTGAAGTAGCCGCCGGGGCCGCCTGGCGCCGCTTTTGCGGCGCGGGCGGCTAGGCCGTATCCTATTCGGCCGCTTCCCTCCCCTATTACTCGTCAAGGAATCCCATGGGTCTGCATCTCGTTCCCGCCGGCAAGAACGTACCGGACGAAATCAACGTCATCATCGAAATCCCCAAGGATGCCGAGCCGGTCAAGTACGAAGTGGACAAGGAAAGCGGCGCGATCTTCGTCGACCGCATCCTCTCCACGCCCATGCGCTACCCCTGCAACTACGGCTACGTGCCGGGCACGCTCGGTGGCGACGGCGATCCGCTGGACGCGCTGGTGATCCTGCCGCTGTCGCTGGTTCCCGGCTCGGTGATCCGCTGCCATCCGGTCGGCATGCTCAAGATGAGCGACGAGGCAGGCGCCGATGAGAAGCTGGTGGTGGTTCCGGTGGAAAAGGTGTTCGCCGGCTACTCGCACATCAAGGATATCGACAAGGTGTCCGGCCATTGGCTGGAGCGCATCGGCCACTTCTTCGAGCACTACAAGGACCTGGAGAAGGGCAAGTGGGTCAAGGTTGAAGGCTGGGTCGGCGCGGATGAGGCCAAGGCGGAAATCGTGGCTGGCATGGCTCGGTATAAGGCGGACCATTAAGCTCGCCTAGGCGGCTATGGCGCACAGTGCGCTTTTGCATGTACGTTTATCGCCCACATCGTGGGCTCCTACAGCGCGCGTGTAGGAGCCCACGATGTGGGCGATAAACGTTTCGTGGCCCGACGTTGTCGCTTGATCTACGTCGACGCACGTCGTTTTTCGCGCACATCGTGCGCTCCTACACGGCGTTGTTCGGGTTAGCCGCGGCCTAGCAGCGTGCGCAGGTCGATGATGGCGGCGTTGGCGCGGGAGATGTAATTGGCCATCACCAGCGAGTGGTTGGCGAAGAAGCCGAACGGCGCGCCGTTGAGCACCACGGGGCTGCCCAGGTCTTTCTGCGATTCTTCCAGCTCGCGGATCACCTGCTCCAGACTGGCGTCGGCGTTCTTGCTGCGCAGGATGGGGGCGAAATCGTGGCGGATCGCCTTGAGCTGCTCCAGTAGTGCCCAGGTATAGCCACGCGCCTCGTAGAAGTTGTCGTCGATCTTGTTCCAGGGCGTCTTGACGTACACCGCCTTGGCAGGACCGGCCGTGCCACCGACGTCGGCGTTGGGCGCCGCATCCACTTTCAGCTGGCCTGCAGCGGCGGACAACCGCTGCGACAGTGAGCCGAGACGACCCGAGACCGTCTGCAGGTAGTCGGCCAGGTTATCGGCGCGAGCATAGAAATGCGCGTTCGCATCCTCGGCGTCGCTCAGGCGGCCCAGGTAGTTTTCCAGGTCGTCCACGGCCTTACCGTACTGCGATTCCGAACTGGGCAGCAGCCAGCGATCGTTCGGGCTATTGAGCAGCGGATCGGCCTCGCCCAGGGCCTTGTCTTCCGTGGATTGCGTCTGCGAGCGGCTCAGGTCGTTGCGCAGCGCACGCGAGAGATCGCGCGACGCCGTCAGCGAGCCGAATTCCCAGTTGGGCACGTTGTCCATGAACACGCCGGGCGGCATCTTGTCGTTGCTGAGGTAGCCGCCACGCTTGGTCATCAGCGTGTCGACCGACCGGATCAGCGTGTATGTGGTGACCGCGCCGGTGGCCATGGGCCGGCCAATGTCCTTCATATGCGCGGTGGTGACCGCGACCGGATCGAACTGTTCCGGCTCCTTGTCCCACCACCACATGAAGAACAGCATGACCAGCAGCAGGATCGCCACCAGGGTGGCGACCAGCAGGCCGATCGGGTTTTGCTTTCGCCGGGACGGCGCGGGAGTGGCGGTCGCATTCATGATGTCTTTCCTTATCGTCGCGAACGTGAGCGCCTAGCTTACCTAATCGATGCCGGGAGGACCGGATCAGTGCGAGGACGACTGGGACGGCTCCCAGGCCTGCACCGGCTCTCCCTTCGCACCCAGGTTCTCCAGCAGGGTCGCCATATCCTCGGCGTGCTCTTCTTCCTGGGCCAGGATGTCTTCCATGATGCGGCGCGTGGTCGGGTCGTCGTCACCGATGTACTGGACGATCTCGCGGTAGCTGTCGATGGCGATGCGCTCGGCCACCAGGTCTTCCTTGATCATCTCCACCAGCGTGGTGCCTTCCACGTAATCCGCGTGGCTGCGTGAGAGCAAGCCTTCCGGATTAAAATTGGGCGTGCCGTCCAGCTGGGTAATGCGCTCGGCGATGCGGTCGGCGTGCTCCTGCTCCTCGCGCGCATGCTCCAGGAATTCCGACTTCACGCTCTGGGAATGGATGCCCGGCGCCATGTAGTAGTGATACTTGTAGCGCAGCACGCAGACGATCTCGGTGGCGAGCGCTTCGTTCAACAGCTTGATCACCGTTTCGCGATCGGCGCGGTAGCCCGCCGTCACGGCACCATCGTCGATGTGCTCGCGGGCGCGCTTGCGGATGTTCTCGATATCGCTGATGAACGGCTTCGTCGTGGCCATGGCCTGGTCTCCTGGGAGAGTGGGTAGGGCCACGACGGTAGGGACGTTACTGGGAAAGCCGGGTGAAGAATGAGCGGGGTGAGAATCGTCCGCATTACGCGGACTTAGCTGCGGAATGCGCCGTCCCGCGTCACACCTTCGCCGTGCGCGGCTGGTAAGCGTTGAGGAACATTTCCACGGCCGCCAATGCATTGGCATTGACCTCCTCGGCAAACTGCACCGCGCAGTCCTCGCAACCGAACAGGCGACGGATCAGCAGGTCGCCCTTAAGGAGCGCGAGGAACTGCGTGCTGGCCCGCGACACATCGGGAATCTCCAGCTGGCCGCGCGCCACGGCGCCTTCGAACAACCGCTGCACCAGCTTGTGCATGCGGGCCGGGCCTTCTTCCCAGACCAGGCGACCGAATCGCGGATTGCCGCCCGACTGGCAATCCGAGAGGATCGCCCGGAACGTGCCGACAGTCTCCGTGTTGGTTTCCATCGCCGCGTGCCGGCTGGCAATGTTGGTCAACGTGACACGGATATCGGCGCCCTGGCTGAAATCGAACAGGTCGTCCGGGAGGCGCTCCTGCACGTGTGCACGGATCACTTCACGGAACAGGTTGTCCTTGTCGCCGAAGTGGCTGTACACGGTCAACTTGGACACACCCGCTGCTGCAGCCACGGCATCCATGCTCGTGCCGGCGAAGCCACCCTGTGTGAACAGTGCCTTGGCCGCCTCGAGAATGGCCGCGCGCTTTTCCATGTCCTTGGGACGACCAGGGCCCTGCGGCTTCATTTTCGGGCTGGCGTTCATGGCTGCACCTTCACAAACTGAAAATATGACTTTATTATACGCAGCGGTTCAGTTATTTCCACTTTTCCTGCGGCGCATGCCGACAAGGGTGGAGACGACCGAAAGGCTGTCCTTCGTGGCTCGGAATGAAATGGGGTCGCCCTCGGGCGAAACCCAAGGCGTTCAGGGGCTTGCGGTCGCGGCTGTTCAGGCAGGAGCGAGCGAAAGCGCCCATGGGGGTGACTTCCGTCAGCCCCATCCGGTGACTTCCGGCACTTAGTCGGGACACCACCGTAGCCGCAGCCTTTGATCCATTGGGAAAACGGGCGCTAAGCGCTTATCCTTTCGAACCTTTTTCAGCTTTTTTGTACGGAACCCGACACCATGGCGATGAATTTCGAACAGGCACGGCAGAACATGGTCGAGAACCAGGTCCGCCCCTGGGAAGTGCTCGACGCCGACGTCCTGGAGACGCTCAAGGGCGTTCGCCGCGAGGATTTCGTCGCGCCGGCCCACCGTAACGTGGCCTTTGCCGACCTCACCCTGGCCCTGGGCCATGGCGAGGTCATGATGAAACCCGTCGTGGAAGGCCGCGTGCTGCAAGCCCTGGAACTGAAGAAGACCGACGAGGTGCTGGAAATCGGCACCGGCTCCGGCTTCCTCACCGCCTGCCTGGCCCGTCTTGCCGGCAAGGTCACCAGCATCGACATGCATGCCGACTTCGTGGACGCGGCGCGCGAGCGCCTGGCCGCTGCGGCGGTCACCAATGTCACGGTCGAAACGGCCGAAGCGGTCAACGGCTACACCCCGGCGGGCGTTTTCGATGCCGTCGTGATCACCGCCGCGGTGCATTCGGTGCCCGAGAAATTCGTGCGCTGGCTGAAGCCGGGCGGGCGCATGTTCGTCGTACGCGGCGACTCCCCCGCGCAGACGGCGGTGCTCCTTACCCATGAGGGCGAGGGCCGCTTCCGTGAAGAGTCGCTGTTCGAAACGGACCTTCCCTACCTGGCGCATGCCGCGCCGGTGAAGCGCTTCGTGCTCTGACCCCCAGATTTTCCATTACCCACGAGGCGAAACCATGCGCTTGAAGCTGCTCACCGTCGCGCTGGCACTGGCCGCGATGCCTTTCGCGAGCCACGCCGAAGACCTGCTCGACGCCTACCGCCAGGCCCGGGCCAACGATCCGGTGCTGTCGCAGGCCGATTCCAACCGGCTCGCCACGGGCGAGACCGTCGTGCAGAGCCGTGCGCTGCTGCTGCCGCAGGTCAGCGCACAGTTGCAGCTGAGCCAGTCGGAGCCGAACGGGAGAGAACCCCTCGTCCTGAACGACGGCACTGTGGTCAGTAACGACATCGGTCATACCCGCACGCGCAGCTCCAGCCTTTCGGTCTCCCAGAGCGTGGTCGATTTCAGCCGCTACGCGGACCTGAAGGCCTCGAAGTCGTCTTCCGAAGCGCAGGACGCCACCTACGAAGCTGCCCTCCAGCAGCTGTCGACACGCGTGGCCACCGCCTACTTCCAGGTGCTGACCAACGACGACGCGCTGACCTTCGCCAAGGCCAACGAGCAGGCGCTCGCCCGCCAGTTGGAGCAGGCGCAGCAGCGTTTCGATGTCGGCCTGTCCGCCATCACCGACGTGCAGGATGCCAAGGCGCAGCACGATACCGCCGTGGCCTCGGTGATCACCGCCGAGAACACGCTGGCCGATTCGCGCGAGGCCCTGACCCAGATCACCGGCAAGCCGTCGGACAACCTGAAGAAGCTGCGTGAGCAGCTGCCGATGGATCCGCCCACGCCCAACGATCCAAAGGCCTGGGTGGCCGAGGCGGTCAAGAGCAATCCGACCATCCTCGCTTCGCAGTACAACGTCGAGTCCGCGGAACACAGCATTTCCTCGGCCCGCGCCGCGCATCTACCCACACTGGATGCCACCGCCGGCTACAGCAAGAGCACCGCCTGGACCCAGAATGCGGGGACGCTTTCGTCCAGCAACACCAGCAGCAACGGCCGTGGCGGCACCACCGTCGGCCTGACCTTGAGCGTGCCTATCTTCTCCGGCGGCGCCACCCAGTCGCGCGTGCGCCAGTCGATCTACCAGCGCGATTCCGCACAGGATTCCCTGGAAAGCTCACGCCGCCAGGTGGTTCGCGACACGCTCAACTACTACCGATCCGTGGTCGCTGGCATCAGCAAGGTCGAGGCCACCAAGGCGGCCGTCGAGTCGTCGGAAAGCGCGCGTGACGCCACGCAGGCCGGCTTCGAGGTCGGTACCCGCACCATCGTCGACGTGCTGATCGCCCAGCAGAACCTGACCTCTGCGCTCAGCGACTACTCGCAGGCCCGCCACCAGTTCATCCTCGACAAGCTGCTGCTGAAGCAGACCGCCGGCACGGTGGACGTCAAGGACCTCGAAGCGATCAACGCGCTACTGCAGTAACGCATCGCAGAAGGGCCCGAAGCGACGGGACGACATACAAAGTCGCCCGGGCCCTACATCGATGCGGCGCGTGGGAAAGCCATACTTTGCATGCCCATCCGGGCATGACTCAGTAAAGGACTACCCATGAAAATGCATGCAGCAGGTCTGGCCGCCTTGATGGCCTTCGTTCCCACCATCGCGCTGGCCACCGGCACGGCCACTACGTCGCACACCGACCATGTCATCTCGGTGGAAAAAGGCAACGCCGTCGAGCGCGTGGCCCGCGACATGGCACACGCCGAACTGGAGCAGGCCTGCGCCAGCAAGGGTGGCTCCATCGTTCAGGTGACTTACAAGAGCACGCCGATCTGGGGCGGTTCCCACCCAGTCACGCGCGTGCAGGCCACGGCGGTATGCCGGGTAAGCGGCGCAGAGTGATTCGGTCATGGGCGGGCGGATTGCCCGCCCATCTTTATACGCGCGACGATGATCTGCCCCCACATCCATCCATGGACGAACATGGACCGTCTCCTCTTTAGCAAGGTCGAGGCCACCAAGGCCGCGGTCGAGTCGTCCGCCACCAGTTCATCCTCGACAAGTTGCTGCTGAAGCAGACCGCCGGCACGGTGGACGTCAAGGACCTCGAAGCGATCAACGCGCTACTGCAGTAGCAGCGCACGCACGTGCGCGACATGTGTTGAGGCCGAACCTTGGAGCTGCCGCGCCAGCTCAGGGGTCATCGAGAAACGATTCGCGCACGTGCGTGCGCTCCTACGGGTCGGTCTCAACCCAGGTCGCGTACACAGAAGAACGGGCCCTCGCGGGCCCGTTTTTTTTGTGTACCAGAGCGCCGCCTACACTCACACGCGCAATGGGCTTACAGCCGGCCGCGGGCGAGCCATAGATCATGGGCAGGCCCAACCGGGCCAAGCCACGACCAAGGACGATCATGATCCGAACCAGCCTGTTCTCCGCCGCCGCGATACTCGCGGCATCCTCCGTTTTTGCAGAGGCGACATCGCCCTCGCCAGGCCGCGAGCCGAAAATCGTCGAGCAGGAAAGTGCCGTCGCGTTCGAATACGACGTCCGCAACAAGGGCGTGCTCGGTTCGTTCAGGCCGACCTATGAAGCCCTGTGGGCGGCCACGATGAAGAACTGCGACGCGCGGGGTGGTTATCTCGCCGAGTACCACGACGGCTTCAAGCGTAAGTATGTGGATACACGGGAAGGCGGCGTGCGCAGCAATGCCTACGCCACCTGCCGCATCGACGTGCCGGAAGAGCCGGCGCTCACCGGCAGCGAACCCACGCCCTTGGCCACCATCGCCCTGGGCACGGGCCTCGACGGGACGAAGGGACTCGTCGAAGCCTCGGGCAACAAGCGCCTGGCCTATCTCGCCGTTCGCGAAAAGGTCTTCCAGACCTGTCTCGACAACGATCGCCGCGTGCGCTTCATGAGCGTGGCGACCACGCCGAAACCAAACGGCGATACGACCGTGGAAGCCCGCTTCGCCTGCAACTCCGCCATGAACGCGTCGCCGCAGCGCGATTGAATCCCCCGTCTGAAAAGGATTTCCCCATGAAAGCACTCATCATTACCGGCCTGCTGATGGCCGGCAACGCCACCGCAGCCACCGCCGCGCCGCAGCCGTCGAACGTCACCCGCGAGTCGGTCGAGATTCTCCGCGGCCAGCTCGACGGCTTCGATCGTGTGGCGACCCAGAGACAGCTGCTCGACGCGATCGAGCGCGAGTGCGCGTCGATCGGCGGCACGGTGACGGACTACCACGTGATCGCTACCCCATCGAGCCTGGGCTTCAAGTTCGATGCCGAGGTGACCTGCCGTATCCGCTGACACGTCACCGCCCCTGATCAGGATGATCTGGCTCCGCTATGCGGAGATGCCCTGAGCGGACGCGGAGCCGCGCTTACTCCTGAAGCAGCGTATCGACCAGATCCATCACCTTGCCCACCGAGCCGCGCTCGCTGTCGAAGACATAGCGCGCGCGGTCTCCCATGTGCTCGCGCCGCTCGCGGTCACGCAACAGCGCCAGCACCTGCCCGCCCAGCGCGTCGCCGTCCTTCACCCGCTGGCCGCCGCCTTCGTCGAGCAGCGCCTGGGTGATCTCCTCGAAATTGAAGGTGTACGGCCCGACCAGCACGGGCTTGTTCAACGCCGCCGGTTCCAGCACGTTGTGCCCGCCGATGGATACCAGGCTGCCGCCGACGAAGGCCACGTCGGACGCGGCGAAAAAGCGCAGCAACTCACCCATCGAGTCGATGACGAAGCACTGCGTGGCATGCCCGGGAACGCCGTCGCCGCTGCGCGTGCCGACCTGGAAACCGAGGCTGCGCACCGAGGACTCCACGGCCTTGAACCGCTCCGGATGGCGGGGCGCGATCAGCAGCAGGGCATCCGGCAGGCGGCGCATCACGGCCAGGTGAGCCTCGAGCACGCACATTTCCTCGCCCTCGTGCGTGCTGGCGGCGATCCACACCGGGCGTCCCGTGCCCCATGCTTCACGCATGGCCAGTCCGGCCTGCAGGGCAGAATCCGGCACCGGCATGTCGAACTTGAGATTGCCGCACACGGTGAGCTGGCTGGGCTCCGCGCCCAGCAGCCGGTAACGCGCGGCATCCGTGCGCGACTGCGCGGCAATGTGGCTGACGCAACGCAGCGCCCGGCGCACCAGCGAACTCATGCGCGCGTAACCGCGCAGCGAGCGCTCGGACAGCCGGGCATTGGCGATCAGCAGCGGGATGCCGTGCTTGCGGCAGGCGAAATACAGGTTGGGCCAGATCTCCGTCTCGACGATGACGGCCAGCCTCGGCCGCGTGCTGCGCAGGAAGCGCCTCACCGCGAAGGGCAGGTCGTACGGCAGGTAGACGCTGTGCACGGTGTCGCCGAACAACTGCCGTACGCGCTCGGAGCCCGTGGGGGTGACCGTGGTGACCAGCATGGGGGCGTGCGGATAGGACGCCATCAACGCCTTGACCAGGGGCTCGGCCGCGTTCACCTCGCCTACCGATACCGCGTGCACCCAGAGGCAGCCCGCCAGCCGGGGTTCGGGGAAGCGACCGAAGCGCTCGCGCCAGCGCACGTGGTAGTCGCCATAGCGCATGCCCCGCGCCATCAGGCGCAGCATCACGAGCGGGGTGAACAGGTACATCGCGAAGTTGTAGAGCACACGCAGCAGCACGCGAATCCCTGTTTGGTACGTGGCCCGTCAGTATAGCCGCGCCCATTCGTTACAATGGGCGGACATGCCTGGTATGCCCCGCCCCACCCTCACGCGTCACCTGCTCTCGCCCCGTCAATGGCCGGCGTGGGCCGGGGTGGGCTTCATCTGGCTGATCGCCCACCTGCCCTTCCGCTGGCTGATGCGGCTGGGGCGCCTGGCCGGCCGGCTCGCGCTGCACCTGAATCCGGAACGCCGGCGCATCGCCGCGACCAACATCGCCCTGTGCTTCCCCGAGCTGGACGCCGACGCGCAAAAGGCCCTGGTCCGCGCCAATCTGTGTGACGTAGGCATGATGCTGGCCGAATTCGCCCTGGGCTGGATGGGCTCGGACCGGGCCATCGCGCGCGTACCGGTGACCGTCGAGGGCCTGGAGCACCTCGAGGCCGCCCGCGCCGCCGGCCGAGGGGTACTGCTGGTGGGGGGGCACTTCTCGCACCTGGAGCTGAGCGCCCGCCTGGTTTCCTCGCGTATCCGCATCGCCGGCATGTACCGGCGCATGGACTCCGAGGTGTTCGAGTTCGCGGTGCTGCGCGCGCGCCTGCATTACGCGGAAGCCATGTTCGACAAGGACGATATCCGCGGCAGCGTGCGCTACCTCAAGGCGGGCGGCACGCTGTGGTACGCGCCCGACCAGGACATGCGCAGCAAGGACAACGTGTTCGTGCCGTTCTTCGGCGTTCCCGCCGCCACGATCACCGCGACGCATCACCTGGCCCGGCTATCCAACGCGCTGGTCATTCCGTTCTATCACCGCCGCCTGCCGGACGATGCCGGTTACGTCATGCGCCTGGGCGCGCCGCTGGACGACTTCCCCAGTCAGGACGCAGCAAGCGACACGGCGCGCGTCAACGCGCAGATCGAACAGATGGCACGCGAAGCGCCCGAGCAGTATCTCTGGGTGCACAAGCGGTTCAAGACGCGACCGCCGGGTGCCGCAAAAATCTACTGAGACTTTCGCCGGGCTTTCGTAAGGAGTAACGCCTACACGGCCCTCGGATTTCGTCGTAAAGAACGAAAGCCTCGCGAAAAAACACGCGCGTAAAACGTCCGTCGTACCCTTTGGAGACGGACCTTTTAACCATGCAGTCGATCTTTCGCTTCGCGCGCTCCTTACGTGGTCGTGGTGCCTGGCACCGCAAGCGCTCGCACGTCGTGAATGCCGTGATCAACTACCTGGGACGCAGCCTCACGCGCTGGCGCCGGCACGATGCGTGGCTGGCCTTCCTGGAGACGCCGCCCATGGCGGGCGTCTCGTCGGTCGACACAATCCTCACCGAGCGATACCAGCACCGCTACATCCACAAGGCGTGGTCGTGGCAGAAGCGCATGGACGTGTTGCGCGGGCACTACGAGTTCGCGCTGACGCATTTCCCGCGCCCGCTCTTCCACATGCTCTACCGCGAGCGCACGGTGCTGCTGGGCAAGGTCATGCTGCGCAACGGCGAGCCGCTCTCGCTGGTGCTGAAGGCGCCCTACCGCCGCGCGCGGGAAGGCGAGATGACCCTGTCGCTGGTGGACCACCAGGGCATGCAGCTGTCCTATGCCGCCTTCTCGTTCATGGACGACGGCAAGGCCATCGCGATCGGCTGCCTGCAGGGCGCGCCCAACCACGCCGGGCTGGAAGCCGTGCGCGAACTGACCCGCCAGTGCCACGGCCTGCGCCCGAAGAACCTGCTGCTCTCGCTGATCCGCGCGCTGGCCGAGGCATTCGAGGTGGAGCGCGTGCTGGGCATCTCCAACGAGTCGCATGTGTTCGCCGGCATCGCGGATAAGGTCAAGGCCGACTACAACGGCTTCTGGCGCGAGTCCGGCGGTACCGAAACCGCCGACGGCTTCTACGCCATGGCGCCGCACGAGCCGGTGCGTTGCGAGACCGAAGTGGAAAGCAAGCGGCGCAGCGAGTTCCGCCGTCGCGAGGCCCTGCGGCGCGAGGCCTGCGAACTAGTTGTCGCGGCGTTCGGTTTCGAACGCGCCGTGGCCATGCCGCTGGCCGCCTGACATGCGTCGTTCGTATAGCTTGGCGTATTTCAGGAACGCGTAGAACGCGTGCACGCGGGCCGCGACGAAGCCGGCCCAGCCGCCCCGCCAGTGCCCCCGCCAGAGGTAGTACCGCGCGAACGCGATGCTCGGGTACACCACCATGCGCAGGCGCAGGAGCCGTGGCTGACGCGTCAGCCGGTCGCGTACCTGCAACGACGAATACCGGTTGGCCTTGTCCACGCGGCCGCCGATGTCGCGCTCGCCGTAGTGGTCGATGATGGCATCCAGGCGCCGCACCGGCCCGTCGACGCGCACGCTCTCATGTACTTCGTGGCCGCTCATCGCGGCGCGCGTGCGATCGAACAGGCGCACGTAGTGATTCAGGCGTGCGCGGTCGGGTTGCCAGCGCCAGAACACCCATTCGCGGCGAAGCAGTTCGAAGCCGGCCACGTCCGGCGCGACCAAGGCCGCCTGGATGCGCTCGGCGGCCAGCGCCGGCAGGGCTTCGTCGGAGTCGAGCAGGAGCACCCAGCGATGCGCGGCCAGGTCGATGGCCGCCTGCTTCTGCGCGCTGTAGCCCGCGAACGGCTGTACGTGCACGCGCGCGCCATGCGACAGGGCGATGGCGACCGTCGCGTCGGTGGAGCCGGAATCCAGCAGCAGGACGTCGTCGGCGAAACGCACGGACGCCAGGCAGGCGCCGATCGTCTCCGCGTTGTCGAACGTGGTGACCACCACGGATAGCGGCTCACGCGCCACGGCGAGGCACCTCGTCGGTCACGTCGGGCAGGTCGGCGAACAGCGCCGCGCACCACACCGCGAACAGCCACGCGGTGAACAGCCCCCACCACGCCGAATAGAAGGCCATGTGCGTATTGAGCGGAAAGAAGATCGCAAACAGCGCGACGGTAGCGGGGAAGGCTCGTGCACGCGCCACCGGACCCGCGCGCCACCAGGTGCGTACCGCCAGCACGGTGGCGGCCAGCCAGGCCAGCAGGCCGAGGGTGCCGGTTTCCGTCGCGGCTTCCAGCATCACCTGGTGCGGATGGCAGGCGCCCTCGCCTTCCCCACATTTCTCGGTGGTCAGGAAATGGTCGCCGGGCGTGGCGACGGATGGATAGGCCACGCGGAAGCCGCGCACGCCGACGCCGTTGATCGGGTGCGCCACATAGAGGCGCAACGAGGTGGTCCAGATATCCAGGCGACCGGTCAGCGCGGTGTCCACCCCCGCCTCCGTACCGGTCAGGGCCGGCAACGTGTGCGCCATGCGGTCACGGAACCGCGGCGACACCTGCCAAGCCAGCATGCCCACCAGGGCCACGACCACGCCCATGCCGAGGCAGGCCACGGCAAACCGGCGGAAGCTGCCTGCCTCGCGCCAGAGGAAGGCCAGCGCGACCAGCGCGTAACAGACCCAGGAGGCCCGCGATCCGGACAGGAGCACCGGCCCCATCGCCAGCAGGAAGGTCGCCAGCAGGCCACGTCGGCCCCAGCGCTCACGCGCGGCCCACAACAGGAAGGGCGCCAGGGCGGACACCGCGGGGCCGAGTTTCAGGTTGTAGGCACCGAAGATGCCGGACAGCCGTTCCGGATGCGACGCCCCGGCCAGGCCGTAGCCGGTGATCGCCTGCACCCAGGCATCGACCACCCACACCGCCACGACGACCGCTGTAGCGAACCACAGGGCCCGCACCTTGCCCGGCCGGCGCATGGCGAAACAGGTATAGATGCCCAGCGGCACGAAGCGCAGGATGCCGGCCACGGTGCCCCAGGTCTTGCCGGGCGCGACGGCGTCGATCGCCGAGACCAGCGCCGCGCCCGCGTAGGCGGCGAACAGCCAGAGGAAAAGCCGTGCGCCGGGATGGTGCCGCAGGGCCTGCGGTTCGCGCACCAGCAGCAGGATCGTGCCGATCAGGGCGAGGAACACACCCAGCTCCGCGCTGCGGCCGAACGGCAGCAACGCGGGAATCAGCCACACGGGCAGCAGCGGCGACGCCAGTCCCGCTTTCAGCAGGGCGCCGGGCCGTGACGCGCTCACGCGACCGGCGCGCCTTCGACCACTTCCGCGTACAGCGCCAGCGTGGCCGACTGCATGTCGACCAGGCGATAGCTTCGCGGCGGCGGGATGGGCGGGGCGAAGCGCAGGAGTTCCGCGGCACGCTCGACCAGGCGCTCGCGGTCGCCGGGCGGCACGCGACCGGCCGGATAGAGCTCTGCCAGCAACTCGCCCACGCCACCGTGGGCATAGCCCAGGACCGGGCGGCACAGGGCCAGTGCCTCGACCACCGTGCGGCCGAACGACTCAGGGCGTACAGACAGTTGCAGCACCAGATCGGACAGCGCGTAGACGTCGCGCACGTCGGCACGCGCGGGCGAGATGACCACGCGGTCGTCGAGCCCACGCGCATGGATCAGTTGGCGCAGTTCGGCCACGTAGGCTTCGCGCCCTGGCTCGTCGGCGCCCAGCAGGAGCAGGCGCACGTCGATGGCGCGCTGCTGGAGATCGGCCACCAGCTCGATCGCGTCCGCATGGCCTTTCAGGCGCGTACCGCGACCCGGCAGGGTCAGCAGCGGCGCACCGGCCAGTTGGGGGTATTGCTCGTGGAACGCGCGCTGCCAACTGTCGTCGGGGCGGTAGCCGTAAGGGAACGCCTCGGTGTCGATGCCGCGCGGGATGACCGAGATGCGGGCGGTGTCGATATCGTTCGGGTAATGGCGCAGCACGTAGTCGCGCAGGGTCTGCGAGACCACGATGACGCGCTCGCCGCGCAGCAGCACGGCGCTGTAGCGGCTGGGGCTGTTGAGTCCGTGCACCGTGGTGACGAAGTGCGGGCGGGGTTTCACGCCGCGCATCGCCCACCAGCCGATCCAGGCCGGCAGTCGCGACCGTGCATGGACGATGTCGGGCTGGACCCGGCGCAGCACGCGGCGCAAGGCGCCGACGGTGAGCAGGGTGGCCAGGGACTTGCGGCCGATCGGGAGCGTGACGTGCTCGCTACCCTCGGCCTCCAGCTGGGCGACCAGGCGACCGCCGGCCGACACCACCACCGAGCGATGTCCCGCCGCCACCAGGGCACGGGCGATTTCGAGCGTCGAGCGCTCCGCCCCGCCCGAATGGAGCGAGGGGATCAGCTGCACGACGGTCATCGTCCGGAGCGGGGCGACGGTGGCCATGGGTGGGTCCGTTGAGAGTGGTGACGCAGGCGAAGCACGAAACGTGCCCGCAAGGGCGCGTTCAATCCTTCAGGACGTAGTTGGCGCCGCAATACATGCACTTCGAGGTGCCACCCTCGTCCTCGATCGCCAGGTAGACGCGCGGATGCGAGTTCCACAGGTACATGCCGGGCATGGGACAGGACAGCGGCAGGTCGGCGCGCGTCACTTCATAGCGGTTTTCGGCATTCGCCGGGATGAGCGGCGCGGCCGCAGGATTGGGTCGCATGAGGAAACTCCGGGCGAAACGGTGGAACCGGGATCTGCGATGGTAACAAAAAAGAAAACCCGCGCCGTCGCCGGCGCGGGTCTTTCGCGGACCGCGAGGCCCGCGCGGCTTACTTCTTCTCGGCGGAAGCGTCGTGGCCTTCGGTCGTGATGCGGATCTTGATCTCGTCCGACACGTTGGGCACATACGCGCCGACGCCGAAGTCGGAGCGCTTGATGGTGGCGGTGGCGTCGAAGCCGACCGACTGCACCTTCATCATCGGATGCGGGCCGACCTTGTTCAGCGTGACGTCGAGCGTGACCGGCTTGGTTACGCCGTGCGCGGTGAGGTCGCCGGTGACCTTCAGCTTGTCCTTGCCGGCGGACACGACCTTCGTGCTCTTGAAGGTGATGTTCGGGTACTTGGCGGCGTCGAGGAAGTCGGCCGACTTCAGGTGCTCGTCGAGCTTGGGCACGAACGTGTCCAGGCCGGAGAGCGGCAAGGTCACTTCCACGGTGGACTTGGTGGGAGCGGCCTCGTCATACACCAGCGTGCCGTCGACCTGGCCGAGGTTGGCGGTCGGGTTGGAGAAGCCGAAGTGGTTCCAGCTGAACAGGACCATGGTGTGGGTCGGGTCGAGCTTGTAGGTGACCGGGGCGGCGACGGCGGTGCCGGCGGTGGCGAGCAGGCCGGCGAGGGCGACGTAACGGAGCATGCGCATGGGTGGTTCTCCAGCAGTGTGGGTACGACTAGGACGGCGGGAACGAAAGGTCACCGCGGGAAAGGGGGTATCACGCGATCTGCGCGGCTTCCTCGAAGCTGAGCCGCGGCAGGCGGTCGAACAGGTGCTGGCTGGCATCGCCGTAGCCGATGTTCACCAGGAAATTGGACTTGACGGTGGTGCCCGCGAAGAACTCGGCATCCACGCCGGCCTGGTCGAACCCGGACATCGGCCCGCAGTCCAGGCCCAGGGCACGGGCGGCCATGATGAGGTACGCACCCTGCAGCGAGCCGTTTCGCATGCCCGAGGACTGGATCATGTCTTCCTTGCCGACGAACCAGCTGCGGGCATCCGCATGCGGGAACAGCTTGGGCAACTGATCGTAGAACGCGAAATCGGTGGCCACGATGGCGGTGACCGGGGCCTGCATCGATTTCTCGGCGTTCGACTCCGCGAGGTAGGGCTTGAGACGCGCCTTGGCGTCGGCGGACTTGATGAACATGATGCGCATGGGCGATGAGTTGGCCGCGGTGGGACCGAACTTCGCCAGCTCGTACAACCGGTGGAGCTGTTCGTCGGTCACTTCCCTAGGTAGCCACGCGTTGTAGGTGCGGGCGGTGAGGAACAACTGGTCCAGCGATGCATCGGACAGCGGAGCGCTCATGGATATCCTTGTACAGTGACGAGACGCCAAACTCTGGCATTCCGACAGTGTAAGCGCCCCGGCGCCCCGTGTGGCCCGTCGGACAAGGAACGAAGTGTGCAAAAAACGATACCAATCGCCGAGCGCGGCCCGTGCTGGGTGATCACCGACGGGGCGGCGGGCAACCGGCGACAGGCGCTGGCGCTGGCCGAAGCACTCACTCCCTCCATCCGCGAGATCGTCGTCGAACTGCGCGCGCCCTGGTCGTGGGCCGCGCCACGCCTGCTGCCACTCGGCCGGCTGGCGCTCGGTCGCCACGAGCACCACCTGCGGCCGCCGTGGCCCCCGCTCGTCATCGGCTGCGGCCGCGCCGCCGCCTGGGCGACACGGCAAGTCCGCCAGTGGTCGCAGGGGGCCACGCTGGCCGTGCAGGTGCTCGACCCGCGGCTGGACCCGCACCACTGGGACCTGGTGATCGCTCCGGCACACGATGGCCTGGCGGGCGACAACGTGCTTGCGCCGCTAGGGTCGCTGCATCCGATCGACGATGCCTGGCTGGCCGACGGCCGTGACGCCTTTCCCTGGCTGGCCGACATGCCGGGCCCGCGCCTGGGCGTGCTGCTGGGCGGACACCGGCGTGGCGCGCCCTTCGAACGCACCGCCGTGGACGCGTTCCTGGCCGCCGTGCGCGCACGCCACGCGCGGGATGGCGGCAGCGTGCTGGTGGCGGCCTCGCGACGCACGCCCGACGCGCTGCTGCCGATCCTCCGCGAGGCCTTTGCCGACCTGCCCGGGCTGGTCTGGACCGGCGACCACGACGGCGCCAACCCCTACCCCGGCATCCTGGCCTGGGCGGATCGCCTGGTGGTCACGCCGGATTCGGTGAACATGCTCTCGGAAGCCTGCGCCACGGGCGCCCCCGTGCACACGTTCACCTCGGCGCCACTGGACGCGAAGCTGGCCCGGTTCCATTCGGGGTTGCGGCAGGCCGGCCTGTTGCACGACCTGGACGCCGACACACCTGCCCGGCAGGCACCGCTGCGGGAAACCGCCCGGATCGCGGCGGACGTGCGCCTGCACCTGGGCCTGACCGCGTCGGCCGCCTAGCGACCGAGACGGCTGCGGAAGCCGGCGCGCAGGTCGGCCGCTACATGGGCGGCCTCCAGGGTGGCGTCCACTTTCGCCAGCCGCCCGCGGAAGGCCGCCACCTCCGCCGCGAACCGGTCGGGGTGGTAGTCGATCAGCAGGTCGGCCTGCGCCGCGGCGGAGAGCTCATCGGGAAGGCCGCCGAAGTCGACCCAGTGGCCTTTCAGCCAGGCGACGGCCTCGCGCACGTCGCGCATCTGGCCGACCAGCCCATCCACATCCGGCGCGTCCGCGGGCCAGGTCACCTCGACCACCTGCGGCTGTGCCGCCGCATGCTCGGGCAGCACCACGTGCAACGTGAGGTCGCGACCACGAAGCCGCCACGTGCCCGGCGCGCCATCGTCGGCGCGGGTGAGCGTCACGCCGTCGACGGTAACGCGCGAGGGCATGGCCACCGCGACGAAATCGACCGACCAGCGACGCGACGCGGGCATGCCCGGATAGCTGCCGTCACGTGCGGCGATGCGCAGGCGCACGCCGTGGGGTCGCTTCTCCGTCGCCAGCGCCGTCCGAGCGAAGGCGCTGGCGCGATAGGCCTCGTCGTCGCCGGCATCTTCATACAGCTCGGCCGTGGCCTGGCCACCGGGGTAAACGCGCAACGTGCGTGCGCCGGTGTCGTGGGACACGCTCACCGTGGGATCGGCGCTGGTGGGAACGATGGCGCCGGCGCGCGCGAACACCGGTGTTTCGTCCAGGCGGTAGCGTCCCTGCACGGTGCGCTCGCCCCGCAACGAACGGCCCCGCACGGTATCGAACCAGGCACCGCGCGGCAGCCAGGTCTCGCGAACGGCGAAGCCGTCCGCACCGGCCGCCGCCGTGACCGGATCGACCAGCAGATCATCGCCGAACAGGTACTCGCCATCGCTACGATAGGAGCGATCGTCGTCGGGCCACGCGTAGTACAGCGGCCGGACCAGCGAGACACCAGTGTCGTATGCCTTGCGGGCCATGGTGTAGGTGTAGGGCAGCAAGCGGTAGCGCGTCAGCACCGACTCGCGCAGGGCGTCGAACTCGGCCGGCGCGAACCGCCAGGGCTCCTTGCGCAGGTTCGGGTTCTTGGTGGTGTGCGTGCGCATGATCGGGCTGTAGGCACCGAACTGCATCCAGCGCACATAAAGCTCCGGGTCGATCCGACGCGTCGCCGGATCGCTTTCGTCGCGGAAGGTGTGGCCGCCGAGGTCGTGGCTCCAGTAGCCGTACAGCACGTTCGATGCCGTCGCGGTGAACCGGGGCTGGAACGCCAGCGAGGCCCACGAGATGATCGAATCGCCCGAGAAACCCACCTGGTAACGATGATTACCGAGGCCGCCCCAGCGGTGGTAGATCAAGGCGCGCTTGCTGTCGGTCTGCTGCATACGGGTGAAGAACACATGGTTGAGCCACCACGTGTTGCTCAGGCCCGGCATGGCCTTGGATTCGCGCCATTGCTGCCAGTCCAGCCACCAGAAGCTCACGCCCATGCGGTGCAGCGGATCGAGCACGGTGTCGAACAGGGCCGACATGTAGGCGGCATCGGCCGCCTCGAACGGCAGCGGATGAGCGGGGTCGGCCTTCATCCGCGCCATGAAGGCGGCGTAGGCGTCCTCGTGAGGCAACACACCCGAGGCGGGATGCAGGTTCAGGGTGACCTTCAGGCCCTGCTCGCCCAGCCAGTGCAGCAGGCGCTGCGGGTCGGGGAACAGGCTGCGGTTCCACGAGAATCCCGTCCAGCCCGGCGTCTGCCCGGCGATGTCGCGTTGCGTGCCGCTGGACGACAGGCCGGGCGTGGTGTGCCAGTCCATGTCGATGACCAGCACGTCCAGCGGGATGCCGTAGCGCGCGAAGTCGGCGGCAACCTCGCGCACCTCGCTGTCGCTGTAGTTCCAGTAGCGCGACCACCAGTAGCCGAAGGCATAGCGCGGCGGCAGCGGCTCGTGCCCGGCAACCCGCGCGAAATCGCCCAGCGCCGCCACGTAGTCGTGGCCGTAACCGAAGAAGGTCCAGTCGGTGCAGGTGGCGCACTCGCGACGATGCACCCAGGGCAACGCCTCGTTGCCGAAGACGAAGCTGCCGGTGTCGTCGACCAGGTGCCAGCCATCGCGCGACAGCAGGCCGTCGCCAAGATCCAGCGGCGTGTTGTCGGACGCATGACGGTCGCCATCCACCTGGTCCAGCGTGCGTGCCGTGCCGCCGAGGTTGTGCGCTTCCTTCAGCCCCGGATGCCATGCCACGGCAGGCTTCAGCTGCTTCGAGGCGATGCTGAGGTTGTCGGCCGTGAAGGGGCCCGAGCCTTCCTTGTAGCGCAGCGTGAGCAGGGCCGTGCGGATGACCAGCCAGCCGTTGTCGTGGGACACACTGGCGGGCACGTCGGCGCCGTTGCCGCGCGTGGCGAACACCAGCGACGGACGATCCTCGAACTGTGTCGACGGTGCGTATTCCATACGGATGACACGCGGGGTAAGGACCGTGAAGCGGGCCTCGCCACTGACGACCGGAGCAGCGTGCGCGGGGAGCGCCACCATGGCGAGCAGGAGAAGGGCCGTGGACACCACGGCGGCCCGGATCACAGTCATTCGCATGCCCCCATCGAAGGAAGCTACGACTCTAGCACGCTGTTTCAGGCATCCACATAGCGTGCCGCATCGCCCACCCAGCGCGCGATGAGACGCTCGCAGCGCGCGGGGTGCTCGGCCATCATCGCCTCGGCCACACGTTGCACCTCGGGCATGAGATGGCCGTCGCGCGTCAGGTCGGCGATGCGGAACTGCAGCTGGCCGGTCTGCCGCGTGCCCAGCACTTCGCCCGGGCCGCGCAGTTCCAGATCCTTCTCGGCGATGCGGAAGCCGTCGTTGGTCTCGCGCATCACCTGCAGGCGCTCGCGCGCCAGCCGGGACAGCGGCGTCTGGTACAGCAGCACGCAGTTCGAGGCGATCGCGCCGCGCCCGACGCGCCCGCGCAACTGGTGCAGCTGCGCCAGGCCCAGGCGCTCGCTGTTCTCGATCACCATGAGGCTGGCGTTGGGCACGTCCACACCGACTTCAATGACGGTGGTGGCGACCAGCACGGCGAGTTCGCCGGCCTTGAACGCATCCATCACCGCCTGTTTTTCCTTCGGCTTCATGCGCCCGTGGATCAGGCCCACGGCGAGGTCCGGCAGGCCCGTGGTCAGTTCCGCGTGCGCCACCTCGGCGGCCTGCGCGTTGAGCTGTTCGGATTCCTCGATCAGCGTGCACACCCAGTACACCTGCCGCCCCTGCATGCAGGCGGCGTGGATGCGCTCCATGACCTCGTAGCGGCGCTCGTTGGAGATCGCCACGGTCTGCACCGGCGTACGACCGGGGGGCAACTCGTCGATCGAGGACACATCCAGATCGGCGTACGCGCTCATGGCCAGCGTGCGCGGGATGGGCGTGGCGGTGAGCACCAGCTGGTGCGGAATGAGGGCACCATCGGCGCCCTTGTCGCGCAGGGCGAGACGCTGGTGCACACCGAAGCGGTGCTGCTCGTCGACGATGACCAGCCCCAGCTTGTGGAACGCCACGCCCTCCTGCATCAGCGCGTGGGTGCCGACGACGACGTGCGCCTGCCCGTCCGCCGCGCGGGCCAGGGCGCTCTTGCGCGCCTTGCCCTGCACCTTGCCGGCCAGCCATTCCACCTCCAGGCCGAGCGGCTCCAGCCAGGCGCGGAAGTTGCGCAGGTGCTGCTCGGCCAACAGCTCGGTCGGCGCCATCAGGGCGACCTGATAGCCGCTTTCCACGGCGGCGACGGCGGCCAGCGCGGCGACCACGGTCTTGCCGCTGCCCACGTCGCCCTGCACCAGGCGCAGCATCGGATGCGCGCGCGACAGGTCGCGTGCCACTTCCTTCGACACGCGCGTCTGCGCGCCGGTGAGCGCGAACGGCAGCGCGGCCAGCAGGCGATCCTTCAGCGTGCCGGCGCTTTTCAACGCCGGTGCCTTGCGCTCCTTCACCGCGGCGCGCATGCGACGCAGGGTGAGGTGCTGGGTCAGCAGTTCCTCGAACGCCAGGCGCTGCTGCGCAGGATGCCGGCCCGCCTCGAGCTGGCGCAGGTCGACATCCGTCGGTGGCCTGTGCACGTAGGCCAGCGCGTCGCGCAGCGAGGTGAGCCCCGCCGGGCGACCGATGTCCTCGGGGATGAGTTCGAGGCGATCGTCGGTGGGCAGGTGGGCCAGCGCGCGGCCGATGACACTGGCGAGGCGTCGCGGGCCCAGGCCTTCCGTGGTGGGATAGACCGGCGTGAGCCGCTCGTCCATCAATACGGCTTCATCCGCCTCGATGCGCTGGTATTGCGGGTGGACGATTTCCAGGCCCTGCGGGCCCTGTCGCACTTCGCCGAAGCACAGCAGTCGCGCGCCCTTGGGCAACTGGTCCACCTGCGACTTGCGGAAGTGGAAGAAGCGCAGCAGCAGAGGACGTCCGGACTCGTCGCCGATGATCACCTTCAGCTGCGGCCGGAAGCGAAAACCGCGCTCGACGTGCTCGACCACGCCCTCCACCTGTGCACGATCGCCCGGGCGCAGGTCGCCGATGGGCACGACGGTGGTGCGATCCTCGTAGCGCAACGGCAGGTGGAACCAGAGGTCCTGCACCTCGCGAAGACCCAGCTTGCGCAGGGTCTCGGCCAAGGCCGGACCCACGCCACCCAGCGAGGTCAGCGGCGCACGCCCAGGGTCCGCTGCCGGAATGGCAGCGGACGGAGGTGTCGCGCGTCGGGCCACGGGAACGGGGCGGGCCTTACGGCAGGACGAGGATCGCGTCGACCTCGACCTGGGCGGCCTTGGGCAGGCCCGAGACCTCGATGGTGGAACGCGCCGGGTACGGCTGCTGGAAGTATTCGGCCATCACCGCATTCACGGCGGCGAAGTTGCCCAGGTCGGTCACGTAGATGCCCACGCGGACGATATCCGACAGCGTGCCGCCCGCCGCCTCGGCGACCGCGACGAGGTTGTCGAACACGCGCCGCGTCTGCGCGGTGATGTCGCCATCCACAAGGTTGCCCGTGGCGGGATCGAGCGGGATCTGGCCCGAGAAATACACGGTGTTGCCGGCACGAACGGCCTGCGAATACGGGCCAATGGCGGACGGCGCCTTGTCGGTAGCGATGGTGCTGCGGGTCATGGGGAGGGTCCTTGTGGGATCGACCGCCAGTCTATCCATGCCGTGGAATCGCCGCTAGCGAGGTGTGCCCGCACCTCGCGGTAGGAGCGCACGATGTGCGCGAAAAGCCAACAAAGCGGTGAAGAGGCAAGACCCCAAGGGCAACGCAAGCCCCATTCGCGCACATCGTGCGCTCCTACCCACGGCAATGGGGGACCGTGCGGGTGGTTGGGGGTGGCGCGGGCGGGGTGGTCAGAGGGGGTGGCGGTACACGCCGCTGACGACGCCGGTGCGGCGGACGCGGCGCATGACGTCGGCGAGGTGCTTGCGGCCCTTGACCTCGATGGCGAACAGCAGCGTGGCGGCGGTGCTGTCGCGCTCGATGTATTCGACGTTCTCGATGTTGGAACCGGCATCGGCGATGGCGGCGGCCACGGTGGCGAGCACGCCGGGGCGGTTGAGCACTTCGATGCGCAGTTCGGCGCGGTAGTCGCCGGCCACGTCGCGGTCCCACTCGATGGCCACGATGCGCTCGGGCGTCTTGCGGAACTCCGGTACGTTCGGGCATTCCACCCGGTGCACCACGATGCCCTTGCCCGAGGACAGGAAGCCGATGATCTCGTCACCCGGCAACGGGTGACAACAGTTGCCGAAGCTGAGCACCCCGCGCTCGGCACCGCTGATGCGGATCTTTTCCGCGCTGTGCTGCTGCTCGGGCGACGCCTGCGGGCCACCGGCGCCCGGGCCCAGCAGGCCGAGCAGCTGCACGGCGACCTGGTCGGCGAAACGGTTGCCCAGCGCGATCTCGGAAAGCAGTTCTTCCAGACGCTTCAGCTTCGCGTCTTCGAGGAAGCGATCCAGCGTAGCGGCCGGCACGGCATCCAGGCTCATGCCACGGGCGTCGAGCGCACGGTCGAGCATGCGATGGCCGAAGTCCACGGCATCCTCGTGCTGCAGGTGCTTGAGGTACTGACGGATGGCGGTGCGCGCCTTGCCCGTCACCACCGCCTCGAGCCACGCGGGGTTCGGCACGGCCGAGGGGGCGGTGATGATCTCCACCTGCTGGCCCGAGACCAGGCGCGTGCGCAGCGGCACCAGCTTCTTGTCCACGCGGGCCGCGACAGCATGATCGCCCACGTCGGTATGCACGGCATAGGCGAAATCCAGCGCCGTGGCGTTACGCGGCAGCGAGAAGATCTCGCCGCGCGGCGTGAACAGGTAAACCTCGTCCGGGAACAGGTCGATCTTGACGTTTTCGAGGAATTCCGACGCCGACGGCGTGTTGGCCTGGCTATCGGCCAGCGCGGACAACCACTCCCGGGCACGCGCCTGCGCGCTGTTGGACGGGCCGGAGTCGGTCTTGTAGGCCCAGTGCGCGGCCACGCCGCGCTCGGCCACCGACTCCATCTCCGAGGTGCGGATCTGGATCTCGATGGGGGCGCCGAACGGACCCAGCAACACGGTGTGCAGCGACTGGTAGCCGTTGCCCTTGGGGATGGCGATGAAATCCTTGAAGCGGCCGTCCACCGGCTTGTACAAGCCGTGCACGGCGCCGAGCGCCATGTAGCAGTGCATGGCGCTGTCGGTAACGACGCGGAAGCCGTAGACATCCATCAGCTGCGCGAACGATTTATGGTCGCCGCGCATCTTCGAATAGATGCTCCACGCCGACTTGATCCGGCTGACGGCGCGGCCGGGGATCTTCTCGGCGGCCAGGCGGCCTTCGAGCGCCATCTCGATCTTGGCCATGGCCTCGCGGCGATTGCCGATGGCCGCCCGGATACGCTCGCCGATGATGCGGTGGCGGTCCGGATACAGCGCCTTGAAACCGAGATCCTGCAGTTCGGCCTTGAACTTGTTCATGCCCAGGCGCTGCGCGATGGGCGCGTAGATCTCCAGCGTTTCGCGGGCGATGCGGCGACGCGAGGGGGCGTCCTTTGCCCCCAGGGTGCGCATGTTGTGCAGGCGGTCGGAGAGCTTGATCAGGATGACGCGCAGGTCGCGCGCCATCGCCAGGAGCATCTTGCGGAAGCTTTCCGCATCGGCTTCCTGGCGGCTGGAAAACCGCATCTTGTCGAGCTTGGTGACGCCGTCGACCAGCTCGGCCACGGTCTCGCCGAACTCGCCGGCCAGTTCGTCCCGCGCCAGCCGGGTGTCTTCCAGGGTGTCGTGCAGGATGGCCGCGATGATCGTCTCGGCATCCAGGCCCAGTTCGGCCAGCACGTGGGCCACCGCCACAGGGTGCGTGATGTACGGCTCGCCGGATTTACGCGTCTGTCCCTCGTGCGCGGCGGCACCGATGAGGAAGGCGCGCCGGATGCGCAGCACCTGGTCGTGCGGCAGGTAGGTGCCTACCCGTTCCTCGAGGGCCTGGACGTAAGGCGGCACCGGGCCGTCGTCCAGCACGTCGGTCAGTTTCTTGACGGGAATGACTTCCATGGGAGGCCCTGTGCCGTCAGCCGGCACAGCCTCCCGCGCGCGGCGTCAGCGGCCGCGCGTCAGGGCGCGCAACGTTAGGATAAATGCAGGGCCGACAGCGACCCGGCATCATCAGTCATCCCCGCCCTTGGAGAGGTCGTCGTCCACTTCCGTGGCGGCCCACTCGAGGGCTTCGCGCTCGGCACGCTCGCGGGCGGCGCGGTCGATTTCGTCGATCATTTCGTCGTTGACGCGGCGGTCGGCGATTTCGCGCAGGGCGAGCACGGTCGGCTTGTCGTTGTCGGGATCGATGGTGGGCTCGGCACCCTTGGACAGCTGGCGCGCGCGTTTGGTCGCCATGAGCACGAGCTCAAAGCGGTTGTCGACTACCTCAAGGCAGTCTTCGACGGTAATTCGGGCCATTTCAAATCCTTGACAATAAAGATACTTCTGACCGGGCAGTTTAGCGGTCCGGCCCATTGGCTGGCAATGAGGGGACGGGTATCATGTGGGGTTCTGACCAGGAAGGGCGGGTGTAGTGCAAATAATAAAACCAGGCGGTACACTATCCTATCGCCCCGCCCCCGAAGCCACTCCGATGCGCCCCATGCCCTTTTTCCGGATCGTCCGTCGTGCCGTCGGCCTCGCGTCGCTGGCGTTGCTTGCCGCGTGCCATATCGCGCCGCCTCGCACCGACGACCCGAACGAAAACTTCAACCGGAAGGTCTACGCCTTCAACGACAAGCTGGACAAGGCGATCATCCGCCCTGTCGCGGTAGGTTACCGGAAGATCACCAACCCGCCCGTCCGTACGGCGGTCAGTGACTTCTACACCAATATCCGCCTGCCGATCACCATCGGCAACCAGCTGCTCCAGTTCCGTCCCGGCCAGGCGGCCGTGACCACGGGGCGCTTCGTGGTGAATCTGACCATCGGCGTCCTCGGCTTCAAGGACCCGGCCAGCATGCTCGGCATGCCGCTGTACGACAGCGACTTCGGCGTCACCCTGGCCCGCTGGGGCGTGCCCGAGGGCAGCTACCTGGTCATGCCGCTGATCGGCCCGACCACGGTGCGCGACGTCTGGCGTCTGCCGGTAGACAGCTACTTCTTCGACCCGCTGAGCTACCTGAGCCGCAACCACGACTTCCACAGCGGCCAGTACTACGCCCCGTCGGTCCTGTACCTCATCACGGTCCGCGCCCGCGCGATCGATGCCGAGAGCTTCCTCGCCTCGGCCTACGATCCGTACGTGTTCCTGCGCGACGCCTATCGCCAGCAGCGCCTCTACCAGATCTACGACGGCAACCCGCCGGCCGAAGCGATCGAGCAGATGCAGGGCCTGAGCGACAGCAACAAGGATTTCGACCCGGAGCAGCTCCTGGACGAACAACACAAGTGGGAACGGTCGAACGGGCAAAAGCCCAACTGATCAAGGAAGGGCCCTTCGGGGCCCTTTTTTTGGTCCTGGTTTGGGCCGTTTTCGGGGGTCGGTGCGTTGGGGACTCGGGGGCTTGGGGACTCGGGGGCTCGGGGGCTCGGGGGCTCGGGGGTAGGAGCGCACGCACGTGCGCGACATGTGTTGAGGCCGTGCCTTCAACCTTGCGCGTTAGCCCTGTGCGTGGACGCGATGCCTTTCGCGCACGAGCGTGCGCTCCTACACGCCTATCGGGAACCTCAGCGCTCGGAGGCGTGACCGGCGCGCCAAATCGCGCTCATGAAAAAGGCCCCGCAGGGCCTGGATCAAACCGATCATCGACGAACAAAGCTAGAGCAACGCGTCGACGCCCGACACCCGCGCCAGCGCATGCAGGCCCTGCGGCGCACGGGCAACCGAGATCGCCCTGCCCTTCGTCCTGCCATGGGCCAGCAAGGCCAGCACCGTGGCGAGGCCGGCACTGTCGGCGTGCGACACGCCACCCAGGTCAAGCACGGTCTGGTTGCCGCGATCCAGCTCGGCGCGTGCGCCGTCGAGGGCCGCGGCCGCCGTGGCGAACGTGAGATCGCCGGACACCGCAAGGGTGTCCGGCGAAGGCGTCGCCAGCGAGAACGACGCCTGGCTCACTTGCCGGCGCCGCCCGTGTCTTTCTTCATATCGTCGATGGCGCCCGCACCCTTGGTCTCGAGGTCGGTGGTCAACTTGTCGAGGCCTTCCTTCTTGATCTCGGCATCCACCTGGTTGCGGTAGTTGGTGATGTACGAGATGCCTTCGATGATCACGTCGTAGGCCTTCCAGTCACCCGACTTCGACTTGCGGAACGCGTAGTCGACCGAGACCGACTTGCCGTCGTCGAGCATGACCTGGGTGCGGACCACGGTGCGCTTGTTGTTGAGGTCGCCGGAGGACGGCAGCACCTTGACCTTGCCGCGCGTGTAGTTCAGCAGGCCTTCGGCGTAACGATGGGTGATCGAGTTGTAGAACGCCTTGGCGAAGCGCTCGCGCTGCTCGGGGGTGGCCTTCGAGGCGTTCTGGCCCAGCACCAGGATCGACGCGTAGTCGATATCGAAGTGCGGCAGGAACGTATCGTCGATCACCGCGATCAGTTTCTCGTGATCGTTCTTGAGCTCGGCCTGGTGGCCTTCGATGGCCTTGCCCAGATCGTCGGAGATGGTCTGGACGATCTGCTCCGGGCCCTGCTGCTGGCCGGCGGAGGCCGGCGCGGCGTCCTGGGCGAGCACGGGTGCTGCCATGACGCTGCCGAGGGCAAGGGCGATGGCGAGGGAAATCTGACGCAGCATGCGATGTCTCCTGGACCGGCTTACTTCTTGCCGGCGTTATCGGGGTTGGCGCCACCCTGCGGGGCACCGTTCTTGTTGTCGCTCGGCGAGCCGTTCACGAGGAACTTGCCGATCAGGTCTTCCAGCTGCAGCGCGGATTGCGTGAGCACCAGCTCGTCGCCGTCCGCGAGGTATTCCGGCGAGCCGCCCGGCTGGATCGCAACATACTGGCTACCGATCAAACCGCTTGTGAACACCGCCGCGGCCGAGTCATCCGGTATCTGGGAGTAACGCTTGTCGATCGCAAGGGTCACGGTGGCTTCCGTGGCACCCGGCTTGACCAGCACCGAAGACACGCTGCCGATCGGCACACCGGCCAGCTTGACCGCCGCGCCCGGCTGCAGGCCACCGATGTTGGTGAAGTTACCGGTGACGTGGAAGGTGCCGCCCAGGCGATCCGGGGCGCTGCCGCCACCGAAGAACTTGCCGAGCATTTCTTCCAGCTGCTGGGCCGGACGGGTGAAGGCGAGCTCGCCGCCGGCTTTCAGCGGGGTCTTCGACTGGCCGTACTGCAGGCCCACGTACTGGTCGCCCAGGAGGCCGCTGGTATAGATCGTCGCAACGGAATCGTCCGGGATGTCCTTCCGATTGTCGTCGATGGCCAGGGTGACCTTGGCTTCTTCCTTACCCGGGACCAGGTCGATCGACTCGACCGAGCCAACCCGGACACCGGCGACCTTGACTGGCGCGCGCGCCTTCAGCTGGCCGATGTTGGAAAAGCGGGTGGAGACCTCGTAGCTGGAACCGCGGTGCGAGTTGGCTACCGAGGTGGTCTGCGTGGCCAGGTAGGCCAGCGCGGCAAAACCGAGCACGATGAACAGGCCGGTGCCGACGGCATAGGAACGTCTTTGGGTCACGGCACGATCCTCGAAGGGGAAAGAAGGGAGGGGAAAGTCATGGCGGGTCTCCGGTGCCTCAGATCAGGAACGAGGTGAGGACGAAGTCCAGCGCCAGGATGGCGATGGACGAAGCGACCACCGTGCGGGTCGTCGCATAGGCGACGCCCTCGCTGGTGGGCGGGGTGGTGTAGCCCTGGAACACGGCGATCAGCGAGACCACGATGCCGAAGGCGAAGGACTTAAGCAGGACACCGTTGATGATGTCCTTGTGGACGTCGACGGAGGCGGTCATGTTCGACCAGAACGTGCCGTTGTCGATGCCCAGCCAGGTGACGCCGACCAGGTGGCCGCCGAACACGCCCATGGCGCAGAACACCACACCGAGTAGTGGCAGCGCGATCACGCCGGCGAGGAAGCGCGGCGCCACCACGTAGGCGATGGGATCGACCGCCATCATTTCCATGGCGTCGAGCTGGTCGGTGGCGCGCATCAGGCCGATTTCCGCCGTCACCGATGTGCCCGCGCGGCCGGCGAACAGCAGCGCGGTGACCACCGGGCCAAGCTCGCGATAGATGGCGATGGCGACCACGGTGCCCGTGGCCGACGTGCCGCCGAAGATCGAGAGCACGTCGTACAGCTGCAGGCCGAGCACCATGCCGACGAACAGTCCGCACGTCATCACGATGGTGAGGCTCATCGCGCCGACGAACCATATCTGGCGGAGCGTCTCGCGGAAGTAGCGGAAGCTGCGCGGGATGGCCGCCAGCACGGTGAGCAGGAACAGGCCACTCGCACCGATCTGGGCGAGGCTGCGGATGACGACGTTGTCGTCCCGGGTAGTCATGCCTTGCCTCCGGGGAAACCCAGCGCGGTGGCGTAATCGCCCGCGGGATACTGGAAGGGAACCGGACCATCGATCTGCCCGCCGAAGAACTGCGCCGTCCACGGCGAGCCGTCGGTGGCCAGGGTGGCCGGGGCGCCCTGCGCCACGACCTTGCCGTTGGCGATGAGATAGACGTGGTCGGCCACCTTCTGCACCGCGGCCAGTTCGTGCGCCACCAGCACGCTGGTGATGCCGAGGGTCTCGTTGAGCGTGCGGATCAGCAGCAGCACCTGGTTGAGCGCGATGGGATCCAGGCCGACGAAGGGTTCGTCGTACAGGATCAGGGCCGGGTCGAAGACGATGGCGCGGGCCAGCGCCACGCGCCGGGCCATACCGCCGGAGAGCTCGGTCGGCTCCAGCTTCGCCGCACCGCGCAGGCCGACTGCCTCGAGCTTGTTCAGCACGATGTTGCGGATCAGTTCCTCCGGCAGGTCGGTGTGCTGACGCAGCGGAAAAGCGACGTTCTCGAACACGTCGTAATCCGTAAGCAGGGCGGAATTCTGGAAGAGGTAGCCGATCCGCTCGCGCAGGCCGAACAACTTCTCGCGCGACAGCGCGGGGACGTTCTGGCCGTCGACCTCCACCGTGCCGGCGTCGCCGCGCATCTGCCCGGTGATGTGCTTGAGCAGGGTGGTCTTGCCGGTGCCGCTGGGCCCCATGATCGCGGTGACCTTGCCGCGCGGAATGTCCAGGTCGAGCGCGTCGAAAATGGTCTTGCCGTTGAGCACTGTGGTCAGTCCGCGGATGCGGACGATGGCGTCGTCGGTCATGGGGCCAGCAACTCCTGGATCAGCGTTTCATGGCGGCGCGCCGCCACGGGCGCGCGCTGGCGTACGGCGCGGACGATCGACTGGAGGTCCGCCAGGGCGTCCTCGAAACGGTCGTTGACGATGATGTAGTCGAACTCGTGCGCGTGGGCGATTTCCTCGCGCGAGTTGAACAGGCGGCGCTCGATCACTTCCGGCGCGTCCGAACCGCGGCCGCGCAGGCGGCGTTCCAGTTCCACCCGCGAGGGCGGCAGGATGAACACGCTGACGCAATCCGGCTTGCCCTGGCGAACCTGCCGCGCGCCCTGCCAGTCGATCTCGAGCAGGACATCGGCGCCGTCGGCGAGTTTTTCCTCCACGACGATGCGGGAGGTGCCGTACAGGTTGCCGTGGACTTCCGCGTGTTCGAGGAAGATGCCGTCGGCGATCTCGCGCTCGAAGTCCGCGCGCTCGACGAAGAAGTAGTGACGGCCGTATTGCTCACCCACGCGCGGGGGGCGCGTGGTGTGCGAGATCGACAGGGAGATGTCCGGCTCGCGCGCCAGCAGGGCGTTGACCAGCGTCGACTTGCCTGCGCCCGAGGGAGCGGCCACCACGAACAGGGTGCCTTCGATCATCCGCGGGTGTCTCGTGGGGGGTTCATGGCCTCTCCGTGAGCCGGCAACAGGCGCTGGCCGGCATGGACCGGGGCGCGTGCCGTGGGGCAAAACGCGATTGTAGCGAAATTATGGCGTGTCCCGGCTTTCGCGAGGGCTTCAGCCGGACGAGGCCGGCTTCCCGGCGCGCGTCCGGACTCTCCTACAGCCGCTGGCCAGGCCGGTCGCGGACCCGGCCAGCGGGGCGCCGTCACCCCTGGGCCAGCGCGTAATCGAAGCCGGCCCGCACCGCCGCCACCTGCGCGTCGTTGCACTGCTGCGGCGTAGCCCGCGGGCTGTCCGGGTAGACCTCGGTGGTGGTGACATAGCGGGCATCGGTGATGCCGGCACAGAGTCCGAGCGCCTTCACGTCGTATTCGATGACGCCCGGCGCGACGACGGGCGAGCCGATGATCTCGCCCCGCTCATCCGCCGGGGCGATATGGGTGACCTTCGCCACCGCGTCGATCATCGCCTTCTGGAAGGCCGGCTGCGGGTTGGTCGCGCTGTCGACCAGGTAGAACCCGTCGGGAATCTCACCGGGCTCGTAAGCGGTGCCGTCGCGCGCCGTCAGGGCGGGACGAAACTCCGATTCGTCCGAATCGGTGGTCTCATGCAGGTCGATATGGACCAATACCGTGTCCGCCAGCGGCGCCAGCAACCGGACCAGCGCCGCCGACTCCGCCGCCGGGCTGTCCAGGCGGAAGTTGCGGTTGGGGTCGATCGCGTCGGGATTCCAGCGCAGGATGCGCTCGTAGGCCCAGGGGCTGACGCAGGGAACGACCAGCAGGTTGGCCCGGCCGGTGTAGTCGGCGCCGTGGTCGCGCACGAATTGCAGGGCGCCTTCGACACCGCTGGTCTCATAGCCGTGCACGCCGCCGGTCACCAGCAGCACGGGCAAGGCGTCGTTCCAGTCACGGCTGCGGATCGCCAGCAGCGGGTAATGGCCTTCTGCATAGTCGAGCGCACCGTACTCGCCGACCTCGAAACGCTGGCGCAGCGGCTCGATCGCCCCCAGGACATCGTCGGCATAGCTGCGCTTCCTCACCTGGCGGGCGCGCCAGGTGGCGACGTCCGCCGCGGTCCAGGGCTGGCCGGGCGTACCGACGGGATAGAAGGGGGTAACGTTCATCGTGCGCGACCTTGCGGGTTCGGGTAGCCGCCGAGTGTCCCTGTCCCCGGCCGGCAGCTCAACCCCTGCCCCGCCCGTCGTCAGTGAAGGAGGCGCTACGGCCGCCACGCGCAGGTGGTCACGACCGAACGATGGTCGAGCACACTGAAGCCGAGCCGGACCGACGTGCCGCGCGGCAACGACGGTGCGAGGTCTTCGGCCACATCCGCCTCGATGATGCCCTCGTCATGCGAGGCGCGCCGCAGTGTCAGTGCCGAGAAGTCGAATATCCGTCCCACCGTCGCCGCGGTGGCCTTGAAGAAGCTCTCTTTGGCCGAAAAGGCGGCCGTCAGCGCCGTCGCCCGATCGGTATGCACGACCAGGTCGACCAGCGCGGTCACCTCGGCCTCGGTGACCACCGAGACGAGGATCGCTTCGATGGCGCTGTCGGACACCACGTCTTCCAGGTCCAGCCCCACGCCGCGAAGTGGCCCCACCGGGAGGGCCACCGCAGCCGCCATGCGGGACGCATGCGTGATGCTGCCGATGAAACCCTCCGGCCAGCATGGCGCCCGCGACGCGGACGTGCCCAGGTCGCCCACGTGGACTCCCGCCGCGGCCAGGGCGGCCAGGGCGACGCGCCGGCCGGCCAAGTATTCCGCGCGCCGCTTGGGCACACTGCGTTCGATGGTGGGCGGACAGGCGATGCCGTAGGCCGCGAACAGCGCCAGATCGGACTCGGCCGGATCGAACGGCACGACGAACGCGTCCGGCAGCCCGCCGGGGTGTCGCGACAGGGATAACCTGGCCATGTCGTGCATCGATCGGTCTTCCATGTGATGGGGCAGCGGGAAACAGTATGCTGCCCGATGTGAACGATAGCCGTGGCCAGGTGATACTCGACAACGCGCGCGACGGATGGGCGGAAGTCTTCTCGCGCCCGTCGCGCACCTTCGTGGCACGGCAGCCCGCCGACGTGCCCGGCACCCTCGCAGCCATGCAGCGAGCGCTGGCCGCGGGCCAACACCTGGCCGGTTATTTCAGCTACGAACTGGGCTACGTCCTGGAGCCGCATCTCGGCGACCGGCTGCCCGCCGAGCGGCAGGTGCCGCTGATCTGGTTTGGCCAATACGACGAGCCGCCGACGATCCTCCAGGGCGATGCCATCGAAGCGCTCTGGCCGCGGGATCGCGTCTACGCCTCGCCGTTGACGTTCGAATGGGACAGGAATGCTTACCGGAACCGTTTTGACGCGGTCATGGAGGCGATCCGCCGGGGCGACGCCTATCAGGTGAACCTGAGCATGCGCGCGCATTTTTGCGTGACCGGCGATCCACGCGCGCTCTACGGACAGCTTCGCCATACGTCCGGCGGCGCGCACGGCGCGTTCATCGACGACGGCGAGCGTCAGTTGCTGGGTTTCTCCCCGGAACTGTTCTTCGCCCTCGACGCCGAAGGCACCATGACGACACGCCCCATGAAGGGCACCGTGCCGCGAGGCGCGGACGACGTCAACGATCGCGCCCAGCGCGAGGCATTGCGGAACAGCCTGAAGAACCGCACCGAAAACCTCATGATCGTCGACCTGATCCGTAACGACCTAGGGCGACTGGCGGTGCCCGGCACGGTGACGGTGCCCGAACTATTCACTGTGGAAACCTACCCCACCGTCCACCAGATGACCTCCACCGTGCAGGCGACACTGCCGTCCGGCAGTCCTATCGCAAGCATGCTGGCCGCGCTGTTTCCGTGCGGCTCGATCACCGGTGCGCCGAAGATCCGCGCGATGCAGATCATCCGTGACCTGGAGGCGTCGGCGCGCGGCGCGTATTGCGGTGCCATCGGCCATTTTGCGCCCGATGGCGCGGCCCGCTTCAGCGTGGCGATCCGCACGCTGACCGTTACCGACGGCGTGGGCGAGCTGGGCGTGGGCGGCGCGGTGGTCAGCGATTCGGACGCCGACCAGGAATACGACGAATGCGTCTTGAAGGCACGTTTCTACGAGGCCGGACGCCGCCCGATCACGCTACTGGAAACGCTGCCCTACCAGGCCGGAAGGTGGCCGCGACTGCACGGACACCTGCGACGGATGCGCGACGGAGCGCGGGCACTGGGGCTTACCTTCGACCTGTCAGCCGCGACGACTGCACTGCGCAAGGCGACCGCCGACGCCGGTGCGACGACCCGCAAGGTGCGGCTGGTCCTGCACGACGACGGCAGCATGACCGCCGAAAGCACCGCCCTGCCACCGACGCCCGAGGTCATGCGCTTCGTCATCGCCACCCGGCGCCTGTGCAGCGACGATCCCCTGCGCATTTACAAAACGGGTTGGCGCGAAACCTACGATGAGGCGCTTGCCGAGGCGAAAGCCCATGGCGCGGACGAGGCCATCCTGCTCAACGAGCGCAACGAGGTGTGCGAGGGCTCGTATACCAACCTCTTCATCGATGACGGGCATGAGCTGCTGACGCCGCCGCTGCACACCGGTGCCCTGCCCGGCCGGCTGCGTGCGACGCTGATCGCGGCCGGGCGATGCCGGGAGGCCGTGCTCACCGTCGACGATCTGGAAAGGGCCGGCACGATCTACCTGGGCAATTCGCTCCGCGGCCTCGTAAAAGCGGCTCCGCTATCAGCGCAGCATGCGAGCGAAGCGCACACGCTCGCCGGCAGCTGGCGCGTCGGCTAGTCGGGACGGCGCCGCGGCAGCGGGAAGCCCGTCGCCGCAGAAAATGGCATGCAGTGCTTCCAACAGGGCGCGCACCCGTTCGTCGGCCACCGAGTAGTAAATGGATCTCGATTGCCTGCGGGTGACGACGAGCTGGTTCTGGCGGAGTTCGGCCAGCTGCTGTGACAACCCTGGTTGACGAATGCCCAGGTCGCGTTCGATCTGGCCCACCGCACATTCGCCCTGGGCAATGTGACACAGCAGCAGCAAGCGCGTGGGCGTACCGAGCAATCGCAGCAGGTCCGCCACCTCGGGCACGGCAGCCTTCATGGCCTCCAGGTTTGCCTCGGGCATCACGGGCAGGGCCTGAAGCGGAAGTACCACGCCTCGCCCTCGCCCGGCGCGATGGCCGCAGCGCTCACCGCATCGGTCGGGACACGCTGGAGCACCGGCGCCCCGGGCTGCCAACCCTCGGGCGTGGCGACCTGGTGATGGCTGGCCATCTGCAGCGACTCGACCAGGCGAAGCAGTTCGGCCACGGACCGCCCCACCTCCATGGGATACCAGCTCATGGCCCGGACGATCCCGTCGGGATCGATTACATAGGTCATGCGCGCCGTCGCGCTGTCGGCGGCGTCCGCGGACAACATGCCGTAACCCAGGGCGACCGCCATCGAGGGATCTTCGATGATCGGGAAGTTGATGGTCACGCCCCAGCGTTCCCGGATGTCGCGAATCCAGGCCAGGTGGGAGTAAAGGCCATCGATCGACAACGCCAGCAGCGCGCAGTCGAGGCGCTCGAAAGCCGGCTCCGCTTCGGCGAAGGCCATGAACTCGCTGGTGCAAACCGGCGTGAAGTCGGCCGGATGCGAGAACAGGACCAGCCAGCGCCCGCGATAGTCCGACAGCGTCACCTCCCCATGGGTGGTGCGGGCACGGAAATCGGGCGCTTGCGTGTGCAGGCGCACAGGGTGAGCGGTCGGCGATGCGGTATCCAAGCGAGGTCTCCCGTGGAAGGTGGCGCAACGGCTCGCAGCCGCCGGCGCGATCCAATGCGAAGTTATAATTGCATACTTTATGTATTGATGTAATTATTTATCCGCATTCTGCGAGATACTGCCTCATGACCCCCGAGATGTACGTCGATCCGAACCTGCAGGGCGCTGCGGCGATAGCCACCGCCGCAGCGGACGATCCAGCGCAGCGCCCGCAGGTCACGTCGTTTTTCGACGAGGCCACGTTCACCGTCAGCCATGTCGTCCAGGACCCGACGAGTCGCGCCTGCGCCATCATCGACAGCGTGCTGGATTTCGATGCGCCGAGCGGCCGCACGGCGACGACGCATGCCGAAGCCCTGGTGCGACACGTGGTCGAGCATGACCTGCAGGTGGCTTGGATTCTCGAAACCCACGCGCACGCCGATCACCTGACTGCCGCGCCGTGGCTCCAGCGACAGACCGGTGGGCACCTGGCGATCGGTGCGCAGATCACGGCCGTCCAGCACACCTTCGGAGAGGTGTTCAATGAAGATGAGCGGTTCGCGCGGGACGGCCGCCAGTTCGATCACCTCTTCGACGACGGCGAAACCTTCACGATCGGCGCGCTGCGCGCCATGACGCTGCATGTGCCCGGACATACGCCGGCATGCATGGCATACGTCATCGGCGACGCCGTCTTCGCGGGCGACACGTTGTTCATGCCCGACTACGGCACGGCACGCTGCGATTTTCCGGGCGGAAACGCCCGAACGCTCTACCGATCGATCCGGCGGCTGATGTCGCTCCCCGATGCCACGCGCGTATTCATGTGCCACGACTACAAGGCACCAGGCCGCGATCATTACGCGTGGGAAAGCAGCATCGGCGCCGAGCGCACCGGCAACGTGCATGCCCACGAGGGCGTGGACGAGGATGCGTTCGTGCGCACGCGAGAAGCCAGGGATGCCACACTGGCGATGCCGCGACTCCTGCTGCCGTCGATCCAGGTCAACATGCGGGCGGGCCATTTTCCCGAGCCGGATGCCAACGGCGTGCGTTATCTTCGCACGCCGTTGGATCTGCTGTGACGGCCGCCTCGCTTGCGCCACTGGCGTGGTACTGGCCGGCGCTGGGTGGCGCAGCCATCGGCATAGCCGCCGGCATCGTGCTGCTCGCCCAAGGGCGGGTCATGGGTATCTCCGGCATGCTTGCCGCCATACCGGGCTGGGCGCCAGGCAACGACCGGGTGGCGGCTGCGCTCTTCCTTACCGCCAGCGTGATCGCCGCCGGCCTGACGCATCCCCTCCTGCACCGGCCCGCCCTGGATCTGGCAAGCGGATGGCCGACGCTGATCGTCGGCGGGCTTCTGGTGGGGTATGGCACACGTCTCGGCGCCGGCTGCACGAGTGGGCATGGCGTGTGTGGACTGTCTCGCCTTTCGCCTCGCTCGCTCTGGGCAACATGCGTTTTCATGCTAACGGCGGCCGCCACGGTCTACATGATGCGCCACGGACTGGAGCGACTGCGATGAGCCGGCTCGTCAGCATCCTCGCAGGCCTGCTGTTCGGCGTTGGCCTGACCTTGTCGGATATGGTCAACCCGCAACGCGTGCTGGCCTTCCTTGACGTGGCCGGTGCATGGGACCCGTCGCTCGCCATCGTGATGGCATCCGCCCTGCTGCCCGCGGCGCTCGCCTGGCAGGTTCGGCGTCGACGCGAACGCCCATGGCTGGCCGATCGATTTCATGTGCCGGTGTCGCGAAAGGTCGATCGTTCCCTGCTCGCCGGCGCCGCGCTTTTCGGCGGGGGTTGGGGCCTGATTGGTTTGTGTCCGGGGCCAGCACTGGCCGATCTTGCCATACAGCCCCGGCCTGCGGCGATGTTCGTGGCTGCGCTGCTCGGCGGCATGGGCTTGCATCGTGTCATTCACTCTAGAGCACGTTGATCGTTACCGATGACTCACCGATCTGGACGCCTGAACGTCCAGACATCTTTCCTTCAAAAGGTAGGGTGTTTTTCCCCGCATTGCGTTAACGATTTATGGGGAAGCCGGAACCGTCGAACCATGCCCGGAACAGGGCACATCGGAGCTTGCAACGTGGCAAAAGAAACGATGTACGTATGGATGGCCGCCGCGGCGCTTATCGCCGCGCCGACCGCCACCCTGGCGGCGACCAAGAGCGACCCGCTCTATCGCTACCAGTGGCACCTCTACAATCATGGCCAGAAAGTCTTCGCCGATAGCCTGCCCGTCGCGGGCTACGACCTGGACATCGGCTCACTGCACGATCAGCAGGTACGCGGCAGCGGGATCAACGTGGCGGTAGTGGACGACGGCCTGGAGATTCGTCATCCCGACCTGCTGGCGAACGTCGCTATCGGCGGATCCAAGAATTTCGTGGACGGGTCCAACGACCCGACGCCGACCGATCCCCACAGCGAGCATGGCACCTCCGTGGCCGGCATCATCGCCGCGGTAGGCTGGAACGGCATCGGCGGGCGCGGCGTCGCGCCCGAGGCGAAGCTGCGCGGCTTCAATTTCCTGTCGCAGGACGCGGACGGAATCGAAACCTCGCAAGACCAGAACATTCGGTATGCATGGGGCAACGGCGTCGAGGCGAAGGATGCCGACGTATTCAACAACAGCTGGGGCACGACCACGTCGCAATACGGCGCCTTCACCCGCGCCGAGGCGAAGTCGTGGGAACGCCTGATGAGTTCGACCCGAGCCGGCAAGGGCGGCATCTACCTCAAGGCCGCTGGCAACAATTTCAGCTCGTTCCTGTCGTTCGGCTTCAACTTCTGCGCGGACGACAGTGTTGCGCTCAACGTCGGTTGCTCGTCGGCCAACGTCGACAACCTCAACAACCTGACGACCACGATCGTCGTGGCGGCGGTCAACGCCAAGGGCGTACGCTCGTCCTATTCGAGTGCCGGCTCCTCGGTGTGGGTATCGGGCCTGGGCGGCGAGTTCGGCTTCCAGAAGAAGTTCTATCCGGATACGTCGAACATCGGCTCGTGGGCGAAACCCACGTTCTATGATCCGGCCATCGTCACCACCGATCTCACCGGTTGCGCCGCCGGCAGCAACGCCGATCGCACCGATGGCGAGCGCGACAACGCGCTGGATACCAGCCAGTCCACCGTCGATGCCTCGTGCAACTACTGGGCCGGCATGAACGGCACCTCGGCGGCGACGCCAACGGTGGCCGGCGTCGCCAGCCTGATCCTGGGCGTGAATCCCCGCCTTACCGGGCGTGACGTCAAATACATCCTCGCCGCTACCGCACGGCAGATCGATCCGCTGCAGGCCAAGGCGGTATACCAGGGTGCTGTGCAGGACCCGGGCTGGATCGTCAATGCGGCCGGCCACCCATACAGCAACTGGTACGGCTTTGGCCTGGTCGACGCCACCGCTGCCACGCGTCTGGCGAAATCTTTCCAGACGCTGCCCGCGCAGATCGATACCGGCTGGCTCGCATCGAAGGACCCTGCGACGCCGATCGAAGGTATCGGCAGCGACGCCAGCAAGCTGACCGTCCACGTGGGCAAGCATGAAAAGGTCGAGAGCGTGCAGGTGAGCTTCGACACGACGCACGTCACGCCGCGCAACCTGCGTGCGATCCTTACCTCGCCCTCCGGCACCAGGAGCTACATCCTGCCCGCGTTCACGACACTGGATGCGACGCCAGGTGGCTTCAGCGTCGACCTCACGTCCAGCAATGCCTTCCTCGACGAGCAGGCCAACGGCACATGGACGCTGCAGGTGCTGGACATGGTCGACCCGAATACGGCGACGAAACTCTCGGCATTCAATCTTCGCGTGGTGGGCCACTAACGATGAACAAATACCTGATCGGCATTCCCTTCCTCCTCGCCCTGGCCACGGCCGCGCAGGCCGCCGACACCTACTCGCAGGCCCTGACTGCGGCAGCCACCGGCGCGACGATCGACGTGGCGTCCACGTCGTTCCGTATCGTGCCGGGCGTCGGCATCGCGCATCCCACGACGTCGGGCTCACCGGCACCGGCCATCAGCCGGTTGGCGAGTACGGCCGGCAGCACACCTGCGGAAAGCCTCGGCACCGTCGGCCCGTTCGTGATCGTGCCGAAGTCCGCCGTGTCCGCGACAACCCACGCTGCCCGGTCCTCGGTGGATGCCAGGACGACGTCGGGCACCAAAGGGCAGGAAGACCTCAGCAGCTTCGGCGTCGCGGTAAACATGCGCACCCGTCAACCCGCCGTGGTCGCACCGCGACTCAAGGTGTTCGGCAGCGACGCGAAGACGATCGCGGCCGTGGCGAAGAAGACCCAGGGAACGGTGGTCTACGCGTCCGACATGGATGGCAGCGGCCTCATCCGCTACGGCTCGATCGACCAGGCCCAGGCGGCACTCCCCGCAGTCAAGGCGACCAAGGGCGTGGACGATGCCTTCGTCGACGTGATCGAGAGCTTCAGGCAGAAGCAATGAAGCGCGAATACGAGGTTTAAAAAAAGCTCAGGGAAGCAATGACGCGCCGGCATGGCCGGCGCGTCATCCAGGTTCGCTGCCGAGGCCGCGCATCCGCGGCCCGGGCACCTCACTCGATATTCTGCACCTGCTCACGCATCTGCTCGATCAGCACCTTAAGCTCCACCGCGGCATTGGTCGTACGCGAATCCACCGACTTCGAGCCCAGCGTGTTCGCCTCGCGGTTGAACTCCTGCATCAGGAAATCGAGGCGGCGACCCACCGGCTCCTTCAGCGCCAGCACGCGGCGGGCTTCGCCGATGTGCGTGGTCAGGCGGTCCAGTTCCTCGTCCACGTCCACGCGGGTGATCTGCAGCACCAGCTCCTGCTCGAGGCGGCCCGGCTCTACCGGCTGACGAATGTCGGCCAGGCGGCCTTCCAGGCGGGCGCGCAGCGCGGCCTGGATCTCGGGTAGCCACACGCGCACGTCGGCCACGATCCGCTCGATGCCGTCCAGGCGCTCCTTCAGCATCTCGCCCAGCTTTTCTCCCTCGCGGGCACGGGTGTCGTTGAGCGCCACCAGGGCATGTTCGAGGACATCCAGCAGGGCGACCTGCAATGCGTCGGCATCGGCGTCGGGCTGTTGCAGCACGCCGGGGAAGCGAAGCAGCTCGGTGAACTCGATGGTCATGCGCGGGAAGCGCTGTTCGAAGTCCAGGGCCAGCTCGGACAGGCGCGCCAGCATGGCCCCGTTGACCCGGGGGCCTTCGGCGGCGCCGGGCTCGGCGCGCAGGCGCACGGTGATATCCACCTTGCCGCGGGACAGCCGGGCACCGATCCGCTCGCGCAGGGCGCTTTCGAAGCTGCGCATGTCCTCGGGCAGCCGCGGGCTGATCTCCAGGTAGCGGTGGTTCACGGTACGCAGCTCGCAGGTGAGCGTGCCGGACGGGCCCGCGCGCTCGGCGGAGGCGTAGGCGGTCATGCTGCGGATCATGGGGGGCTCGCTTGCGCGTGGAGGAAAGGCGCAATGGTAAACTGACCCACCGCCCGCGCCCAAATCAGGCTTTCCATGACCCTTTCCCGTCCCAGCGGCCGCGCCGCCGACCAGCTGCGCGCCGTCACCATCGAGCGCCACTACACCCGCCACGCCGAGGGCTCTGTCCTGGTGTCCTTCGGTGACACCAAGGTGCTCTGCACCGCCTCGGTCGAGGAACGCGTGCCACCGTGGCTGCGCGGCAAGGGCGAGGGCTGGGTCACCGCCGAATACGGCATGCTGCCCCGTGCCACCACCGACCGTAACCAGCGCGAAGCCGCACGCGGCGGCCAGGGTGGCCGCACCATGGAGATCCAGCGGCTGATCGGCCGCTCGCTGCGCGCCTGCGTCGATCGCGCCGCCCTCGGCGAGCGCGTCATCACGCTGGACTGCGACGTGATCCAGGCCGACGGCGGCACCCGCACCGCGGCCATCACCGGTGCCTATGTGGCCCTGGTCGATGCCGTATCCACCCTTACCCGGCGCAACGCGATCAAGCGCAACCCGATCCTCGGCGCCATCGCCGCGGTCTCCGTGGGCGTCTACAACGGCGTGCCCGTGCTCGACCTCGATTATGCCGAGGACTCCAACTGCGACACCGACATGAACGTGGTGATGAACGACGGCGGTGGCTTTATCGAGGTGCAGGGCACGGCCGAGGGCCATGCCTTCCGCCGCGACGAGATGAACCTCATGCTCGACCTGGCCGCCAAGGGCATCCAGGACCTGGTGATCGCGCAGCGCGCGGCGCTGGAGTCCACGCCATGACCGAGGTGCGCGCGGCCACCGACGCGGACCTGGATGCCATCGTCGCCATCCACACCGCGGCGTTCGGGCGCGACACGGAGGCGACCCTGGTGCGTCGGCTGGTCGGCGCCGGCCGGGCCACGGTGTCGCTGGTCGCGGTCGATGAGGACGACACGGTGCTGGGCCATGTGCTGCTGTCGCCGGTGACCATCGAGGAAGGGGACGACGGCAAGGCCCTCGGACTTGCGCCGGTGGCCGTGCATCCGGACCACCAGCGCCAGGGCATCGGCCACGCGTTGATCGAGGAAGGCATCGGCGCCTGCTTCGTCCAGGATGCGCGTGCCGTGTTCGTGCTGGGTTCGCCGGCGTATTACACGACATTCGGTTTCGGCAAGGCGTCGGCGCACGGCCTGCACGATACCTACGAGGGCGGCAACGCCTTCCAGGTGCTGCCGCTGACCGTCGACGGCCTGGCGGGCTATCGCGGACGCGTCGACTACGCGCCGGAATTCGCTGAAGGGGGGCTCTGAGCCATGCGCCTCGTGCTTGCCTCCAGCAACGCCGGCAAGGTTGTCGAACTGGAACAACTGCTCGCCGGCAGCGGCGTGGAGCTGGTGCCGCAGACCCGCCTGGGCGTCACCGACGCCGACGAGACCGGCCTGACCTTCGTCGAGAACGCCCTGCTCAAGGCACGGCATGCCGCACGCCTGACCGGCCTGCCCGCGCTGGCCGACGATTCCGGCCTCTGCGTGGATGCCCTGAACGGCGCGCCCGGCCTCTATGCCGCGCGCTATGCAGGCACCCACGGCGACAGCGCGGCCAACAACGCGAAGCTGCTGCGCGAACTGGCCGGCATGCCGGCCGCCCGGCGCACGGCGTATTTCATCGCCGTGCTGGTGGTGCTCCGGCACGCGGACGATCCGGCCCCGCTGATCGCGGAGGGCCGCTGGCACGGGCGCATCCTCGAGGCACCACGTGGCGAGGGCGGCTTTGGCTACGACCCGCTGTTCCTTCCCGACGGCCATGACGTGAGCGCGGCGGAGCTGGACTTCGCGCTGAAGAACCGCCTCAGCCACCGTGGCCAGGCACTGGACGTGCTCAAGGCGCGTTTCGCCGAGCTGGCATGACACTGACTCCCCCGCCGCTGTCGCTGTACGTCCACATGCCGTGGTGCGTGCGCAAGTGCCCATACTGCGATTTCAACTCGCATGGCGTGCGCGGAACGCCGGCCTATGGGGAGTACGTGGACGCACTACTGGCCGACCTCGATGCCGACCTGCGCGACATGGGCGAGGCCCTGCACGGACGCACCGTCGGCACGGTGTTCTTTGGCGGCGGCACGCCAAGCCTGTTCTCGCCCGAACTGGTCGGCCGCTTCCTCGACGGAGCGAAGTCGCGCCTGCCCTTCGCCGCCGAGGCGGAGGTGACGCTGGAGACCAACCCCGGCACGGTGGAGCATGGCCGTTTCGACGGTTACCTCGCCGCCGGCATCAACCGCATCTCCTTCGGTGTGCAGAGCTTCGATAACGCCAAGCTGCACCGGCTGGGCCGCATCCACTCCGCGGGCGAAGCGGTGAAGGCCGTGCGCAGCGCCCAGGACGCCGGGCTGGACAACATCAACATCGACCTGATGTACGCCCTGCCGGACCAGGACCTGGCTGGTGCACTGGACGATGTCGACCAGGCGGTGACGCTGGCACCGACGCATATCTCACATTACCAGCTCACCCTCGAACCGAACACGGCCTTTGCCGCCAACCCACCCCCACTGCCCGACGACGACGCGGCGTGGACGATCCAGGAGGCCTGCGAGGTGCGCCTGGCGGACGCGGGGTTCGGGCAATACGAGGTGTCAGCGTATGCCCGGCCGGGACGTCGCTGCGCGCACAACCTCAACTACTGGCGGTTCGGCGACTACCTGGGCATCGGTGCCGGTGCGCACGGCAAGATCAGCGACGTCGGTGGCGTGCGTCGGCGCTGGAAGACCCGCCTGCCCGCAGCGTACCTCGCTGCCGCTGGCCAGCCGGCGCGCGTCGGTGGCGACAGCTACGTCGATGCGGACGACCTTCCCTTCGAGTACATGCTCAACGCCTTGCGCCTGATCGACGGCGTACCGATGGCGGACTTTACCGAGCGCACGGGGCTCGCCCCCGACGCCATCGCGGGCGGATTGATGCGTGCCCGCGGGCGCGGCTGGCTGGTGGACGATCCGACCGTCCTGCGGACGACCGCACTCGGCCAGCGCTTCCTCAACGACGTGATCGAAGCCTTCATGAGCTGAACGGCCGTCGCGCCCGGCCACGCCAAATCTGCCTAGTTCTTACGCCCTACGCCGAATGCACGCAGCGGTTCCGCTGGCGCCACCTCCTTCGCCAACCTAAACTTGCGCTGAAGGTCGAGGAGGACCTTACCCATGAACGCAGGCACTCCCCCGTCACACGGCAGGACGGGACCGTATCCCGTCGCCCTTTCGCCACGCGCCGAATGCGAAGCGCAGCAGGGGCTTTCGCTGTGCCTGACGTGGCTGGACGTGCCGCTGCGGGAGTCGCTGCGCGAATTCGACCGGCGTCTTTTCGCCGTGGCAGAGAGCAGCCGCAATCACCTTGAGCAGCAGGCCTGCTTCGAAAGCCGCGGCATCGTGGAGCGCGAGGGCGCCGCCTTTCGCAACCGGTTCGCCGCGCACCTGACCGAGGGGTTCCGCGGCTTGGGCCAGGTGACCGACGCCGCACCGACGCGGGGCGAATCGCTGGCCACGGGACTGAGTCTGGTCGATCCGGAAGACCAGGAGATCGACGGTGCGCTGGCCAGCATGGCCTCGCGCGGTGAAGCGCGCAGCGCCAGCAGCCTGTTCGAACTGGGCTACCGGTTGGCCGTCCTGGCCGGCACGCCGCCGCTGGAGGGTGAGGCCCTGCCCGCCGGCCCGCGCGCGCTGGCAGCGGCACTGAAAGCGGCGGTCCGGCCCCTGCCGTTGACCACCGCGCATCGCCTGATCCTGTTCCAGTCGGTGGATGCGCGCGTGCTGGCGCAGAGCGAATCCTTCTACGGCGCCCTCAACGAGCATTACCGCACGCGCGGCATCCTGCCGGGGTTTCGCGTGTATCCCCACGTGCGCGTGTCCGCGCCGCCGGCCGTCGAGCGCCGTTCCCGACCGCGTGAGGCCCCGGCGTCGCTGCCCGGTGCAGGCGTCGGCGGTGAGGCCATGCCCGGGGCATCCGCGGAAGGACACATCGGTGTACTGGACGGCCTGCGCAACCTGCTGACCACCCGCCTGCAGACCGGCCACGTGGCCGGCTTCGCCGCCGGCCGTATCGCCTCGGACGACGAACTGCAGACGGCGCTGATGGCCCTGCAGGGCCACGTCAGCGATGTCACCGGTGCCGCGCAGCGCGAGATCCGCAGCGCACAGGCCCTGCGCGACGAACTGCTGGCCCAGATGGATCGCACCCGGCCGTCGGGTTCGCCGCCAGCCGAACTGTCGTCCGAGCAGGGCGACACGGTGGAACTGACCGCCCTGCTGTTCGAGAACCTGGGCCAGCAGGTGGCTGCGGCCAGCCCGGCCCGCGCCGTGCTGGGTGGCCTGCAGTGGCCCATGCTGCGCGCGGCAGTGAACGACCGCGGCTTCTTCGACCAGCCCGAGCACCCCGCGCGCCGCCTGCTGGATACCGTGGGCGAGGCCGCTCAGCAGTGGCTCGACCCCGCCGACGGCGAACCGGATGCCGCGCTGATCGACCGACTGGAACGGCTGGTCATGCAGGCCAGCCACGCCCAGGTGATCGACCCCGCGTGGCGGGCCGATATCGAGCAGCAGATCGCCCTGCTGGCGCGCAAGGCGCATGTCGCCGAGCGCCGCCAGATCGAGGCGATGGAAGGGCGGGACCGGCTGGAACGGGCACGCCAGCGCGCCACCGACATCATGGACGAGCGCATGGTGAAGGACGCCACGCCACGCGGGGTGCTGCGCATCCTGCTGGAGCGCACCTGGGCCGACGTGATCGCCCTGCATATCCTGCGGGGCGGTGAAAACGGCGAGGCGTTCCTGCACTGCCTGGGGGTCACGGACCAGTTGCTGGGCCGCCGCCCCATCGCGGACGTGCAGAAGCTGCGTGCCGACGTGGAGCGTGGCCTGGAACACCTGGGCATGCATTCGGCCGAAGCCTCGCAGGTGGCCGGCGGGCTGTTCGAACCCGCGGGGCACGACACGGCCGATACCGACCTCGCCCCCACCGATGTCGCCCTGCGCCTCAAGCAGCGCCCGCGCCTGGGCGAAGGCACCGCGCACGGCGATGTCCTCGCGCCGGTGGCGCCGACCGCCCTGGACGAGGCCGCGCAGCAGGTCTACGACGGCTTCGCCACCTTGCGCTTCGGCACCTGGTTCGCGTTCACCCAGCCCGACGGCAGCGAGTCCCGGCGCAAGCTGGCCTGGTTCTCGCCGGCCACCGGACGCTGCCTTTTCGTCACGCCGCGCGGCGGCCGCACCGAAGACATCGACCTCACCCGGCTGGCCCGTCTGATCGCCACGAACCAGGCGCGGGAATGGAAAGAGCAACGTGTGTCCCTCATCGATCGCGCCTGGCACGCCATCGCCCGCAACCTGCGCCGCGACAGCGGCGACACCCGACGCATGGCGGGCAACGCATGAACCGCGATTTCGAACAACGCCGAGCGCCGCGCAAGCATGCCAACTCGCCCATGCCGATCGTGGATGGGATGACCGACCGCGTCCTCGGCCAACTGGTCAACCTGTCGGCTACGGGGCTGATGCTGTTGGGGTCCCATGCGCCGCGCAGCGGGGCGGTGCACCAGGTGACCTTCATGCTGCCGGGCATCCGGCAGGCGGAATACCGCGCGGAGATCGGCATCCAGGAGCAATGGCACGAACCGGCCGCGGTGGCGGGCCAATTCTGGTCCGGTTACCGCATCGTGGCCGCCAGTGACGACGACGTGCGCGCCATCGATGAATGGATCGGCCCTCCGGCGGACTGAACGGAAGCCTTTGTCGATGCTTTACGACGCACCGCGTGGGGGGTCACCATCGCTGCTCATGAGCGATGCCACCACCATCCTGGTCGATACCGAACTCGAACGCGACGACGCCGCGGCGGCCGCCATGGCGCTGTATCGCCGCCTGGTCGGCGACGGCAGCATCGGCGCGCTGCCCACCCAAGGGGCCGACCCGTATTTCCCCGTGCTCGAGGGCAGTTTCCTCTCCGGCAGCGGGGTGCGCGCCATCGGCCTGCATGCCAGCGCGCACCGCTGGCGCGACGACGACACCGGCGGCGCCATGCTGGTGGATGGCGGCCGCGAGAACGGCATCTTCTGCCCCTACGACGGCAGCTTCCGCATCCGCTGCCCGGAATGCGACCAGCCGCTGGCCCCCGGCGACGAGGGCAGCGAAGCCCTCGAGGAAGCCCTGGCCATCTGGTGCGAATCGCCCGATTCGGCTTACGTGGCCTGCCCCGCCTGCGCGAACTGGACCCCACTGACCCAGTGGCGGTCGCCCACCCACGATTTCGCGGTGGGGCACTTCGCCATCACGCTCTACGGTGCCCACCTGCACGCGCTGGCTGGCGGCGGCGACGACCATGCCGCCACGCTGCTTCGCCACCGCCTGGGTGACCTGGCCAGCGACTACGCCGTGGTTTTCGCGCGCGCATGACGGCACCGATTCCCCCATTCCCTTCCCCGGAGATCACGATGAACGACGCGCTGGCCGCCCTGTATCCCCAGCACCTCGCCACCTTGCGCGAGCGCACCGACACCGCGCTGGCACGCGGCGGCTTCGAGCACCTGGTGGTGCCGGCCGGCCGGCCGATCACGAAGTTCCTCGACGACCTGGACTACCCGTTCGTGGTCAATCCGCACTTCAAGCACTGGTTGCCGTTGCTGGACGCGCCGGGCAGCTGGCTGGTGTACACCCCGGGCGAGAAACCCAGGCTGGTGTTCCTGCAGCCGCGCGACTACTGGCATGTAGTGCCCGAGGCGCCGCAGGGCTACTGGGTGGACCATTTCGACATCGTGGTGGTGCGCAAGCCCGCCGATGCGATCGCGGAACTTCCCTCGCCGGCCCGCAGCGCCATCATCGGCGACCGCGACTGCGGGTTCGACCAGGTGTGCGCCAACAATCCGCCGGCGGTCATCGACCACCTGCATTACCACCGCGCATACAAGACGCCCTACGAGCTGGAACTGATGCGCGAGGCGAGCCGCCGCGGCACCCGCGGGCATCGTGCCGCGGAGCATGCCTTCCGTGAGGGCGCCAGCGAGCTCGGCATCCACCAGGCCTACCTGGCGGCGGTGGACCAGCTCGACGCCGAGCTGCCTTATGCCAGCATCGTCGGCCTCAACGAGCACGGCGCCGTGCTGCACTACACGAACTTCGATCGCCACGCGCCGGCCGAGAGCCGCTCGTTCCTGATCGACGCCGGTGCCGGCGCCTCGGGTTACGCCAGCGACATCACGCGCACCTACGCCGGCCGCGATGCCGGTGAATTCCAGGCGCTGATCGATGCCGTGGACGCCGCGCAGCAATCGTTCGTCGCCCGCGTGCGTCCCGGCCAGAGCTACCCCGACCTGCACGTGCACGCGCACCATGCGCTGGCCGGTGTGCTGCGCGATCATGGTTTCATCCGCATGAGCCCCGAGAGCGCCGTCGAGTCCGGCGTGTCGTCCGCGTTCTTTCCGCACGGGCTGGGCCATGGCATCGGCCTGCAGGTGCACGACGTGGGCGGCTTCCAGGCAGCGGAAACCGGCGGCACCATCGCCAAGCCGGAAGGCCACCCCTACCTGCGCCTGACACGCCAACTGGAAGCGGGCATGGTGGTAACCATCGAGCCGGGCATCTACTTCATCGACATGCTGCTGGCCGAGCTGAAGGACAAGCCGTTCGCCGGCGACATCGACTGGGCCCGGGTGGACGCGTTCCGCCAGTACGGCGGCATCCGCATCGAGGACGACGTGGTCTGCCGCGAAGGCGAGCCGGAAAACATGACCCGGGACGCCTTCGCCCTGCTTTAGGCGTCACACCTTCAGGTAGATGCCGCGGCGGTCCATGCCGCGGACGATCAGCCACCACAGTGCGACGAACACGACACCCCATGCCGCCGACGGCACGTAGGGGCCGAACAGCGGCGTCATCCACCCCGTGAAGGCCACGCGGTACAGCGGTGCGGTGACGCCCAGTGCGATCAGCAGGTACACCATGAGGCCGGATCCGGTATAGGCGGCGATGGCGTTCAGGCCGAACGCCCTGCCGGGCACCCGCCAACCGCGCACGTCGACGAGGACGTGCATGAGCGCGAGGATCGCGAACGACCAGCCCGCGCCCCACAGCACGTAGCTCGGCGTCCACAGGTTCTTGTTCCACGGCCACACCCCTTGCAGGGCCCAGCCGGCCAGCGCGCACACCACGGCCGCGCCAAGCAGGTGACGCCACGCGCCCTGGCGCAGCCAGGTACCCGCGCGTACGCCGATCAGGGTGGTGACCAGCGCCGGCAAGGTGGCCAACAGGCCTTCCGGATCGTGCCCGCGGCCGGTAACGGCATCCACGACGTAGACGAACGGCCCGAACACGGCGCTGTCGAGACGGCTCACCCAGTTCGTCCACGGCGCCATGCCGCCGGCAAGCAACACGGCCCCATAAAGCACCAGCAACGCCACGCCGACAAGGTCGCGCGCGGAGCCGCGCACGTGAATGGCCAGCAGCGCGGCCAGGGCGAAACACAGGCCGATACGCTGCAGCACGCCCGGCAGGCGCAGGTGTGCTTCCGGGATGGCGAGCCAGGCGACGACGTTGAGCAACAGGCCCAGGCCGACGATGCGCAGCGCGCGGCGTATCGCCGCACGCCGGATCGGCGGCTTGGCCGCGCCAGCCTCGATCCGCGGCACGATCGCCAGCGCGATCGACACGCCAACAATGAAGAGGAACAGGGGGAAGACGAGGTCGGTCGGCGTGAATCCGTTCCACGCGGCGTGCTCCAGCGGCCACCAGACGTGGCCCCAGTCGCCGGGATCGTTGACCAGCAGCATGGCGGCCACCGTGAGCCCGCGGACGACGTCCACCGAGCCATAGCGCATGGGGGTCTGTGACATACCGGATCGGGGTTCCCGCGGGGCGTGAAGGAAGCATACGCGATCAGTCCGTTGCGACAATCGGCCATCCATCGCGGCGGCCGATGCGGGCATACGATGCCGTCAGTTATCCAAGAATCCAGGAGTCGCAACCGTGGTTGTCGACCGCCCACCCCTCCGTCGTCGCTGGCGCGACCGGCCGCTGAAGCGCCTCGTGCTCGAGCTCGCGGTCATCATCGTCGCCAAGCTGGCCCTGCTGATGCTCATCTGGTACGTGGCCATCCGGCCGCTGCCCCGTGCGGACGTGTCGCCCGCCGGCGTCGGCCGTGCCTTCTCACCCGTCTCCGCCTCCACCCAGGAACCCCACCCATGATCGTCGACCCCGATGTCGTCGGCCTGTCGCGCTTCCAGTTCGCGCTGACAGCGCTTTATCACTTCCTCTTCGTGCCCCTCACGCTCGGGCTCGCCTTCATGCTCGCGATCATGGAGAGCGTGTACGTAATGACGCGCCGCGAGGTATGGAAACGCATGACCCAGTTCTGGGGTGTGCTGTTCGGTATCAATTTCGCCATGGGCGTGGCCACCGGCGTCACCATGGAGTTCCAGTTCGGCACCAACTGGGCCTACTACTCGCATTACGTCGGCGACATCTTCGGCGCGCCGCTGGCGATCGAAGGCATGATGGCGTTCTTCCTGGAGGGCACGCTGGTCGGGCTGTTCTTCTTCGGGTGGGATCGCATCTCGCCGGTCAAGCACATGCTGGTGACCTGGTTCCTGGCCCTGGCGACCAGCCTCTCCGCGCTGTGGATCCTGATCGCCAACGCCTGGATGCAGAACCCTGTGGGCGCCGCCTTCAACGCGCAGACCATGCGCATGGAGGTGACCTCGTTCTCCGAGGTGATCTTCAACCCGGTGGCCCAGGCCAAGTTCGTGCACACGGTAAGCGCGGGCTACACCATGGGCGCGATGTTCGTCCTGTCGATCAGCGCGTGGTACCTGCTGCGCGGACGCAACATCGAGTTCGCCAAACGCTCGATCACGGTGGCGGCCAGCTTCGGCCTCGCCGCATCGCTGTCGGTGGTGGTGCTGGGCGATGAATCCGGCTACACGATCTCCGAAAACCAGAAAATGAAGATGGCCGCCATCGAAGCCATGTGGGAAACCGAACCGGCGCCCGCGTCGTTCACGCTGTTCGGCCTGCCCGACGTGAAGAACCACACCACCCATGCCGCCGTCACGGTGCCCTGGGTGATGGGCCTGATCGGCACCCGCTCCATCGACGAGCCCATCCCCGGCATCCGCAACCTCGTGGAGGATGCCAAGGTCCGCATCGGTGAGGGCATCAAGGCGTACGACGCCATGCTGGTGCTGCGCGAGAACAAGGACGATGCGCAGGCGCGGGCGATCCTGGCGGCGCACGACAAGGACATGGGCTACGCCCTGCTGTTGAAACGCTTCATGGACGATCCGCGCAAGGCCACTCCGGCTGACATCCAGCGCGCCGCCGACAGCACCATTCCGAACGTGCCGGTACTGTTCTGGTCGTTTCGCATCATGGTGGCCTGCGGCCTCTACTTCATCGGGCTGTTCGCCTACGCGTTCTGGCGCGCCAGCAAGCGGCGCCTGGATGGACGCCGGTTCCTGACCGCTGCGCTGTGGAGTCTGCCGCTGCCCTGGGTGGCCGCGGAGCTTGGTTGGGTGGTCGCGGAATACGGCCGGCAGCCCTGGGCGATCGAGGGCGTGCTGCCGACCGCGCTGGGTGCCTCGTCGCTCACCGCGGGCCAGGTGTGGATCTCGATCGGCGGCTTCGCCCTGTTCTACACCGCACTGGCCATCGTCGACGGTTACCTGATGCTGAAGTTCGCACGCAAAGGCCCGGACGGCCTGGGCATGTGGCCGCATCGCGCCGACGCCCTCCCCGCCACCGCGCAAACGGCCTGAGGTCCACACCATGTTCGATTACGACACCCTTCGCGTCATCTGGTGGGCCCTGATCGGCGTGCTGCTGATCGGCTTCGCCATCATGGACGGCTTCGACTTCGGCGTGGCCGCCCTACTCCGCGTACTCGGCCGCGACCCGCACGAACGCAGCGTGCTGCTGGAAACCATCGAGCCCACGTGGGAAGGCAACCAGGTGTGGTTCATCCTCGGCGGCGGCGCGGTGTTCGCCGCGTGGCCGCTGCTGTACGCAGCCTCGTTCTCCGGGCTGTACGTCGCGATGTTCGTGCTGCTGGTGGCCTTCATCATCCGGCCCGTGGGCTTCAACTTCCGCGAGAAGGTGGACGACGCGCGCTGGCAGCTGGTCTGGGACAGCTGCCTGATCGCCTCCGGCGTCATCGTGATGCTGGTCTGCGGCGTCGCCTTCGGCAACCTGTTCCTCGGCCTGCCCTTCCACTACGACGGCGACCTGCGGATGACGTGGGACGGCAGCTTCTTCCAGTTGTTCCGCCCGTTCGCCCTGCTGTCCGGCCTGGTCAGCCTGAGCATGCTGCTGGCCCATGGCGCGTGCTGGGCGGCGATGAAGGCCGACCATGTAATCGCGGCGCGCGCCGCGAAAGTGGCCCGCATCGCATCGCTCGCGTACGTGGTGCTGTTCGCCCTGGCGGGTGTCTGGCTGGCCTATGGCATTCCAGGTTTCGCCATATCGGGGCCCATCCCCGCCAACGGGGTGTCAAACCCGCTGGGCAAGCATGTCGTCATCGGGGGCACGTGGTTTGCCGGTTACGCGACGCACCCCGCGTTCTGGGCGGCACCCGCACTGGCGCTCATCGGCGCGCTGGGCGTACAGGCCTTCGTCGGCCGGCGCGGCTTCGCCGGGTTCTTTTCCAGCTCGCTCGCGGTCGCCGGCACCATCCTGTCGGCCGGTTTCGCGCTGTTCCCGTTCCTCATGCCCTCGGCCACCTTCCCGGTGTCCAGCCTCACCGTGTGGGACGCCTCGTCCAGCCGCGGCACGCTGTGGCTGATGCTCGGCGTCACGATGGTGTTCATCCCGCTGATCCTGCTCTACACGGGCTGGGTCTACCGCGTGATGCGCGGCCGCGTCACCCTCGAACACGTGCGCAAGTCGCACAACATGTACTGAAGGAGCAACGACACCATGTGGTATTTCGCTTGGATACTCGGCCTCGGACTGGCCTGCAGCTTCGCCGTGCTCAACGCGATGTGGTACGAGGTGCACTCGGACGACGATGCGAGCCGGAAGCGCGAGCCGATACCGAAGCACGAGGGGCATTGATCCCGACGCTGCGCTGGACTCAGCGCTCCAGCGCAGCCGGTGACTTCGGCACCATCGCGGTCATCACTTCCGGCGCACCGCGGGTCACCGCCACATCGTCCTCGATGCGGATGCCGATGCCGCGCCAGCGTTCGTCGACCCGTTTGTCGTCCGGCGGGATGTAGATGCCGGGCTCGACGGTGACGACCATGCCTTCCTCGAGGATGCGGGGCTCGCCGTCGATGCGGTAGTCGCCGACGTCGTGTACGTCGAGGCCGAGCCAGTGACCCGTCTTGCTGGGGAAGTAAGTCTTGTAGCTGCCTTCGGCGATAGCACGCGCCGGGTCGCCGGGAAGGATATCGAGGGCGCACAGGCCGTGGGCGATCACGCGTACCGCGGCGTCGTGCGATGCGGCGAACGAACGGCCGGGCCGCACGGCGTCGATGGCGGCCAGCTGCGCCTCATGCACGATGTCGTAAAGCGCCCGCTGCGCCGGCGAGAAACACCCGCCGACAGGGTATGTACGGGTGATGTCGGAGGCGTAGCAGTCCACCTCGGCGCCGGCGTCGATCAACAACAGGTCGCCGTCGCGCAACGTGGCCCGGTTCGCGTGGTAGTGCATCACGCAGGCGTTGGCGCCGCCAGCCACGGTCGGCGGGAACGCGGGAAAGGCGCCCCGTCCGCGGATGGTGCGAAGGATCTCGCCTTCGATCTCGTACTCGGCCACGCCGGGGCGCGCCATGGCCATGGCGGCGACATGCGCCGCGCCGGCCACCTCGGCGGATCGGCGCATCAGGGCCAGTTCGTCGCGCGACTTGAACAGGCGCATGTCGTGCAACAGGTGGCTGAGTGCCACGAGGTCCTTCGGCACCACGCCGCCGCCCCGCGCGGTGCGCAGGCGACGCATCCATGCCAGCAGACGGGCGTCGAAATCCGGCTCCTGGCCGAAGTGGCAGTACACGCGTGCCCGGCCCTCGATCATGCCGGGCAGGATGTCGTCGATATCGTCGATCGGGAACGCATCGTCCAGGCGCAGTTCGCGCGCGGCGCGATCGGTGCCCATGCGCTCGCCGTCCCAGCGCTCGCGCTCGGCATCGCGCTCGCGGCAGAACAGCACGGTTTCGCCGTGCGCGCGGCCCGGCAGCAGGGCCAGCACGGCATCCGGTTCGTCGAAACCGGTCAGGTAATGGAAGTCGGAATCCTGCCGGTAGGGCCAGGGCGCGTCGGCATTGCGCATGCGCTCGGGCGCGGCGGCGAGGATCAGCACGGCGTCCTCGCCGGTCATGCGCATCAGCTCCCGGCGCCGCCGGGCGTACTCGGCCGCGGCGATCAATGCAGGGTGTCGTTCGCCGTCCGGGGGGCTCGGCTGAGTTCAGCGTGCAGCAACATGGCGCCGGCACGGACGAACTCTTCCAGTTCGGTCAGGCTTTCGTCGTTGACATCCTCGTCGGCGTCGAACTCGAAGTCCGTCGTGGCGATGCCGGCCATGTCCTGCAGGACCTCCTTCGCATCGTCACTCATGCCCTTGTTGGCCTCGACCGAGCCACCCAGGCCTAACCCGCCCAGGAAGCCCTGCACCCAGTCGGTCAGGCCCTCCGCCCGCTCCGCGGTAGGCGACTCGTCATCCGGCAACCAGGGCGAGAAGGTCAGGTCCGGATCGGCCAGCCATTCCTCGGTCTGGTGACGCAGCCGGGAGAGCATCGCCTGTTCGTCGGCCGACGGGGCCGGATCGGGCTCGAGCTCGATCGCCGCCAGCACGTCATGGCGGGGAAAGCGGCCGCCGGCGCAGATGTAACCCACGAGGGAGCCATGGAATTCACTGACCGACAGGGTCAGCTTGCAGCGGACGATGAGCTCGGCGATCTTTTCCGGATCGACGGTCTGGTTGGCCGACATGGCGGCTACTCCTGGGGGCGAGAGCGGGCAGTCTAATGCAGCCATCTTCGGCCTGCTCCCGTGGAAGGCCTTCACGGATTGCCGACACGGCGAAAACGTCCTGTTATAGTCCGCGCATGACGAACCCGGATGCCTTCAAGACCGAACTGGAAGCCCTGAGCGCCACGCTCGACCGGCTCGTCGATACCGTTCGCCGTCTCACCGAGGAAAACCGCAGCCTGCGGCACAGCCAGGAGCAGCTGGCGAACGAACGTGCGGGGCTGATGGCGCGCAACGAACAGGCGCGCAGCCGCGTGGAAGCGATGATCCAGCGCCTCAAGGCGCTCGAAAACACCGGCTGAGGCCACCTTTATGAACGCCACCGCCAGCGAACCGGTCTCCCTCCGCCTGCTCGATCGCGAGTTTCACATCGCGTGCGCCCCGGAAGAACGCCCCGGCCTGATCGCCGCCGCACAGTTCCTCGACGGCAAGATGCGCGAGCTGAAAGCCCATGCCAAGGCGCCCGGCTTCGACCGGATCGCCGTGCTGGCGGCCGTCAGTATCGCCCACGAGCTGCTTTCGCTCAGAAAGGAGCACGGCTCGCAGGAACAGGTGCTGACCGACGGCCTGGCCGCACTGCGCAGAAAGCTTGATGGTCTGCTCGACGCGCCGGTAAAATAGCCACGGGCGTTCCCTGCGGTGTTCGCCAGCGCACTTTACATTTGCCTTGTTCCTACATACGACCCCGGGTCGGCTTTTGGTGGCTGTTGTGCATGTCCGCCTTCGTGCGGAAAGCCTTGATGCCGCCTAGCTCTCCCACCTGATCCTTTGGATCAAGGTCGTTTGGTGCGCAGCGGCATCGCGGAGAACGCCTCTCCATTCTCGCCGGTCGGCCCGCAGGGCCGGTCAGCGCCCTTCCCGCGGCACCGGGCGGGGCGGCTCGACGGCAACCTTCCGACCGTGCCGTCCGGCTGAACGTCCATGTCAAAGCTCCCCGAGAGACGCGAACTTCGAGCCGACCTCGTCCAGCGCCGACGCCAGCTGAAGCCGGCCGAGCGCGTGGCCGCGGCGCAGGGCCTGCGCCAGTCGCTGGAACAACTCCCCGAATTCGTCACCGACACGCACGTGGCCGGCTACTGGGCCACCGGTGGCGAGCTGCCCTTGAACCTCGCCATCGCGCCGCTTGCCGAGCGCGGGCAGACGTTCTACCTGCCCATCGTCACCAAGTCGGGCGGCAAGCGCCGGCTCACCTTCGCCCCGTGGGCCACGGGTGAAGACGTCGAATCCAACGAAATGGGCATCCCCGAGCCGAAGGCGTCCGGCAATATCGTCGAGGCGAACAAGCTCGACTTGGTGCTGGTGCCGCTGCTGGGTTTCGACCGCAAGGGCAACCGCCTGGGCTTCGGTGGCGGTTATTACGACCGCAGCTTCGAGTTCCTGCGCGGGCAGCCCCGCCCGGCCAAGCCGTTGCTGGTCGGCGTGGCTTACGACTTCCAGGAACTGGACACCATCGAGACCGCCGAGTGGGATATCCCGCTCGACTACATCGCGACGGACAAGGCCCTGATCGACTGCACGAGCGGCGCCGCATGAAGTATTGGCTCATGAAGTCCGAGCCGGATACGTTCTCCATCGACGATCTCAAGCGCAAGGGCATCGAACCCTGGGACGGCGTACGCAACTACCAGGCGCGCAACTTCATGCGCGACGGCATGAAGGTCGGCGACAAGATCTTCTTCTACCATTCCAACACCGAGGTTCCCGGCATCGTCGGCATCGCTTCGGTGGCATCGCCCGCGTACCCGGACGAGAGCCAGTTCAACGCCAAATCCAAGTACTACGACGAGAAGAGCACGCGGGAAGAACCGCGCTGGATGCTGGTGGACGTCAAGTTCGAGCGCAAACTCGCCCGTACCATCTCGCTGGACGAACTGAAGAAGATCGACGAACTCGCGGACATGCCGCTGGTGCGCAAGGGCAATCGCCTTTCGGTGATGCCGGTGGCCAAGGGCGACTGGGATTTCATCCTCACGCTGGAAAACGCATGAGCCAGGACAACGAAAAGCGTCTCGCCGCCGAAACCGCCGCCTTCCGCTACGTGGGCGAGGGCGGTTTCCGCGGCGGCATCATCGGCGTCGGCACGGGTTCCACCGTCAACTTCTTCATCGACGAACTGGCCCAGTACCGTGACCGCATCAAGGCGGCGGTGTCCAGTTCGGACGCTTCCAGCGCGCGCCTGCGCAAGCTCGGCATCGACGTGCTCGACCTCAACGCCGCCGGGCGACTCGACCTCTATGTCGACGGCGCCGACGAATGCGATCCGCACAAGCGCCTCATCAAGGGCGGTGGCGCCGCGCTCACGCGCGAGAAGATCGTCGCAGCCGCCTCCGACAAGTTCGTCTGCATCATCGACGCGAGCAAGCAGGTGGACGTGCTGGGCACCTTCCCGCTGCCCATCGAAGTGATCCCCATGGCCCGCAGCCATGTGGCGCGCGAGATCGTCGCCCGCGGCGGCCAGCCGGTGTGGCGCGATGGCGTCGTCACCGACAACGGCAACTGGATCCTCGACGTGCACCACTGGCGCATTACCGACCCGGTGGCGCTGGAAGCCGATCTCAACCAGATCGTCGGCGTCGTGGCCGTCGGCCTGTTCGCGAAGCGCCCGGCCGACGTGGTGATCGTCGGCAATCGCGAGATCTGAGAAAGCCCCGCCCTAGCCTGCGCGCGGGATGTCCGCAACACAGGTAACCTCGCGCCATGACCCTCGAAACCGTTCTCCTTGTCGTCCTGCTGGTCGCCGTACTGGCGTGCCTCGCCTTGCTCTTCGTCGTCGTCTCGCGCAGTGGCAGGCAGGACGACGGCAGTGCCGCCCGCCTGGACGGCCTCCGTGACGACACGCGCCGCCTCGAAACCGTGCTGCGCGACGAGCAACGCGCGGGGCGCGGCGAGCTGGGCGAGAGCTTCGGCCAGTTCCGCACCCACGTGCAGGAGCAACTGCAGCACGCCGCCGAGCGCCAGCACGAGCGCATCGAGGCATTCGGCAAGCGGCTGGACCAACTGACCGAGCGCACCGATCTCGGCCTGCAATCGTTGCGCCAGGGCCTGGGCGACGATGCCCGGAAAACGCGCGAGGAATCGGCCGTCACGCTCAAGCACTTCGGCGAACTGCTCGACCAGCGTTTCGGCACGCTCACCGCCGACAACGAGAAACGCCTGACCGATGTCCGCACCACGCTGGAAACCCGGCTGGGTGCCATCCAGCAGGACAACGCGGCCAAGCTGGAACAGATGCGCGCCACGGTGGACGAAAAACTGCAGTCCACGCTGGAGACCCGGCTGGGCCAGTCGTTCCAGCTGGTGTCCGAACGCCTGGAGGCCGTGCAGCGCGGCCTGGGCGAGATGCAGGCGCTGGCCACCGGCGTGGGCGACCTCAAGCGCGTCCTGACCAACGTCAAGACCCGCGGCACTTTCGGCGAGGTGCAACTGGGCGCACTACTGGAGCAGATTCTGGTCGCCGAGCAATACGCCTCCAACGTCGCCACCGTGCCCGGCTCCGCCGAGCGGGTGGAATACGCCATCCGCCTGCCCGGTGGCGACGACGACAGCGGTCCGGTCTGGCTGCCCATCGACGCGAAATACCCCGTGGAGGATTATCAGCGCCTGCTCGATGCGCAGGACGCCGCAGACCTGGAAGGTGCCATGCTGGCCGGCAAGGCCCTGGAAGTGCGCGTGCGCGAGGAAGCCCGGCGGATCCACACCAAATACGTCTCGCCGCCGCACACCACCGACTTCGCCATCCTCTTTCTGCCGACCGAAGGCCTCTACGCCGAGGTGATTCGTCGGCCGGGCCTGTCCGACCAGTTGCAACGCGACCATCGCGTCACCATCGCCGGGCCCACCACGCTCACCGCCCTGCTCAACAGCCTGCAGATGGGTTTCCGCACCCTGGCCATCCAGAAGCGCTCATCGGAGGTCTGGCAGGTACTGGCGGCGGTCAAGAACGAGTTCGGCAAGTTCGCCACCGTGCTGGAACGCACCCAGAAGCAGCTGGACTCGGCCACCAACAGCATCAAGAACGCCGGGGTGCGCACACGCGCCATCGAGCGCAAGCTGCGTGGTGTGGAATCGCTGGGCGGCGACGAATCGCAGAAACTTCTGGACCTCGGCGGCATCGACGAGGTGGACCCGCCGACGGAAGACGCCGGCGACTGAGTCCTGCGGCCCCGAACATCGCTACACTATGTGTTTGCCCCGTCAAGGAACCGCCACGATGAGCGACGACAGCAAGTCCCGCCCGGTCAGCCGTGACCAGGCCGAAGAGGCCGTGCGCACCCTGCTCCTGTGGGCGGGCGAAGACCCGCAGCGCGAAGGCCTGCTCGATACGCCAAAGCGCGTGGTCAAGGCCTATGGCGACTGGTTCAAGGGCTACGACGAAGACCCGGCGGAATACCTGCGCCGCACCTTCGAGGAAGTGGCCGGCTACGACGAGATGATCATCCTGCGTGACATCGAGTTCGAAAGCCATTGCGAGCACCACATGGCCCCGATCATCGGTCGCGCCCATGTGGGCTACGTGCCGACCGACCGCGTCGTGGGCATCAGCAAGCTGGCCCGCGTGGTGGAAGGCTTTGCGCGCCGCTTCCAGGTGCAGGAAAAACTCACCGCGCAGATCGCGCACTGCATCGACGACACGCTGCGTCCCCGTGGCGTCGGTGTGGTGATCGATGCCGCCCATGAGTGCATGACCACGCGCGGCGTCCACAAGCGCGGCGTGTCCATGGTCACCAGCCAGATGCTCGGCAGCTTCCGCGAGGATCCGCGCACCCGCGGCGAGTTCCTCAGCTTCGTCGGCATTCCCCGTCGCTGACCTTGGGCGGGCCGACCGACACACCCCTCCACGATGAGCGCCTGCAGGATCTTTTCCGCGACGGTGTAGTCGTCGAGGACATCCCCACCCTGTTTCCGCTGCTGCGCGGGCGGGGCCTGCTGCGTGCGTTTTCGGCGCTGTTCCACGGTGGCGAGGCGCAGGTGCTGTTGCGCCTGCTGGTCCTGCGCACGCTGGGCGGCCGCACGCACGCCACCGAGTGGACACCGCAGGAGATCCGCGATCACCTGGCGTTCGTCGACGCGGTCAAGCTCGATACGGTGGTGCAGCGCCTGAAGGACCACGAACTGCTGGTCTACGACGGCGAAACCCAGCGTTATCGCGTGGGCCTGCCGGGGCGCAAGGCGCTGGCCGCCCTGGCCGTGATGCTCGAGTTCGAGAACGACGACGACGACGGGCTGGGCTACCTCACCGCGCAGTTGGCCGCCGGCCAGGCCGTGGGTCGCGTCTCGGTCGATGAACTGGGGCACCTGCTCTCGCGCCTGACCGAACTCAAGGACGACTTCGACCGCGCCGTGTTATCCGGCTCCGAGCATCGCATCCGCCATGCCGCCGAACGGCTGGATTCGGTGTGGACGTGGGTGGAGAAAGGCACCGAGGTGGTTGCGGGCATCACCGTCAAGGAAGACCTGGAACCGGCCGCGCACCGGTTGGCCCAGGCCGTGGGCCGCGCACAGAGCGCCCTGCTCAGCCAGGCCGGCACATTCCAGCGCGAGCTCAACAAGATCGACCAGCACCGGGTGCACCTGGGCCGCACGGGCTTGTCCTCCTCCGACCTGGTCGGCTGGCTGCGCGCACAGGACGTCGACGCGCTGGCGTCATTCGAGGATGGCCAGCTGCTGTTGCCTTTGCCTGCGCCCTTCATCCACGACCAGATCGCGCTCGATGTCGCCGAGTTCGAGCTGCTCGAGCGCGAGCGTCTGGCCGCTGAAACCACCGCCCTGCCCGGTGCGGAACAAACGCCGGACACCGCCGATCTGGCGATGGACGAAGAAGACCTGCGTTTCCTCGGCGAATGGCACGCCGAACTGGCCGCGATCGTCACACCGCGCGAGCTGTCCGACACGCTGATCGGCGACGACTACGCCCTCTCCGCCTACCGGTTGTCGCTGCTCGGCCTGCTCGGCGATCCCGAATCGGCCGCGCTGGAAGGCGGCACCGCCGACCTCGCCCGACTGCCGTTGGCGCTGGAGATCGAGCCGCGACTGATCGACACCGACCTGCCCCAGATCGCGCGGGTCAGCGCCGGACGCCTGCGTCCGCGCGACACCGCGAAGGACACCCCCGATGCATGACGATACCGCCACCCTCGTGACCCGGCTGCTCTCCCAGCGCTGGCTGCCGCGCGACGACGTGCAGGCGCGCAAGGCGCTGCTGGACGACGGCTTCCGCGAGGAACTCGACCGTCGCCTGGAGGCCGTCGGCCTGGAACTTCGCGAACACCCCTACGCCGCCTACATCGGGCTGGCCGTGGCCCGCAAGAGCGAACGCGCCGTGTTCGGTGGCAGCGACAGCTGGATCTCCAACACCCTGCAGCTGGACCGCGACGGCGTGGCCCTGCTGGTCGTCCTCTGGGCACTGATCGTGCTGCCCAAGCGGCAGCGCCAGATCGAACGCCAGGCGGTCGATGCCGCGGCGTCACAGGGCCAGATGTTCGCGGAAGGCAAGCCGATACCGCGCGATCCGGCCGTCTCCCCCGTGATCGCCGAACGCACGCTTCTGGCGGACTTCGGCGACAAGCTGGGCGGCAAGACACGCGTCGGCTTCAACCTCGGCACGCTGAACCGGCTGGGCTTCATCATCCGTCGCAAGGGCGATGTGGCGGAAGGTCCGCTGCTGGACCTGGCCTTCGACTACGAACGTACCGCGCGGCGCATCCTCGACGGCGCGCTGGCCGACCTGCTCACCGATGCCGCGAACCGTGCGCCGGCGCCGGACGACGACGACGCCGGCACAGCGACGATCCACCCGGAGGAGCCGTCCGATGTTTGATTTCCGCAGCCTCGAGGTCGTCCACTGGGATTACTGGCAGCGTTTCAGCCTGCCGCTGGATACCAACATCGTCACGGTGGTGGGGCCGAACGGCTCGGGCAAGACCACGCTGCTGGACGCGTTGCGCACGCTGCTGACCATCGACTGCGCCGGCAACCGCGACTACAAGAGCTACCTGCGCCACAACGGCATGCCGTACGCCTGGCTGCGTGCCCGCGTGGGCAATATCCCGGGACCGAGCGGCGAGCGTCCGTTCTTTCCGCTGATGGACCGCGAGGTGACTCTCGCCTGCCGCATCCAGAAGAAAGGCGGCGAGTGGACCCGGCAATACGCCGTGCTCGGTGGCGATGTCGGCATCGAAGAGATCGACGCGCGAAACGATTTCCTCGGGCTGCGCGAATACCGCGTCCGCCTGGAGGGCGCAGGCCTGTCGCAGGCGATCCGCCGGGTGCTCACGCTCGAACAAGGCGCCACCGACAAGCTCTGCCAGCTGCCGCCCAAGGCATTGCTCGAGCTGGTGTTCGACGTGTTCGGCGACAAGGCCGTGCTCGACGACTACCAGCGCGCACGCAACGAGCAGGTGGAAGCCGACCGCGAGCAGCACGGGCTGGAGCACCAGCTGTCCCTCATCGGTGCCAGCCTGCAGGAAACGGAAGCGCGTGCCCGCTCCTACCAGGAATGGACCGCGCTGAAGAACGAGCGTGTCGACCTGGTCGCCAGTGTCCTGCCCCGGGTGGAGCTGGCGGAACTGGCCGGCGGTATCCGGGGGGCGCGTCCGCAGCTGATCGGCGGCAAACGTCGCGTCACCGACCTGGAACGCCGCGATGCGGACCTGACGCACCAGCTCGGCGATTTCGATGTCACCGGCGAGGCCTTGCGCGTGGAACAGAACGAGGCGGACACCGCACGCCAGCAGACGCGCAAGCTGCTGGATGCCGCCCGCGGCGAACTGGCGCAGAACGACCTGCTCATCAAGCAGGAAGCGCGCCTGCGCGAGATGGTCGCCAGCCAGGGCGGCGCCGACCACGAGCGCCTGGCCGACGTGGCACGCGACGCGCGCAGCACCGTCCATACGCTGCAAGCGGAAGAAGGCGTGTTGCGCCAGCGGCTGACAACGCTGACCGGCCAGCTGGCCGCGTGGCGCAGCGGGCGTCGTTACACGCCCGAGTTCGAAGCCTCGTTCCGCCGTGCGCTGGACGAAGCCGGCATACGGCACAGCATGCTCAGCGAGATCGTGGAGATACGCGAGCCACGTTGGCAGCCGGCGGTGGAAGCCGTGCTGGCGGGCTACCGCCACGTGGTGCTGCTGGACGATCCGCGCGATCGCGAAACCGCGTGGAAGCTGGGCGAGCAGCATCGCTACAAGCATTTCGTCGTGGCCGATCGCGCACCCGCCGAACGCGCCCATACGCGATCCTTGCTCGAAGTGGTGGACTTTTCGGCAGGGGCACCGGACTGGTTGCTGCGCAACCTGGACCGCATCCGCCGGGTGGAAGACATCGCCGAAGGCGCGACGTGCGGCAAGGACCAGGACTGGATCACGCCCCAGGGCTACTTCCGCGAGCGTCGCGGCGGCCGCCATCTGGGCGTGGACGACATGTACTTCGGCAGCGGGGCGCGTGAGCGCCAGCTGCGCGATGGCGAAGCGGCGCTGCGCGAGATCGAGACGCGCCTGCGCGACATCGCTGCCGAGCGCAAGGACGCCATGGCGCGCGCCGCCGATGCCGAAGCGATCCTGCGCGGCGCGAGCGCCAGCAGCCAGCTGGCCGACCGCGCCGACGAGTTTGCCGACGCGCGCACCCAGCAGCCGCGCCTGCAGGAAGACGTACAACGCACGGCGGACAGCCACGCGGCCGCGGAGACCCACTACGAGGCCATCCGCGACAAGCGCCAGAAAACATCCAACGCTCGCGACAACGCCGCGCGAGAGCAGCGCGACGTGCAGCGCCAGCTCACCGACGCGGGCAGGCAGCACCACCAGCTGCGCAACGAACAGATCGAACGCCTGCGCGTGTTCCGCGCCAAGCGCATGCATATCCCGCTGGCGCAGCGAAGCCGGGCCACCATGGCGGAACTGCGCGAACGCTACGAATCGGCCCGGGCTGTCGAGCGCGAAGTGATACGTCTCGAACAGCGCCTGGCGGAGGGCCACTGGGAAGAAGATCCCAGCGTGGTCGCGCTGCGCGAAAAACTCTGGGTGGACCACGAGGGCCTGAAGCTCGACCTGGACAAACGCCGTGCCCATCTGGAGCGCGCGTCACGCATCACGCACGAGGCCCGCGGCGCGTACATCCAGGTGCTACGCAACACCGTCCGCCGTTATGCCCGCAACCTCAAGGTGCTGGCCGATCTGGCCGGCATCGGCGTGGACGTGGACCTGCCCGAGCTGAGCAACGACGATTTGGCCCTGGCCTCGGCCGCGCTGCAGGTGCGCTTCGAGTTCGACAAGAAGGGCTGGATCGGCATGGATGACGGCGAAGCGTCGGGTGGCCAGCAGGTCATGAAGTCGCTGTTGTTGCTGGTGGCACTGATGCGCGACGAGGATCGCCCGGGCGGCTTCGTCTTCATCGACGAGCCGTTCGCGCACCTGGACATCTTCAACATCGACAAGGTGGGCGCGTTCCTCAAGTCCACCCGCGCCCAGTACATTCTGACGACGCCGGCCACGCACAACATCAACGTGTTCCAGCCGTCCGAACTGACGTTGGTGACCAGCAAGCGCCGTCCGGGTGCGACTTGGGCGCAACCGCTGGCCGTGCTGAGACGCAGGAGCGAAGTGGCGTAGTGGGGCTACATCCAAAGCCGGAGCCAGAGCCAGAGCCGCCGTTACTTGTATGGCGCGGCGATGAGGCGCTGGGTGGTCACACTCTCGCTCGGGCAGCGGCCGCAAGCGGCCGAACTCGCTCAGAGCGTAACCACCCAGCACCTCTGCGACCACAGAGGCAAGCGGGTGTGGAAAGCAGAGCGGTGGCGACATCGCGCGGCGCCACCCTAGGAATGCTGTTTCGTGCGACGCCGCGAGCGTTGCTTTCCTCGCAATGCACCTCAGTCGTCAGGGAGGCGTCGGGTGGTCATCCTCTGAGCGAGTTCGGCCGCTTGCGGCCGCTGCCCGAGCGCAGAGGGTGACCACCCGGCGCCTCCTCCCCGCAGCCGCAGCAGCTAGCGGGTCAGTAGTACCGCACCTTCCCAGCTTTCGGGCGGTCCTCGTCCGACTCATCCAGCTCGGCGTTGCCGGCGTCTACAGGTACCTGGCGCATCGGATCGTGTTCGTCTTCCTCCGGCCGCACCCGCGCGTGGTGACGGGCGATCAGCCAGGCGGCCGCGATGGCACCCAGGCCGAGGCCGGCGCCGATCACGATGCCCAGCGGGCGGCGACGCACATGGCGACCGGCTTCGGCCAGCGCCTCGGAGGTGAGCGAACCGGCGCGGCCGGCGTACTGGCGGGCGGTGCCCAGCGCCTGGTGCTTGCGGCTGCCGGTGACCGAGCCGATCGCACGCTCGGCCCTGCCGAACATCTCCTCACCGAAACTCTTGCTGCGCAGGAACGTCATGGGGTGTCTCCTTCTATCGAGGCGCACACCATGACGCCAGCGACGTGATGATTTCGCGGTGTCGCCGTGGAGGCGGCGAGCCGCCGGCCATGACATCAGCCCAGGCTTTCCAGCCAGGCGTCGTCGGACCCTTCTTCCACGCCTTCGAACAGGAACGTCGACAGGTAGCGCTCGCCGGTATCCGGCAGCATGGCCAGGATGACGCTGCCCTCCTCGGCGGATTCGGCGTGGGCGAGTGCCGCCGCCACGGTGGCACCCGCCGAGATCCCGACGAAAAGACCTTCTTCCTGCGCGAGGCGACGGGCCGTGTCGCGGGCCTGCACGTCGTCCACCGGGATATTGAGGTCGAAGACGGAACGGTTAAGCACCTCGGGGATGAAGTCCGGGGTCCAGCCCTGGATCTTGTGCGGCGACCAGGGCTTGTCGGCCAGCAGCGGCGCCGCGGCGGGCTCCGTGGTGACGATACGGACCTCCGGGCGTGCCAGCTTGAACATTTCGCCCACGCCGGTCAGCGTGCCGCCGGTGCCCCACCCGGTGACGAACGCATCGAGACGGCGGCCGGCGAAGTCCTGGAGGATTTCCGCCGCCGTGGTGCTGCGGTGATAGGCGGGATTGGCCGGGTTGCGGAACTGCCGTGGCAGGAACCAGCCGTGCTTCGCGGCCAGTTCCTCGGCGCGCCGGACCATGCCGCTGCCGCGTTCGGCGGCAGGGGTCAGGATGACGCGGGCCCCGTAGGCGCGCATCAGCTTGCGTCGCTCGACCGAGAAGCTGTCGGCCATGGTGGCGACGAAGCGGTAACCCCTGGCCGCGCAGACCATGGCCAAGGCGACGCCGGTGTTACCCGACGTGGCCTCGACCACGGTGTCGCCCGGCTTGAGCAGGCCTTTCTGCTCTGCGTCGCGGATCACGGCGATGGCGAGGCGGTCCTTGACCGATCCGCCGGGATTGAACGACTCGACCTTCGCGTAAAGCGATACATGGGACGGCCCGACGCGATGCAGGCGGACGATGGGCGTGCGGCCGATGGTATCGAGGATGCTCTCATGGATCATGGGGAAGTCCTTGGCGGCGATACGGGATCCACGACGTTACTCCCCCCGCCCCGGGGCGACAAACCCGGCCGGATCGCGCAGACTGCCCGTCATGAATCGACGTCCATACGTTTTCTCCGCTGGCCTGTTCCTGGCCCTGGCGGCCTCGGCCCAGGACCTGCCGCGGACACCCGCGGACTACCTGCGCCGCATGGACGCCAACGGTGATGGCCGCATCGACGAGGCGGAATACGTTCGATACATGAGCCAGGGCTTCCTGCGCATGGACATCAACGGCGATGGCGTACTCGACGCCAACGACGGGCCGATGCGTCCGGGTGCGCGTCCCGTCCGGCTGGACGCCTTCCAGCGCGACCTGATCCGGCAGTTCCACAGGCTCGACCGCAGCGGCGACGGTTACCTCGACGCGCGGGAACTGTCGCAACCGCCGCGCTGAGACAGGTCGACACGGCGCGCCCGCCGTGGGTTACCCTCTGGCCCACTTCGGGGAGAGCGGATGACCACCACGGAATTGTTCCTGATCGCCATGACGATCATTCTGGGCGTGCCCTACCTGATCTGGCGCATCTTCCGCACGGATTACTGGGCGCCGCTGGTGGTGGTGCAGATTCTCACCGGCATCCTGCTGGGCCCCGGCTTGCTGGGCCGGATGTTTCCGGACTACTACGCCACGGTATTCGCGCCGCCGGTGATCGCCGCGCTCAACGGCATCGCCTGGTGGGCGGTCATGGTGTTCGTGTGGATCGCCGGCATCGAGCTCGACCTGCGCGAGGTCTGGAAGCAACGCCGCGAATGCGGCACCACGGCGGCGTTCGCGCTCGGTGTACCCCTGATCACCGGCTGCCTGGCGGCGCTGGGCATGCTGGCCTGGCGCGACGGCTGGATGGGCGAGGCCGCCACCGCGTGGCAGTTCGTGCTGGGCATCGGCATGGCCTGCGCCGTGACGGCGCTGCCCATCCTCATCCTGTTGATGGAGAAGATGGGCATCCTGCGCGAACCGCTGGGGCAGCGCGTGCTGCGCTATGCCAGCCTCGATGACCTGGCCATCTGGGCGGTGCTGGCCGTCATCCTGCTGGACTGGCAGCGGGTCGGGCACCAGGCCGCGTTCCTGGGCCTCTTCGCGATCGCCGCCCTGGCCATCCGGCGCCTGATGGCCCGTGTGCCGGAGGCCGATCGCTACATCATCGGCCTGGTCTGGCTGGCCGCGTGCGGCTACGGCGCGGACGCCTGCGGCCTGCATTTCATGGTGGGTGCCTTCCTCGCCGGCGCGGTCATGGAGCGCGAGTGGTTCACCCTCGAAAAACTCGATGGCCTGCGCCATAACGTGCTGCTGGTCATCATGCCGATCTACTTCCTTTCCACCGGGCTGCGCACGAACTGGCAGATGGGCGGCACCGCCGTGTTCGTCGCGGCCGGGGTGCTGCTCGTGGCCTCGATCGCCGGCAAGCTGGCCGGCGTGGGCATCGCAGGCAAGCTGCTGGGCTGGGCCCGGGGCGATGCATGGACGATCGGCTGGCTGCTGCAGACCAAGGCACTGATCATGATCATCTTCGTCAACGTGCTGCTCGACCGGCACATCATCACCAGCGAAACCTTCACCGCCTTGCTGCTGATGGCCGTGGTGAGCACCATGCTGACCACCCCGATCGTCGCGCCCCGGCTGCACCGCCCGATGCACCGCGGCAAGCCCGAGCAGGCCCGCCGCCGCGCCACGGCGGAAACGTGAGCTAATTCGTAGCCCCCGTCGTATGATGGAACGAATTCGGCATAACACGATGGTTGGGGCGTGCGTTGGACAACCAGCTATGGGAAAGCAAATACCACGAGGCTGTCGACCGACTGACCCGTGAGGAGAACCAGTGGCGGACCGCCGAGTCTCTGCTACGTCAGCTCGTGGGTTGCCTGGGCCGTGCCGCGCATGGGGCCCACGATCAGGTCGACCCGCATATCGAACGCGTCGCCACCGCCCTGCACGGCCCGGTGGATGCGATGCTGCTCGAGCCGCTGGTCCACGGGCTGAGCGAGGCGCTGGACCACCTGGGCGACCATCCCCAGGCCACCCTCGAGGAACGCTCGGTCGCCCTGGTCCGCGCACCGCGCAGCGAACACGGTTCGTCCGTGCAGTCGGCGCTGAGCCGCCTGGTCGATCGCATCGTGGTGCTGCCCAAGCTCGCCGATCGCGCCAGCGACCTGCGCCACGACGTGGCCGATGCCGGTGACCTGGTGGCCCTGGCCGTCTGCGGCGACCGCCTGGCCGACCTGGTCAACGAGCAGCGCATCGGCCTGCAACGCGAGATAGAAGCCCTGCAAGCGGTGCTCCGCCATGTCACCGGCCGTCTGGACGAAATGAGCCAGTACATGTCGCGCGAGCTGGCCGACCAGAACACCGGTGAGGCCAACGGCCAGGCACTGGATGCCTCGGTAGCGCACGAGATGCGCCTGCTCGGCGAAGCGGCACTGGAACTGGAAGACATCCACGAGCTGCGCGAGCGGGTGGGCGACAGCCTGGAGACCATCGCCGAGTGTTTCCGCGAGTTCCGCGACCGTGAAGGCGGCCGGCTGACCGCGTACCGCGAGCGCGCGGAAAAGATGCGCCAGCGCATCGAGCAACTGGAAACCGAACGCAACGCCCTGCAGCGCTCCCTCGAGCGCGAGCACGAGCTGGCGCAGACCGACACCATGATCGGGATGCCCAACCGGCTGGCTTACGAAAAACGCATCGAGGTGGCATTCAACGCCTGGCAGACGGCCGGCCGGCCGCTTTGCGTCGCAGCGATCGACATCGACCATTTCAAGAGCATCAACGATACCTACGGCCACACCGCGGGCGACGCCGTGCTGCGCATCATCGGCCAGGCCCTGGTGAAGCACGTGCGCCCGTGCGATTTCGTCGCCCGCTACGGCGGCGAGGAATTCATCGTGCTGTTCGACGGCGCCGACGAGAACGAAGCACTCCAGGTGTGCGAGCGCCTGCGCGGCAAGATCCAGCACCTGGCCTTCCATGCCAGCCGGCAGCCGGTGCGCGTTACCGCTTCCATCGGCCTGGCCCAGTTCCAGGCCGGCGACACGCCGCAGACGGTGTTCGACCGCGCCGACCTCGCGCTCTACACCGCCAAGAACGGCGGCCGTAACCGCTGCGTCATCGGCTGACGCCGAACAGGCTGCCCACCGCCGCGGTCAGCGCCATGGCCGCCGCACCCCAGAACACGATGCGCAGGGTGCCACGGAGCACGCCGGCACCCGCCAGTCGCGCCGACGTAGCACCAAGCCCGGCCAACGCGAACAGGGACACGACCACGACCGCGGCGGTCATGGCCGACCGTGGCGCAAGCGCCGCGGCGGCGATAGGCAGCACGGCGCCCGCGGCGAAGCTTGCCGCGGACGCGGCCGCCGCCTGGAGGGGGCGCGCCGCGGTGGCTTCCGACAGGCCAAGTTCGTCGCGCAGGTGGGCACCCAATGCGTCGTGCGCCATCAGCTGGTCCGCCACGGTGCGCGCCAGCGTGCGATCGAGCCCGCGAGACACGTAGATCTCGGTGAGCTCCCGGTGCTCGCCGACCGGGTCTTCCGCCAGTTCGCGCGATTCCAGCGTGCGCTCCGCATGCTCGCTGTCGGCTTGCGAGCGCACCGAAACGTATTCGCCCGCCGCCATCGACATGGCACCGGCCGCCAGGCCGGCGATGCCCGCCAGCATCACATTGCCGACGCCCGTGGCCGCCGACGCCACGCCCACCAGCAAGCTGGCCGTGGAGAGGATGCCGTCGTTGGCGCCGAGCACGGCCGCACGCAACCAGCCGATCCGGTCCAGCCGGTGGTGTTCATGGTGCCGCTGTCGGTGCATCGTCATCCTCCTTCCGGATCGTGCCTTCGACGCGCTCCTCGATGCGCGAAACCAGCCAGCCGATGGCCAGCGCGCAGGCGCTACCGAGCAACACCTCGCCGAGGCGATAAAGGGCGGTTTCCCACAAGGGGCCCGTGTTGGGCACGAGCAGGAGGATCGCCGAGGTGATGCCGCCCACCCGTGCCGCGGCACCGGCGTTGAATATCCAGCAGGCCACGGTGACGACGGGAAGCGCCACGCAGAAGGACACCAGGTTGCCTGCGCCGCCGATCCACAGCCCGAAGAGGCCGGCCACGCCACCGAACGCGGTGCCCACGATGCGATCGCGCCCGGCCCCACGCGTGTCGCCGAAGCGTGGCTGGACGACCGCCACGGCGCTGATCGCCGCCCAGTACGCCTGGCCGGTATGCAGCGCATGCCCGATGAGATAGGCGACGCTGGCGGCGACCACGGTCTTCAGCGCCATGAATATCCCGGTGCGCACGCGGCCACCCAGCGGCATGGCACGGAACATCCGGTCCAGCATCGCCTGCGCGCGATGCAGGCGGCTGGCATGCGTGGCGGTGTCGGTACGAGCGTCGGCGGGGTTCATCGCCTTATCGTAGCGAGGAACCCTGTCGACGCGCCGCGACAGCGGCGCTTACGACTTGAGTTTCCACCCGGTACGGAAGATCCACCACACCGCCGTGAGGCAGACCAGCAGGAAGCCCACCGTTGCGCCCACGCTCACCAGCACGTTCACGTCGGCCTGGCCGTAGAAGCTCCAGCGGAAGCCGTTGACCAGATAGACCACCGGATTGAACATCGTGATCGTCTGCCACGCGGGCGGCAGCATCGATATGGAGTAGAAGCTGCCGCCGAGGAAGGTGAGCGGCGTGATCACCATCAGCGGCACCACCTGCAGCTTCTGGAAATCGTCGGCCCACAGGCCGATGATGAAACCGAACAGGCTGAAGGTCACTGCGGTCAGCAACAGGAAGGCCACCATCCACACCGGATGCTGGATCTCGTAAGGCACGAACAGCCGTGCGGTCAGAAGGATCAGCAGCCCCAGGATCACCGACTTGGTCGCCGCCGCGCCGACGTAGCCGATGACTACCTCCACGTACGACACCGGGGCCGAAAGCAGCTCATAGATGGTGCCGGCCCACTTGGGCATGTAGATGCCGAACGACGCGTTGGAGATGCTCTCGTTGAGCAGCGACAGCATGATCAGGCCGGGGATGATGAACGCCCCGTAGCTCACGCCGCCGATGGCGCCCATGCGCGAGCCGATGGCCGCGCCGAACACCACGAAATACAGCGAGGTGGACAGCACCGGCGAGGCGATGCTCTGCATCAGCGTGCGGAAGGTACGGGCCATCTCGAAGCGGTAGATGGCGCGGATCGCGTGGAAGTTCATGCGCCACCCCTTACCAGGCTTACGAAGATGTCCTCGAGGGAACTCTCGCTCGAATGCAGGTCCTTGAAGTCGATACCCAGGTCGCTCAGCTTGCGCAGCAGCACCGCGATACCGGTGTCGTCGCCCTGCGTGTCGAAGGTGTAGATCAGCGACGTGCCGTCGGCACCGAGTTCCAGCGGCCACTCACGCAGGCCATCCGGCACCGCGTCCAGCGGGGTCTGCAACGAGAGCGTCAGCTGCTTCTTGCCCATCTTGCGCATCAGCGTCTGTTTCTCCTCGACGATGACGATCTCGCCGCGGTTGATGACGCCGATGCGGTCGGCCATCTCCTGGGCTTCCTCGATGTAGTGCGTGGTGAGGATGATGGTGACGCCGGACTCGCGCAGGCGGCGGACCATCTGCCACATGTCGTGGCGCAACTCGACATCCACGCCCGCCGTGGGCTCGTCCAGGAACAGCACGCGCGGCTCGTGTGCCAGGGCCTTGGCGATGAGCACGCGCCGCTTCATGCCGCCGGACAGCGCCATGATCTTGGAATCGCGTTTGTCCCACAGCGACAGGTCGCGCAGGATGCGCTCCAGGTGCACGGGGTTGGGCGCCTTGCCGAACAGGCCGCGGCTGAACTTGACCGTGGCCCATACCGTCTCGAACGAATCCGTGGAAAGCTCCTGCGGCACCAGCCCGATCAGGCTGCGCGCGGCACGGAAATCCTTGCGGATATCGTGGCCGTCGACGAGCACGCTGCCGCCGGTGCCGTTGACGATGCCGCAGACGATGCTGATCAGGGTGGTCTTGCCGGCGCCGTTCGGGCCCAGCAACGCGAAGATCTCGCCACGCCGGATGTCGAGGTCGACACCGTTGAGCGCGCGATGGCCGCTTTTGTATTCTTTGGTCAGTCCGCGGATCGCGACGATGGCGTCGGGCGCGGCGGTGGGAGCATCCATGGGAACCCGCGATGTGAAGGGGTAAGACGGCCGATGGTAGCCCCTGGCGCCGCGGGCCGCGAGACCTTGTGGAAACGTCCGGCGGCCCCAGATCGACGCAATAACTTCGCCCGGAATGCCCATGTCCATCTCCCTGTACGACGCCACGGTGCCCGTCTTCGCACGTGGCCTTCGCGTGCTCTCCGACCTGCTGGCCAAGGCGGAAGCACATGCCACCGATGCGTCCGCGCTGCTGGAAGCCCGGCTTGCGCCGGATATGCTCACCCTCACCGGGCAGATCCAGCGCGCGAGCGACACCGCGAAGTTCGCGGTGGCCCGGCTGAGCGAGGCCCAGGCACCCTCCTTCGAGGATAACGAGGCCAGCTTCGACGACCTGCGCAAGCGCCTGGACGCCACCGCCGCGTGGATCGGGTCGGTCGATCGCGATGCCATCGAGGCGGGCTCATCGCGCACCATCGCCCGCACATTCCGCGACACCGAGTACACCTTCACCGGCCAGAGCTACGTGCTGACCTTCGCCCTGCCCAACTTCTTTTTCCACGTGACCACGGCGTACGACATTCTCCGCCACCAGGGTCTACCCATCGGCAAGCTGGATTACCTGGGCATCGCCGGATGAGCGAAGGCTTTCGCCGCTGTGCCTGGGGCGATGCCGATGAACTGCTGCGCGATTACCACGATCGCGAATGGGGCGTGCCCGAGCATGACGGGCGCCGCCTCTGGGAAAAACTGGTCCTGGACGGTTTCCAGGCCGGCCTGTCCTGGCGCACCATCCTGGCCCGCCGCGACGGCTTTCGCCGGGCGTTCGAAGGGTTCGTGCCGGAGGTCGTGGCGGCTTACGGCCCGGCCGACATCGAGCGGTTGCTCGCCGATCCCGGGATCATCCGCTCGCGGGCGAAAATCGCCGCGGCGATCGGCAATGCCAGGGCCTACCTGGCCATGCAGCAGGCCGGGGAGGACTTTTCCCGCTTCTGCTGGGATTTCGTGGGCGGCACCCCCCTCGTCTGGGAAGGCGCCGTCCCGCCCAACAGCCCGCTTTCCGCGCAGGTCTCACGGGCGCTGAAGCAGCGCGGCTTCACTTTCGTCGGCCCCACCATCGTGTTCGCCTGGATGGAAGCCACCGGCCTGATCGATAGCCACGCGGCGCACTGCTTCCGCCGCGGTTAACGGCATTTTTAGCCCTGCCGGCGTAGGTTGGCTACGTGGTCGTCACACCGGCCCATCGTCTGGTCCACCCAACCGTCAGTGAGGGTCCCATGGCTTCCAGCTCCGCACAGCTCTTCATTCCTTATTGCACGGCCCCGCAGGGTCCCTGGGTCGTCCGCCGAGCTTCCGCGCCGCTGGCGCGCTACGCCAGCCAGGCGCTGGCCATCGCCGCCGCGGAAGACCTCGCCCCCGCCATGTCCGACAGCCTGGGCCTGCCGGTGGAAATCCACGTGCAGCAAGCGGACGGCACCTGGGAAGAACACACCTTCGTCGTCGCTGGCCTGGTGGCCGGCCTGCCCACACCTCCTGCCGGCATCGTCCGTCACGCCTGAGCGTCATGGGGTGAGACGTCGATGAGGTAACCTTGTCCGGTTGCCTCACCTCTCTTTGTACCCATCGATGCTCACCGACGACACCAAAGCCGCGATCCGCGCCGCCTACACGCGGCTGAAGGACGGTCTTGCGGGCTTCCGGGGGCGCTCGGCCCAGCTGAAGATGATCGCCGAGGTGGCCAAGGCACTGGCCGAGCCCGCTGGCGCCGCCGTGATCGAAGCGCCCACGGGCACCGGCAAGTCCATGGCCTATCTCATCGCCGGCCTGGAAGTGGCGCGCGCCCAGAAGAAGAAGCTGGTGATCGCCACCGCCACCGTGGCGTTGCAGGAACAGCTGGTGCAGCGGGACATCCCGCAATACCTCAGCCTATGCGGCGTGGAAGCGAAGATCGCCCTGGCCAAGGGCCGCGGACGTTACCTGTGCCCGCGCAACCTGCGCATGGCCGGCGCCGAGCCCGCCGCGCAGACCGGCTTCGATTTCGATGCCGACCTGGCCCTGTGGTCACGTCCCCCGGCGGAGCGCGACACCAGGGCGGTCGAGAAACTGGCCGCGGCTTTCGAATCGCGCGAGTGGAGCGGCGACATCGACACCAGCCCCGAGCCGCTGTCCGACCTGGTGCGCGGCATGATCACCACGAGCGCCGGCGGTTGCACGGGGCGCAAGTGCGGCGCCTTCGCCGTGTGCCCGTTCTTCGTCGCCCGGCGAGCCATCGGCGAGGCCGACATCGTCGTGGCCAACCAGGACCTGGTGCTGGCCGACCTGACCATGCCGCGCGACGAGGACACCTTCGGCGGCGTGATCCTGCCCAAGCCCGAAGACACGCTCTACATCTTCGACGAGGCGCACCATGTGCCCGCCAAAGCCATCGATCGTGGCGCAGCGGATGTGCACCTGGCCACCACGGTGCGTCGCATGGGCCGCCTGCAGAACCAGATCCACGGCGCCTATTCGCTCACCGACAAGGAGAGCATCGGCAACCTCACGCTGGAGGCCGGGGACGAGAAGATGCTCGCCATGTCCAACGCCCTGGAGGAGATCGAGCGCGAGATCCGCATGACGTGGACACCGTCGTCGAACGAGACCGAGCCCGTGTTCCGCGCATCGCTGGGCCAGCTTCCGGAAAACTGGAAGATGCACGCGGAGCACCTGCACCTCATCACCCGCGACATCCAGCGCTGGTTGCGTGCGGTGCGTCGCACGGTCGTGGAAATGGAAGCGGGCGGCCCGACCCAGGAAGCCCTGTCGCGCGAGCTGGGCGTGGCCCTGGAGCGACTCGAGCGGCAGGTGAAGACCTGGTACGCGTGGTCCACCGACGACAGCGAAACCGGTCCGCCACTGGCACGCTGGGTCAGCATGACGCCGGAACAGCAACTGGTCTGCCACGCCTCCGCCGTATCGGCCGGCGGCCTGCTGCGCAACGTGCTGTGGGACAACGCATCCGCGGTGGTGATGACGTCCGCGACGCTCAGCGCCGGCGGTAATTTCCGCGGCTTCGCGGATGCGGTTGGCCTGCCCAACGACGCCGTGACGCTCAGCCTGCCCTCGCCGTTCGACCTCGAACGCCAGGCCACCCTGAGCGTACCCAGCATGAAGACCCTGCCCGACGATCGCGAAGGGCACGCCCGCGAGATCTCCGCGTGGCTGGCGCAACACCTCGACTGGGACGCCGGCAACCTCGTGCTGTTCACCTCGCGGGCCAAGCTCGACCGCGTGCTGCAGACACTGCCGATCGAGTTCGTCCGCAAGGTGCGCGCGCAGGGGTCGCTGTCCAAGCAGCAGTTGATCACCGAGCACCGCGAGGACATCGAGGCCGGCAAGGGCAGCACGCTGTTCGGCCTGGCCTCGTTCGGCGAAGGCCTGGACCTGCCCGGCAAGCTGTGCGAAACGGTGGTGGTGACGCAGCTACCGTTCGCGGTGCCTACCGATCCGGTCGGCGCCACCTATGCGGAGTGGCTGGAATCGCGCGGGCGCAACCCGTTCATCGAGGTGAGCGTGCCGGATGCCACCCGCATCCTCACGCAGTATTGCGGCCGGTTGATCCGCACGGAAACCGACACCGGTCGCATCGTGCTGCTGGATCGCCGCGTGGTCACCAAGCGCTACGGCACCGGCATGCTGCGGGCCCTGCCCCCGTTCGCGCGCGATATCGAGCGCGTCGCGTGAGCGTGATCGGTTTTGCCGGGCTGCGTGCCGTGCCGTGGAAGAACGGGCTGGGCGTTACGCGCGAGATCCGGGTCGAACCCGCCGGCGCGACGATGGACGATTTCCTCTGGCGCGCCAGCATCGCGGAGGTCGACACGGCCTCGCCGTTCTCGGTGTTTCCCGGCATCGACCGGACCATCGTGCTGCTGGACGGCAACGGCTTCACCATGACCCTCGACGAAAACCGCGTGCACGCGCTGACCACACCCTGCGTACCGTTCGCTTTTGCGGGCGAGTCGCGTGTCGAGGTCGCCCTGGCCGGTGGTGCCACCCGCGATTTCAACCTGATGGTCCGGCGCAGTCATGCACGGGGCCATGTCGATGTCGAACGGGGCCCAGCCATGCTCGAACATCAGGACGTGGCATTGCTGCACCTGGCACGGGGCCATGCCGAGGTGGACGGCGTGGCGTGTGTCCCGGGGGACAGCGCCATCGGGCCACGCACGGTGCGGCTCGCTGCCGACGCGGTGGCCCTCTGCGTGCGGGTGGTCCTGCTGACGCGGTGAAAGGCCAGGGTTGGGGTGTCGTCCGCAAGTTCAAACGGGGTTCAAGCCCCGGTGCGCATCGTAGGGGATCGTTCCCCCGGATCTACACCATGCGCATCGCCCTCACGGCCCTCCTCCTCTCCATGGCCACCACCGGCACCCTCGCCAGCACCCCAGTCACGGCCGTTTCCCACCTCGACCTGGATCGGTACGCTGGTACCTGGCACGAGATCGCACGGCTGCCCATGTGGTTCCAGCGCAAGTGCGAGAAGGATGTCACCGCGCATTACACGCCCCGGCCCGACGGCACGGTCTCCGTACACAACGCCTGCGTGACCGCCGAGGGTAAGACCATCGCCAGCGATGGCGTAGCACGACGGCCCGAGCCGTTCGCGCTGGGCAAGCTGCAGGTGCGGTTCGCGCCGGCGTGGCTGTCGTGGGTGCCGCTGGTCTGGGCCGATTATTGGGTGATCGCGCTGGACGACGACTACCGCTGGGCGATGATCGGCCAACCGGGCCGCAAGTACCTCTGGATACTGTCCCGCGAGCCCTCGCTGGACCGGAAGACCTTCGAGGAACTCAAGGCGCGCGCGGTGTCGATGGGCTACGACCTCGGCCCGCTGATCGTCTCGGGCAAGGTCGACTGACGCCATGGCTGCCGGCGACTCATCGGCTGGTTCGGGCAAGCCCGGCCGCTGCCCATGCGGCAGCGGCCAGGCCTACGCCACCTGCTGCGGCCGCTGGCACGCCGGTGAGGCCGCCCCGACGGCCGAAGCGCTGATGCGCTCGCGCTACAGCGCCTATGTCCTGGACCTGGAGGCCTACCTGCTGGACACATGGCATGTGTCCACGCGTCCACCGGCGCTCGGACTGGCCACGCAGTCGCCTCGACCTACCTGGCTGGGGCTGTCCGTGAAACGCCACGAAAACCCCTCGGCCGACACGGCCATCGTCGCGTTCGTGGCGCGCCTGCGCATGAGCGGCGGCCGTGCGGAGCGCATGCAGGAGACCAGCCGTTTCGTGCGTGAAGACGGGCGCTGGTTCTATGTCGACGGCGACGTGGGCTGACGCAACGTCATGCGCGCGCAGGACGATACGCTTATCTGCGAGGCAATCCGAGAGCGGCGCATGCTTGTCATCGAATACGGTGGGTCGCGCCGGCTGGTACAGCCGCACGTCTACGGCGACGACCACGCCGGCGACCGCCTGCTCAGTGCCTACCAGGTCAGCGGTGGCAGCACGTCGGGCGCGTCCCATGGCTGGAAGTCGTTCCGCATGGATAGGGTGGGCTCGGTGGCCTCGACCACCGAGCGGTTCCATGGGGCACGGCCGGACTACCAACGCGACGACGGCACCTTCGCCCGGGTGCTGTGCCAGTTGTAGCCCGCGCGGTCAGACGATCGAGCGTGTCACGCCGCCATCGACACGGATCGCGGCGCCGGTGGTGCCGGAGGCCTGTTCGGAGGCGAGGTACACCGAGGCGTTGGCGACCTCTTCCACGCTGAGCAGGCGCTTGATCAGCGACGTGGGACGATGGGTCTGGATGAAGTCCTTCTCCACCGCTTCCATCGCGATGCCCTGTTCTTTCGCGATCTTGCCGAAGAACTCGCTGACACCTTCCGACAGGGTCGGCCCGGGAAGGATCGCATTGACGGTAACGCCGGTACCGGCCAGCACCTCGGCCAGGCCGCGCGACACACCGAGCTGGGCCGTCTTCGTCACGCCGTAGTGGACCATCTCGGCCGGCACCTGCACACCCGATTCGCTCGAGATGAACTGCACGCGGCCCCAGCCACGTTCGGCCATGCCCTTGGCGTAATGACGCGACAGGCGAACGCCCGAGTTCACGTTCACTTCGAAGAAGCGCGTCCATTCCGCGTCGTCGATGGCGAAGAAATCCTTCGGCTCGAAAATGCCCAGGTTGTTCACCAGGATGTCGGTGTCCGGCACGGCGCGGGTCAGCGTCGCCGCCCCTTCGGCCGTGCCAAGGTCGGCCGCCACACCGGTGACGGTGGCGTTCGGCGCGGCTTTCTTCACGGCAGCGATGGCGTCGTCCACACGGGCCTGGGTGCGCCCGGTCACGACCACGGCAGCCCCCGCGACGGCCAGGCCGGTGGCGATGGCCAGGCCGATGCCGGCAGTGGAGCCGGTGACGATGGCATGGCGCTGGCTGAGATCGATGTGCATGGGGTAGCTCCGGACAGGAAAAGGATCACCTTATCGTCGGGGCGCAGCCGGCGGGGATCAATTGCCGGCCGGGCAAAAGAGCCTTTCCGCTGGGGAAAGGTCGAATCAGCGCGGCACGTCGGCGTGGATGAGGGTCTCGCCCTCGAACACGCCGTGGGGCCCGAAGCGACGCTCGCCGATCATCGTGCGTCCCTCGTTGTCGACGAGGATCACGGTGCTGGCGCGCGTGCCGTAGTGTTCCCCGACGATGAACGCGCTGGAGAGGAAACGCTCGCGTTCGATGCCGATACCCGTGTCCGGCAGCACATCGTCGGGCCAGACGCCGCGATCGGCCAGCAGCGCGAACAGCCTGTCAGGGTCGCCGCTGCCGTCTTGCGCCAGCCAGTCGCCAAGCCGCTGGACCAGCGCGCGCGTCTTCGGCCACGGCGCGTTGAAGTCGGCATTGCTCAGGCCATGCACGCCGGCGGCCACCGGCTGCGCACGAGCCACCGGGTGGTTGCCCAGGTAGTACGCGTCGTCATGATCGAAGGTCAGCAGGTTGAACGGTCGATAGTCCCGCGCGCTGGCCATCAGTTCGATGGCGTGGGTGCGTGCGGGCAACGTGGCGCCGAGATAGTCGGCCACCAGCAGGCCCCGTGACAGGCCACTGTGGTCGGCATGCATGTCGCGCACGTTGGTGATCACACCGACGCGTCCATCCGGGGCGACGCCGGCCCAGGTACCGCCCGCCTCGAGGTCACGACCCGCGAGGATCTGCGGCGCCTCGTCCCACGCGGCCAGCGGCGCCGTCGGCCGCGCATGGAACTCGTCGCGGTTGGCGACCAGCACCAAACGCCACTGCGGGTGGGCGCGCCAGGCAAAAGCGATCAGGCACATGGCAGCGTCGGGGCGTGCAGCGGCATGCGCCCATTGTGCGCCCCCTTGGTCACGATGACCATGACGCGCGCCCATCGCGCACATCGTGCGCTCCTACACGGCCTGGCGGAGGGGGGCCGTGTGTTTTGCGGTGGCGAGCAGGCGGACGATGGAGGCGGCGGCTTCGCGGCCGTCGTAGACGGCACGGACGACCAGATCGGCGCCGCGCACATTGTCGCCACCGGCGAACACCTGCGGATGGCTGGTCTGCAGCGGCAGGCGACCTTCGCCACCCACCGTGATGCGTCCGCTGTGATCGCGTTCGATGCCGAAGGCGTCGCACCAGTCGGGCGGACTCGGCTGGAATCCGAAGGCCTGGATGACGACGTCGGCCGGCAGGTCGGTTTCGCTGCCTTCGATGTTCTGCGGGCGCGGGCGACCGTCGAGGCCCGCCACCAGTTGGGTTTCGACGACGCGAACGGCGGTGATGCGGCCGTCCTCACCCAGCAGGGCCATGGGCTGGCGCTGGAACAGGAAGCGCACGCCCTCCTCGCGCGAATAGCCGACTTCGCGGCGCGAGCCGGGCATGCTCGGCTCGTCGCGACGGTACACGCAGGTGACCGAGGCGGCGCCGAGGCGGATGGCCGTGCGGTTGCAGTCCATGCCGGTATCGCCACCGCCGAGCACCACGACATGCTTGCCGGCGAGGTCGTACTCGGCGGACGGCTCCTCGTCGCGCAGCAGCCGCTCGGTGTTGCCGATGAGGAAGGGCAAGGCATCGTGCACGCCTGCCAGGTCACGACCTTCCAGTTGGCCGTCCACGTAGGTGTACGCACCGGTGCCGACGAACACGGCGTCGTAATCGGCGAGCAGATCCTCGAACGCGATGTCGCGACCGATCTCCACGCCGAGGTGGAAAGTGACGCCCATGCCCTCGAGCACCATGCGCCGCGTGCGCACGATCGCCTTGTCGAGCTTGAACGGCGGGATGCCGAACGTCAGCAAGCCGCCGATCTCGTGCTGCCGGTCGAACACATCGGCAGCGATGCCCGCGCGACGCAGGCGATCCGCGCAGGACAGCCCGGCCGGACCGGCACCGACGATGGCCACCCGCGCACCGGTGTCCTTCACCCGTGACAGGTCGGGGCGCCAGCCCTGGCGGATGGCTTCATCCGTGGCCCAGCGCTCGACGCTGCCGATGGTGACGGCGCCGAAATCGCCCTGCTCCAGCGTGCATGCGCCCTCGCACAGGCGATCCTGCGGGCATACGCGACCACAGATTTCCGGCAGCGGATTGGTCTCGTGCATCAGCGTGGCCGCTTCGAACAGCCGTCCGTCCTGGACCAGCTTCAGCCAGTTCGGGATGTAGTTGTGCACCGGGCAGGCGTGCTCGCAGTAGGGGTTGCCGCAGTCGATGCAGCGCTCGGACTGGGCGGCGGCTTCCGGCGGGGCAAAATCGCCGGAGATTTCGCCGTACCCCAGCACACGCACGGCGACCGGCACCGTGCGCGGTGTCTGCCGGGGGATCTCGAGGAAACGGAAATCCTTGCTGCTCATGCGGCACTCCGCAGTTCTTCCGCCAGCGCATCGAGGCTGGCGGCCTTGGGTTTGACCAGCCAGAACCGCTGCAGCAGGCCACGGAAATCGCCCAGCACCTGGCGGCCCCAGGCGGAGTCGGTGAGCTCGGCATGCCGGGCGATGAGCTGGCGCAGGTGCTGCATGTAGTGTTCCATGCCCTCGTGCGAGATACGCACGATGTCGACGAGTTCGTGGTTGTAGCAATCGACGAAGTTGCGCTCGATGTCGAGCACGTAGGCGAAGCCGCCGGTCATGCCCGCGCCGAAGTTCAGCCCGGTGCGACCCAGCACCGCCACCACGCCGCCGGTCATGTATTCACAGCAGTGATCGCCCGCACCCTCGACGACGGCCAGCGCGCCGGAATTGCGTACGGCGAAGCGTTCACCGGCCTGGCCCGCGGCGTAAAGCTCACCGCCGGTCGCGCCGTAGAGGCAGGTGTTGCCGATGATCGAGGCATCCTGGCTGGCGAAGGGTGAATCCCCCGGCGGACGGATGACCAGGCGACCGCCCGCCATGCCCTTGCCCACGCCGTCATTGGCCTCGCCGGTGAGGTCGATATGCACGCCGGCGGCATTCCATGCACCGAGGCTCTGCCCGGCGGAGCCGAACAGGTGCAGGTTGACCGGCTTGCCGCTCATGCCCATGTCGCCCCAGCGACGCGCCACGTCACCGGAAAGGCGCGCGCCGATGGCGCGGTCGGTGTTGACGATGGGATAGGTGAAGCTGCCGCCCAGCCCATCCGTGACCGCTTCACGGGTTTCCGCGGCGATGCGGCTGGCGAGGGTGGCCGGATCGCGCATGGGGTTGCGTGCGAAGGTGCAGGCGAAGTCCACCTTCGTACCCAGGCCGTCCTCGCTGATGAGCGGGGCCAGGTCCAGGCGCTCCTGCACGATGGTAACGCCCTCGCGCTGTTCCAGGCGGCCGCTCTGGCCGATCAGCTCGGCCAGCGAACGCACGCCCAGTTGCGCGAGGTGGCGACGGACATCCTCCGCAATGAAGCGGAAGTAGTTCATCACCATCTCGGGCAGGCCGATGAAGTGTTTCTGCCGCAGCACGGGATGCTGCGTGGCCACGCCCGTGGCGCAATTATTGAGATGGCAGATGCGCAGGTACTTGCAACCCAGCGCCACCATCGGGCCGGTGCCGAAGCCGAAGCTTTCCGCACCCAGCAGCGCAGCCTTGATGACGTCGAGGCCGGTCTTCAGGCCACCGTCCGTCTGCAGGCGCACGCGACCGCGCAGGTCGTTCAGGCGCAACGTCTGCTGGGTTTCCGCCAGGCCCAGTTCCCACGGCGTGCCCGCGTACTTGATCGAGGTGAGCGGGCTGGCGCCGGTGCCTCCGTCGTGGCCGGACACGGTGATCAGGTCGGCGCCGGCTTTCACCACGCCCGCGGCCACTGTGCCCACGCCGGCGTGCGAGACGAGCTTGACCGAGATCAGCGCCTTGGGATTCACTTCCTTGAGGTCGTGGATCAGCTGGGCCAGGTCTTCGATGGAATAGATGTCGTGGTGCGGCGGCGGCGAGATCAGGCCGATGCCCGGCTTGGCGTAACGCAGTCGCGCGATGGTGGCGTCGACCTTGTGTCCGGGCAACTGGCCGCCCTCGCCCGGCTTGGCGCCCTGGGCGATCTTGATCTGCAACACCTCGGCGTTGACCAGGTAGCTGGGGGTGACGCCGAAACGACCCGAGGCCACCTGCTTGATCTTCGACGCGCGCTCGGTGCCGTAGCGCGAGGGATCCTCACCGCCTTCGCCCGAGTTGCTGCGCGCACCGAGCCGGTTCATCGCGATGGCGAGCGCCTCGTGTGCTTCCGGCGACAGGGCGCCCAGCGACATGCCCGCGGAGTCGAAGCGGCGGAGGATGTCCTCTACGGGCTCGACCTGGTCCAGCGGGATCGGCGTACCGACGCTCGGCACCAGCAGGTCGCGCAGTGCCGAAGGCGGTCGCGTGTCCACATGGTGCGCGTAGGCTTCGTAGTCGGCGTAGTTGCCCGTGCGCACCGCCACCTGCAGCGTGGCGATCACATCGGGGTTGTACATGTGGAATTCGCCACCGTGCACGTACTTGAACAGGCCGCCGGCACGCAGCGCGTGCGCCTCGTCCCAGGCTTCCGCGGCCAGCAGGCGTTGCTCGCGTTCCAGGTCGTCGAAGGTGGAGCCACCGATACGCGATGGCGTACCCGGGAAACAGGCTGCCACCACTTCCGGCGACAGGCCGACGATCTCGAACAGCTGCGCACCGCGATAGCCCGCCACGGTGGAGATGCCCATCTTCGAGAGGATCTTCAACAGGCCCTTGCGGATACCGCGACGGTAGTTGCGGCCGATCTCGCGCGGCGCGCCCTCGCCGTTGCGGATGTGCCCGCTGCGGCCCATGTCGAACAGGCTCTGGTAGGCCAGCCACGGATAGATGGCCGTGGCACCGAAACCGATCAGGCAGGCGAAGTGGTGGGGATCGCGCGGCGTGGCGGTCTCGACCATGATGTTGCACTGGCAGCGCAGGCCCTTGTCGACCAGCCGCGCATGCACGGCGCCGGTGGCCAGCAGCGCGTGGATGGGCAGGAGGTCGCGACGTGGGTAGCGGTCGCTCAGGAACACGATGCGCACGCCCTTGCGCACGGCGGCTTCCGCCTCGTCGCAGAGGCGGGCCAGCGCCTGCTCGAGGGTTTCGTCGGCGCCGTACATGAGGTCGAAACGCGGCGTGTCCGCGTACTCGGGATTGGCCAGGATCTGTCGCAGCTTGCGCTGCGACAGGATCGGCGAATTGAGCAGGATCTGCCGGGCGTTCTCCGGCCCGAGGTCGAAGATGTTGCGCTCCTGGCCGATCTGCGTGACCAACGACATCACCAGCCGCTCGCGCAGCGGATCGATCGGCGGGTTGGTCACCTGGGCAAAGCCCTGGCGGAAGCGATCGAACAGCGGGCGGATCTGCCGCGACAGCACGGCCATGGGCGTGTCGTCGCCCATCGAACCGGTGGCCTCGGCTTCGGTTTCGGCCAGCACCTTCAGTACCGACTCGCACTCCTCCCGCGACAGGCCGAAGAGCTTCTGGTAGCGGCGCAGTTCGTCCGCCGGCAAGGGCTCGGCGGCCAGGCTGGGATCGATCAGGTCGGATTCGAGATAGGTGACGCCTTCGCGCAGCCAGTCGCGGAACGGGGCACGCCCACGGTTGATCGCATCGATGTCGGCATCGCGCAGCAGGCGATGCTCGCGGAAATCGACGGCGATCATCTCGCCCGGCGCCAGGCGACCCTTGGCGACGATGCGCGCCGACGGGACATCCCACAGGCCGGCTTCGGAGGCCACGATCAGGTGGTTGTCGTCCGAGAGCGCCCAGCGCGCCGGACGCAGGCCGTTGCGGTCCAGCGTGCAGGCGGCATAGCGGCCGTCGCAGATGACCAGGCCGGCCGGGCCGTCCCAGGGCTCGCTATGCAGCGCGTAATACTCGTAGAACGCGGCGAGGTCTTCGTCGATGTCCTCGCGCGCGGCGTAGGCCGGCGGCACCAGCACACGCATGGCGGTGAGCAGGTCCATGCCACCCATCAGCAGCACTTCGAGGGCGTTGTCGAGGCTTTCCGAGTCCGAGCCACTCTGGCGCACCAGCGGACCGATGTCCGACAGGTCAACGTGCTCGGAGCGCATGACGGCCGTGCGTGCCTGCATCCAGCGACGATTGGCGCGGATGGTGTTGATCTCGCCGTTGTGCGCCAGCAGGCGGAAAGGCTGGGCCAGTCGCCACTGCGGCGAGGTGTTGGTCGAGAAGCGCTGGTGGAAGACCACCGCGTCCGCCACCAGAGCCGGATGGGCGAGGTCGGGATACACCTGGCGCAGGCGGCCGGGCGCGGCCATGGCCTTGTAACCGATGACCTCACCGGACAGCGAGACCACGTAGAACTGCCTGTCGTCGGCAAGGCGCAGTTCCGTGCGACGACGCGCCCGGAACAGCGCGGCCTCGAACGCCGCGACGGGCATGTCGCCCGGGGCGTCGACGAATACCTGCCGCACGCGCGGCATGGACGACGCAGCCAGCGGGCCGCAGGCCGCGGTATCGACGGCGACATCGCGCCAGCCGGCGACAGAAAGTTTCACCGCCGCCAGCTCGTCCTCGAGCACCCGGGCCGCGGCATCGTCGCCCTGCGGATCGAGGAACACCACGCCCGCGGCGAAGTGCGTGGCCAGCGTGATGCCCGCTTCTCCAGCGAGCGCGCGCAGCCACTCCACCGGACGCCGGATGAGCACGCCGCAGCCGTCGCCGCTGATGCCGTCGGCATTGACGCCACCGCGGTGGGAAAGACGGGCGAGTGCGTCGAACGCCGTGTCGACCAGCGCGGCGCTGGCGTGACCGTCGATCTGCGCGACGAGACCGAAGCCGCAGCTGTCGTGTTCGAACGCCTCGTCATAGAGGCGCGGAATGCCTTGCTTCACCATCCGCCTCCTGGTGGCTTGGTTTTGCTGGGGTGGCGCATGCGTGGCCCCACGGCCTGGAACGGCCGACTCTTCACGCATGCGCAGAGGACGAGCGACCCACTTTAGTCACATTTGCCGCGGCGCGTCAAAGCGTTCGGACGTCCAAACACGAATGCAACGAAATTCTTACGGGCGCGCCCCGCAGACCACTGGTCGCGAATGGCGCCCGTCAACGCCTGCGCGGGCATACCAGCCTTTCGTGGCCCATGGAGGCAGACGGTACGGCCGACGACCGGCGACGGCGGCGGGATGCGACGGAAGCCGTTCGGGGTGCTCTCGGCACGGACAGGCGGCCCGCCCCCGGGATGGGTAATAATCGCCGGATGCGCCCACGTCCCCGCCTCGCCTTCATCCTTGCCCTCGCCGCTGCCTCCCTCTCGCCCACGCCACCCGCCCTGGCGGCACAGGAGGTGAAGGCGCGGACGCAGCAGGACGAAACCCGGCAGAAGCTGGAAGGTGTCCGCAAGGACATCGACAACCTGACGAAGGAACAGCGCGAGACGGCCAACGCCCGCGACAGCGCCAATGCCGCGCTGGCGAAACAGGCCGAGCAGGTCTCGGCTGCGGCGAAGGCCGTGCGCGCCACCGACGGCGACCTGCAGCAGCGCCAGCACGACCTCGAACAGCTGAACGCGCAGCGCGCCAGCATGGAAGCCGGTCTTTCGAAGCAGAAGGATGCCCTGGGCGACCTGCTGCGCGCCACCTACACGCTGGGCCGTGGTTCCGACCTGCAATTGCTGCTGGGCGACGAGGACGTCAACCGGATATCCCGCGCCCTGGCGTATTCACGTTACTTCCAGGACAACCGGGTCGAGAATATCCACGGGCTGCTGGCGGATCTTTCCCGCCTGCAGGAGGTCGAAGCTGCCATCACGGCCGAACAGCAGAAGCTCGAGGCCACCCGGGCGGAGCGCGAGGCACGCGCCGCCGAACTGGAGAAGCAGCGGACCAGCCAGGCGAAACTGGTGGCCGAGGCGGATTCGAAATACAAGGACCAGGCCCAGCGCATCGCCGCCCTCAAACAGAACGAGCAGGACATGAACGCGCTGGTCGCGCGACTGCAGAAAGTGATCGACGAGGCGGCCAAGGCGGCCGAGCCCGCACCGGCGCCCAAGGGCGCGCCCGCCGCCGCACCGGTGGGCAACCTGCGCGGCAGCCTGCCGTGGCCGACCAACGGGCCGGTGCACGCGTTCGGCAGCGGCGTGATCATCGTCGCGCCGCGCGGCAGCGAGGTAAAAGCGGTGGCACGCGGCCGGGTGGTGTTCGCCAACTTCCTGCGCGGCTACGGCATGATGATCATCGTCAACCACGGCAACGGATTCATGAGCATGTACGGCAACAACGAGACGCTGCTGCACGGCGTGGGTGACATGGTGGAGGCCGGCGAAGCCGTCGGCACGGCTGCCGCGCCCGCCGGTGACAACGGCGCGTACTTCGAGCTGCGCCAGGGCGGCAAGCCCATCGATGCGCGCGGCTGGTTGAGCAAGAAGCATTGATCCCGGAGACACGCATGCGCCAGCACCCCCTTCGTCTCGCCCTCGCACTGGCACTTGCCGGCGCGATGGCGGTTCCTGCCGCTGACGCTCAGCAGGCGAAGCCGACGCCCATCCGGCAGCCCGATGCGCCCGCCGCGTCGTCCACGTCGGCCGCCAAGGTGGCCAGCCAGGCGGACGACACGGTCGACCTGGAAGACATTCGCAATTTCACGCGGGTGTATCACATCGTCCAGCAGGCCTATGTCGAGAAGCTGGACAACAAGACGATCATGAAGGCCGCCATCGGCGGCATGCTGCAGAACCTCGATCCGCACAGCGAATACCTCGACAAGGAAGGCCTGGCCGAACTCGACGAAGACACCACGGGCCAGTACGGTGGCCTGGGCATCGAGGTACTGCAGGTGGACGGCATGCTGAAGATCGTCTCGCCGATCGACGACACGCCCGCCTCGCGCGGCGGCATCAAGGCCGGCGACACCATCCTCAAGGTGGACGGCACGGTCGTCGACAGCCAGAACATCGACGACGCCTTCAAGAAATTACGCGGCGATCCCGGCAGCAAGGTCACCCTGACGATCCTGCACGAGAAATCGGACAAGCCGATCGATGTGCCGCTGGTGCGCGAACGCATCGCGGTCACCAGCGTCAAGCTCCGTCAGCTCGATCCGGGGTATGTCTATATCCGCATCAGCCAGTTCCAGGAAGACACCTCGACCGACCTGGACACGAAGCTGGCGGCATGGATCGCGAAGAACGGCGCACCCAAGGGCGCGGTACTGGACCTGCGCTCCAACCCCGGCGGCCTGCTGACCACGGCCGTGGGCGTGGCCGATACCTTCCTCGACGCAGGCACCATCGTCACGACCAAGGGCCGCCTGCAGGACGCCAACCTGCGCTTCGACGCGCACCCGGGCGACCTGCTGAAGGGCGCACCGATGATCATCCTGGCCGACAACGGCACGGCGTCCGCGGCGGAGATCGTCTCCGGTGCGCTCAAGGACAACCATCGCGCGCTGATCATGGGCCGGCGCACGTTCGGCAAGGGCGTGGTGCAGACCGTGCTGCCGCTGGACGCGGAACACGCGGTGAAGATCACCACGGCGCGGTATTACACGCCCAATGGCACCTCCATCCAGGCCGAGGGGATCAAGCCGGATATCGCGCTGGCCGATCTCGCCGTGACCAAGAGCGAGACATCGCCTCAGCTGATCGGCTCCGAGGCCGACCTGCCCAACCACCTGGTCAACGAAAAAGCCTCGGCCGACGAGAAGAGCACCGCCGATGACGACGGCAAGCTGGCCACCCAGGATTACGCGCTGTCGCAGGCACTGAACGTACTGAAGGGCCTGGCACTGGGTCGCGCGGCCACGCACACCCCGTAGCAGGCCGGCGCGCCGCAGGCCGTGACGCGCACGGGCCGCTGCCGCGCGCGATGCGGCCCCTGGGTTCAGGCGACGGGGTCTGCCGGCGCGGGCTTGAGCAGGAACTTCACGGCAAGCAGCCCGAGTTCGTAGAGGATGCACATGGGCACCGCCAGCATCACCATGGACAGCAGGTCGGGCGGCGTGATGAACGCCGCGATGGCGAACGCGCCGACGATGGCGTAGCCCCGGCCCTTGCTGAGTTTTTCCGCATCCACGATGCCGACCGCGGCCAGGATGACCACCGCCACCGGCACTTCGAAGCACAGACCGAAGGCGAAGAACATCAGCATGACGAAATCGAGGTAATGCGTGATGTCGGTCATCATCGCCACGCCGTCGGGCGTGACCGCATTGAGGAATTTGAACGCCGCCGGCAACACGACGAAATAGGCGAACGCGCAGCCTGAGTAGAACAGCACCAGCGACGCCACCAGCAACGGCCGGGCCAGGCGCTTTTCGTGCCGGTACAGCCCGGGGCTGACGAAGGCCCACAGCTGGTAGAGGATCATCGGCATGCTGATGAACAGCGCGCAGAAGAACGCCAGTTTCAACGGGGTGACGAACGGGCTGGCAACCTCCGTGGCGATCAGGTGCGCGCCCTGCGGCATGCGCTCGACCAGCGGCTTGGCCAGTTCGGCGTAGAGGTGGTTGGCCACGGGCACGAGGGCCAGCAACACCACCAGCAGGACCACGATGGCGCGCAGCAGGCGGGAGCGCAGTTCGATCAGGTGGGAGAACAGGCCTTCTTCGACGACGTCGTCGCTGGGGCCGGAATCAACGGGGCTCATGCGATTCGTTCCGGGGCGGCGTGGATTCGCCGTAGGCCAGGGGGAGCATGTCGCGTGCCGGATCGGGCACGCGGCCCTCGGTGTGGGCTACCGGCGCATCGGCGTAAGCGTCGCGGGCCTGCTCGCCGGCCTGCTCGCCGGCCTGCCGTGCCTCGCCCGCCGCCGCGCGGAAATCCTCGCGGACACTGTTGCCGGCGGCACGGATGTCGTCGCGCACGCTGTCGTGGGTGGCACGGGCGTTCTCGGCCGTCTCGCGCAGGGTGCGCTTGATTTCCTCGGCCTGGATCTCCCGCTCGACTTCGGACTTGACGCTGTCCCAGCCGTTGCGCATACGCCGCAGCAGGGCGCCCGCCGTGCGCGCGGCATGGGGGAGGCGCTCGGGGCCGAGCACGATGAGCGCGACTACCGCGAGCAGCAGCAATTTACCGAAGCTGATCTCGATCATGGCGCCGCCGGGATCACGGAGTGCGGTCGCGCGGCTCGACGGTTTCGCTATGGGTCGGCGGCACGGGGGTGACCGGCGGCGGATCGGCGCGCAGTTTGTCTTCGCGCTCGCGGGCCGCCCGTGCTTCTTCGTCGCCGTCCAGGCCCTTCTTGAAGTCGCGCATGGCGCCGCCCAGGTCCGAGCCGATGTTGCGCAGCTTGCGCGTGCCGAAGATGAGCACGACGACGAGCAGCAGGAGGACGATGTGGGTAATGCTCATGGAAAACCTCTCAGGCCCCGCTCTGGGAGCCGGTGGGACGGCCCGCGCGCCACGCGGCGCAACGGGTTGGGACGACGATCAGCGGTTAGTGTACTCCTCCAGCTTATCCCTGAAATCGACTACTTCACTGGGGACGTTCGTCACGCCGCCTTCGAAAATGCGACGCGGCGTGATGCCGGGGCCGTAGATCTGCTCGTTGGTGTCCTCGTCGATGGCGATGCGGCTGCCATCCAGCGCGACACCGGCGAACAGGCCCTTGGCGCGCGAATAGGTGTAGATCTCGGCCTTCATCTGGCCATCGGTGGCCGCCGTCGCAGAGCGACCGACCGGGCCCGCCGCCGCGGAGGCGTTGGCACCCATCGTGAACTTGCCGTTGATGATGCCGTCGATGCCGCGATCGGTGCGGAAGACGAGGATGACATCGGTGGACTGGATACCGGCCTGGAAGCCGACGCCGGCACCACCCACCGAGATGAAGTTGGGGTTGGACCAGGTACCGTCGTGCGTCTTGATCGAGATCAGGCCTTCGCCCTTGGAACCGGAGAACACGAAGCCGCCCTTGACCATGCCCGGGATGATGGCGATGGCGCGCGCATTCCTGAGCAGGTCGGCCGGCAGCGATTTGTCCGGGGCGTCGTCCATCATTTCGGACAGCACCCGCACGGCCTCGCGCGCCTGTTTGCGCGGCGGATCGGCGGCCTGGACAGCCAGCGACGGCAGCAGGGCGAGCAGGCCCAGGGCGAGCAGGCGAAACGGACGAGATGACATCGGGTGGCTCCTTTCATGACGCGGAATGGCAGCGGGTGCGACAGGGACTACAGGCCTCGGCACCCCGGCATATGGCAGACTGCAACGATCCTCGCGAATGCCGGACACCGATGCCTGGTTCACCAAACTATACCGGCCTTGCCGGCTATTCCCACGACACCGTGCCCCAGGCCGGTGTGCTGCTGGTTAATCTCGGTACACCTGAAGCGCCCACCGCGGCCGCCGTGCGCCCCTACCTGGCCGAATTCCTCGGCGATCCGCGGGTGATCGAGTACCCGCGACTGCTGTGGAAGGCGATCCTGCACGGCGTGATCCTGCGGGTGCGTCCCAAGCGCTCCGCCCACGCCTATTCGCGTGTGTGGACCGCCGAAGGCTCGCCCCTGCGCACGGGCAGCGAGGCACTGGCCGCCGCCCTGCAGGCCGAACTGGGCCGCCGTCGCAGCGGGCCCATCCGCGTGGCGCTGGCCATGCGCTATGGTCGTCCCAGCGTGGCCGCCACCATCGCGCAGTTACAGCGCGAGGGCGTGCGTCGGCTGCTGGTTCTGCCGCTGTATCCGCAGTATTCCGCGACCTCCACGGGCAGCGTCTTCGATGCCGTGGCCGATACGGTCAAGGGCCTGCGCTGGCCGCCGGAACTGCGTCAGGTCAACGATTACCACGACGAGCCGGCCTACATCGCCGCCCTGGCTGCCAGCGTGCGCGAACACTGGCAACGCCACGGGCAGGGCGAGCGCCTGCTGATGAGTTTCCACGGCATTCCCGAACGCTACGTGCGCAATGGCGATCCCTACTTCTGTCAGGCCCATGCCACGGCGCGCCTGCTGCGCGAAGCCCTCGGGCTCACGCCCGAGCAGGCGCCGATGAGCTTCCAGTCGCGTGTGGGACGCGAGCGCTGGCTGCACCCGTACACCGACGAGATGGTGAAGTCGCTGGGCGCCCAGGGCGTGAAGCGGATCGACGCGATCAGCCCGGGCTTCGCCGTGGACTGCCTGGAAACGCTGGAGGAAATCGCCATGCAGAATGCCGATTTCTTCCGCGAGGCGGGTGGCGAGACACTCCACTACATCCCCTGCCTCAACGCGCGCCCCGACCATGTGGGTGCCATCGCGGACCTGGTGCTGCGGCACACGCAGGGCTGGCCGGAGTTCGCCGAGGACTACGACGCGGCGGCCGTGGCCGCGCGCCTGGCCGCCTCGCGCGAACGCGCCCGCAAGGCCCACGCCGATGCGTGAGCTGCGTATCGCCCTTCCCGGAATGGAACTGGGCGGCATGAGCTGGGGCGAGCCGGATGCGGCACCGCTGGTCGCCCTCCATGGCTGGCTCGACAACGCGGCCAGCTTCGCGCGGCTTGGGCCGTTACTCGCGGGTCGTTTCCACGTGATCGCCCTGGACCTTCCCGGCCACGGGCATTCGGATCACCTGCCCGAGAGCGCCACCTATACCCATCACGACTACGCACGCGCGGTGCTGCTGGCGGTCGATGCACTGGCCCTGCCCCGCTTCCACCTGCTCGGCCATTCGCTGGGCGCGGGCGTGGCCACCATGGTCGCCATCGCGGCCCCGGAGCGCGTGCGGGCACTGGCGTTGATCGAAGGCCTGGGGCCCCTGGGCGACGACGGCTCGCGCACCCTGGACCGGTTCCGTGAAGCGATGGCGCCGAGACCCGAAGGCAACCGGCCGCTGCGCGTCTTTCCCGCCATCGACGATGCGACCCGCGCCCGCGCGCTCGCGAGCGGCCTCGATGCCGAACTGGCCCGCCCGATCGTCGAGCGCGGTTTGCGCGAGGTCGATGGCGGCTACAGCTGGCGCAGCGATCCGCGCCTGTCACGGCCCACCGCCATCCGCCTCGCCGAGACGCAGGTCATGTCGCTGCTGCTGGGTCTTGCTGCGCCGACCTCGTTGCTGCTCGCGCGTCCGCATCCGCCCTACCTCGAACCCGAGGCCCTGCAGGTGCGCATCGACTGCGTCGACCAGATCGAGGTGACCCACATGGACGGCGGCCATCACCTGCACCTGGAACACCCCGACGCCGTGGCGACCTGGATGCACGGGATGCCATGACCGGCGGCCATCGCTCCCTGCTCGCGTGGGTCACCCGTCTCTTCCCGCTCTGGGCGATCGTCGTCTCACTGGTCGCCTACCTGCACCCCGGGGTGTTCCTGCCGGCGGGCGCATGGATCGTCCCGCTGCTCATGCTGGTGATGTTCGGCATGGGCGTGACCTTGAGCCTCGACGATTTCAGGCGCGTGCTGCTACGCCCGCTGCCGGTGCTCGCCGGCACCTTCCTGCATTACCTGGTGATGCCGCTGGCCGCCTGGGCACTGACCCGCGCGTTCGCCATGCCGCCGGACCTCGCCGCGGGCATGATCCTCGTGGGCAGTGTTGCCAGTGGCACCGCCTCCAACGTCATCATCTACCTTGCCAAGGGCGACGTCGCACTGTCGGTCACGCTGTCGTCGGTATCGGCACTGGTGGGCGTGGTCGCCACGCCGCTGCTCACGCGGCTGTATGTGGATACGCGGGTAGCACCGGACACATGGGCGATGCTGGTGAGCATCGTGCAGATCGTGGCGCTACCGATCGGACTGGGGCTGCTTGTCCACCACACGCTGCGCGGCGTCGTGCGCCGGATCGAACCGGGCCTGCCCCTGTTCTCGATGACTTGCGTACTGATCCTGATCGGGGCCGTGGTCGCCGCCAGCCAGCCGTCCATCGCCACGGTGGGCGCGATCACCGTCGTCGCCGTGATCCTGCACAACGCCATGGGGCTGCTGGGCGGTTACTGGGGCGGCCGGCTGTTCGGCTTCGACGAATCGACGTGCCGCACCCTGGCTATCGAAGTGGGCATGCAGAACTCCGGACTGGCCGCGACGCTCGGCAAGCTCTATTTTTCGCCCCTGGCCGCACTGCCCGGTGCGTTGTTCTCGGTATGGCACAACCTGTCGGGCTCGATGCTGGCGGGATACTGGTCGGGCAAGCCGACGCGTAAGGTCGGGTGAACCGGCCGGCCCGTCAGACGACGGGCTCGAGGCGGAAACCGGGCTGCACGATCGGATCGACCAGCCAGTGGTCGGCCAGCAGAAACGCGAACAACACCATCAGGTACACGATGGAATAGTTGAACATCTTCATGGCGAACAGTTCATCGGGCGGGTTGAACATGCGCGCGGCGTACCAGAGGAAGCCCAGGCCCAGGATCACCGCGCCGAACAGGTAGATCAGGCCGCTCATGCCGGTGAAGAACGGCAGCATGGTCACGACGAACAGCAGGATCGTGTAGAACAGGATGTGCCAGCGCGTGAACACCACGCCGTGGGTCACCGGCAGCATTGGCACCTGCGCGCGTGAGTAATCGTCGACGCGGAAGATCGCCAGCGCCCAGAAGTGCGGCGGCGTCCACACGAAGATGATCAGCAGCAATTGCAGCGCGAAGGGATGCAACGAGCCCGTGACCGCCGTCCAGCCCAGCATCGGCGGCGCGGCGCCGGCCAGCCCGCCGATCACGATGTTCTGCGGCGTCGCGCGCTTGAGGTAGGCGGTGTACACCACCGCATAGCCGATCAGCGAGAAGAACGTCAGCACTGCCGTCAGCATATTCACCAGGAACACCAGCACCAGCATCGATACGATGCCCAGTGTCATGGCGAAGACGAACACCTGCATCGGGGTGAGCTGGCCGGTCGCGAGCGGGCGGTGCGAGGTGCGCGCCATCAGCTTGTCGATGCGCTGGTCGATCAGGTGGTTGAACGCGGCCGCCGATGCGGACGCCAGCCAGATGCCCAGCGTGCCGAACAACGCCGCATGCCACGTCGGCAGCACGCGGCGGCCGTCGGCATCCACGGCCAGGAACATGCCGATGACGGCGCAGAAGACCAGCATCGCGACGACGCGCGGCTTGGTCAGCTCGAAATATTGCGCGGCTTTGCTCACGGGAACTCCGGGGTGACAGGCAGTCGCTGCGTGCTGGCCAGCGCGGTCAGCAGCGTGAACAGCAGCAGTGCGGCCACGCCATTGTGCGCCGTGGCCACCGGCAACGGCAGGCCCAGGTGCACGTTGCCGATGCCCAGCAGCACCTGGGCTACCAGCACCACCGCCACGGCGATGCCGACCTTGCGCAGGCCGCCACGCGCCAACCGGTGCGACAGCCAGCCCAGGTAGAGGAAGGTGACCAGCGCACCGATGCGGTGCGCCATCTGGATTGCACTGCGCGCGGCCATGTCGAGCACGCCACCCTCGTAGTTCACGCCGATGCCGCGCCACAGGACGAACGCCTGCGGGAAGTCGGTCTGCGGCCACCACTGCCCGAGGCACTGCGGGAAGTCCGTGCCGCAGGCCAGCGCCGCGTAGTTGGAACTGGTCCAGCCACCCAGCGCGATCTGGCAGACCAGCACCGCGATACCGACGGCGACCGGCGTGCGCAGCGCGGCGAAGCGATCGTCCGGTGTGCCGACACGCCACCAGCGCAAGGCAGCCCAGGCCAGCAGCGCGAACGTGGCAAGGCCGCCGAGCAGGTGGCCCATCACCACGATCGGCTTGAGCAGCAGGGTAACCGTCCACATGCCCAGCATGGCCTGGAAGATGATGACCGCCAGCGCCGCTACACCGATGCGCCATGCACCGGGACGCCTCAGCGTGGCCGCGGCGACCAGCGGCAACGCGATGGCCAGCGCGGACAGCAACGAGGACACCATGTAGGCCCCGCGCATGTACATGGCCACGCCGGCGGCGGCGAACACCGCCGAGGCCAGCACGGCGACCACCGCCATGCGCCGGCGCCACGCCGACATTACCGCGATGGCCAGCACCATGAAGCCGAGGCTGCCGGCGAGGAAACGATGCACCTGCTCACGCCATGCCTTGTGCGTCTCGTAGGGCCGATCCGGGAAGGCCTCGTTGGCGCGGGCGATGTCCTGGGCGTGGCCGGGCCAGGTGGCCTTGCCGTAGCACGTCGGCCAATCCGGGCAGGACAAGCCAGCGTTGGACAGGCGCACGAAGGCACCGAACATCACGATGCAGAACGCGAACAAGGCCGCCAGCAGGGCCAGCATGCGCAGGGTTTTCAAGGCGCGGGAGGACATCAGCGGATCACCTTCTGCATGTCCTTGCGCAGCCCGCTCGGGTCGAAGCCCGCGGGATACCAGGACAGGGCGGTGGCATTGGATTCGACCAGCACGGCGGCGACCGTGTCCGGCTCGGTGGGGCGGAAGCTGTCGAAGGCCTTCGCGGCATCGGTGCCGATCGCCCAGTCAGACATGACGCCCTCCGCGCCAGGCGCCATGGGTGGCGTGCCGAGGTAGAGCAGGCGCAGGCGATCGGCGTTGCGGTTCAGCACGATACGGGCGTTGCGCATCAGGGCCAGCGTCTGCAGGCATTGCGCCGCGCACCCCGGGCCGGGCAACGCGACCAGCGTGAGGCGCGGCTCGCTGTCGCGCCAGGCCCACGGTCGCCCGGCGACATCGACATGGACATCGGCGACGCTGCGCTGCGGAACGATCGGGCGTCCGTTGCCCTTGCCTTCCGGCTGCCAGCCGCTGAGCGTAAGGAGTCCGGCCGCGGCGATCGGCGCCAGGAACACCAGCATGATCAGCACGAGCTTGAACCGGCCGGTGCCGGGCGTGCGGGGGGATACGTTCGGATCGGTCATGAAGACGGGGGCCGGTTCGGGCGTCGCTTGCGATGCAGGAGGACGAAGATCACCACCGCCGCGAGGGCGAAGGTGAACCACTGGAAGGCATAGGCGCGGTGGCGGGCCGGCGGCATGAACCCCGGGGTCCAGTCGCGGGTGTAGATGCTGGCCGGATCGGCATCCAGCAGAAGGACGCGAGGATACAGCGCGCGCCCCAGGTCATGGCCGATCTCGGCGAGGTCGACATAGACCATGGTCTTTTCGGCGCCGTGCTGCTCCGGCAGGCGGTCGCCCCCGAGCCTTACCCCGACACCGGGCGTCGGCACATAGAGCCCGCGCAGCGTGGTGGGGCCGGCGGGAAGCGGCGGCAGCCGCGGGTTGCCACCCCCCTCCTTCGGCAGGAAGCCGAGATCGACCAGCAGCCACGGCACGCTGCCCTCGGGAGCGAAGGGCGCGTACACATGCACGCCCACCCGGCCCGCATGGGTCTGGTCGTCCAGCAGGTAATAGTGACCGCGCAGGAAGCTGCCGCTCACCGCATACCGGGGATAACGATCCACCGGCGGCTGTGCGGCGGCGGGACCGAAGGCTTCCACGCCCGCCGAGGCGGATGCGGCGTAGCGCCGCAGCAGTTCGTCCTTCTCGTCGGCGCGGTCCAGCTGCCATATGCCCAGCCGCACGAACGCGAGCACACCCACCAGCGTGAGTGCGACAGCGAACCACGTCGGGCGGCGCAGGAAAGTCATGCAAGACGCCCCGTGGCCACCGCTATACTCGAATTGTCGATAGGGCGCGGAGCCTTCACGTGGAAACCATCTACAAATATGCGCTGGTGATCCTGCTGCTCGTGGTGTTGTTCAACCTCGGGCAGGCCCTGTTCTTCATGATGACCGACAAGGGCCAGAGCAAGCGCACCGTATGGGCGCTCACCCGCCGGATCGGACTTTCGTTGCTGCTCATCGCCATGGTGGCGCTGGGCATCTTCATGGGGTGGCTGCACCCCCACGGGGTCGGTCAATTCTAGCGCGCGTGGCCGGGGGGCCAAGGCGCGGTGCGGCAATCGGTGCCGCAAGGACGATCAGGCCAGGGCGGCCAGGACGTTGTGGGGGTCCTTGCCGATGGCGCGCAACAGCGCCCGGGCCGGGCCGGTAGGCGCACGCCGCCCCTGCTCCCAGTTACGCAGCGTACCCACGTCGACATCCAGCAGCAGCGCGAACTTCGCCTGGGACAGACCCGTGGTTTCGCGCAGCTGCCGGATGGAGGCCGGATCGACGTGGAACACGCGCGACGCCTTCCGCTTGCCACGGAGGATGCCGTCCATTTCCTGGACGCTTTCCAGCAAGTCTTCATAGAAGGTGTTCACGGCAAAGCTCCCTGACGCGATGATCGAATCGTGCGTCAATGACGTACATGCGTCAATGACGAATACCCAAGGCTCCCGAGCGTGTTGGTTGACAGGTCGGCAACTGCGCGCGAGGATCGAGCCATGAACCGCGCCGTGGCCCTCATTACGCTGATTAGCATCGCCATCCCCTGATGGTGGGTTGAATCACGCGCGCAAGGTGACCGACAACCCGCCCTACCGAGGCGGGTTTTTCATGACCGCCTCCGGAAAAACGCATCGTCCGGAGATGTACCGCATGTCCCTACTAGCAACACGCCAGGCCAGCCAGGACGAACCGCTTCGCGATGCCTCGGATTACCTCCGCCTGGTCCTCACCGCGCGCGTCTATGACGTGGCTCGGCGGACGGAGCTGCAGCACGCCACGGTGCTGTCCGAGCAACTGGGACACGACATCCTGCTCAAGCGCGAGGACACACAACCGGTGTCGTCGTTCAAGCTGCGTGGCGCCTATAACCGGATCAGCCGGCTCTCTCCCGAGGTGCTGGCCCGCGGCATCATCACCGCGTCCGCGGGCAATCATGCCCAGGGCGTGGCCTGGTCGGCGGCGAAGCTGGGCATTCCTGCTGTCATCGTCGTGCCTGAGACGGCGCCGCAGGTGAAGGTGGCCGCCACGCGCCGCTTTGGCGGCCCCACCGTGCAGGTCATCAAGGCCGGCGACTCTTATAGCGACGCCTACGGCCATGCCGTGCGGCTTCAAAGCGAACGCGGCATGACCTTCATACCCGCGTTCGACGATGCCGATGTCATCGCCGGGCAGGGCACGGTGGCGATGGAAATCCTGAGTGAGCACCAGGGACCCATCGACGCGATCTTCGTGCCGATCGGGGGCGGCAGTCTCGCCGCCGGCATCGCCACCTATGTAAAAGCCCTGCGACCCGACATCCGCGTCGTCGGGGTACAGACGCAGGATTCCTGTGCCATGGCGCGCTCGATCGACGCCGGCCACCGGCTCGAGCTATCCGACGTCGGGCTGTTCTCGGACGGCACGGCCGTGAAACTGGTGGGTGAGGAAACCTTCCGCTTGTGCAAGGCCTACCTGGACGAGGTGATCCTGGTCGACACGGACGAGGTGTGCCGCGCCATCAAGGACATCTACCAGGACACACGGCGTTTCGTGGAACCCGCGGGTGCCCTCGCGGTCGCCGGCGCGCGTCGTTACGCGGCGCGACATGTGGCCGATGCACATCCTGCAAAGCTGACGCTGGTGGCCATCGTGTCCGGGGCCAACCTCAATATCGACCGGATACGATTCATCGCCGAGCGTGCAGCGGTGGGTGAATCGCGCGAGGCGCTGTTCGCGGTGAGCATCCCCGAGGAACGCGGCAGCTTCCTGCACTTCTGCGAACTGGTCGGCAACCGTAACGTCACCGAATTCAACTACCGGATGGACAGCCACGACCGTGCACGGATCTTCGTGGGCGTGGAGATCGATGAGCCCGCCGAAGAAGCGGCGCTGGCCGCGGTGTTCGAAGCGGCAGGATTCGCCGTGGTCGGCCTGGGTAACGATGAACTTTCCACGCAGCATATCCGCCACATGGTGGGTGGCCGATCCGCTGCAGCGCACGACGAACGCCTGTTTCGCTTCGCCTTCCCCGAACGCCCCGGCGCCTTGATGCGTTTTTTGCGCTCCATGTCGCCCAGCTGGAACATCAGCCTTTTCCACTACCGGAACCAGGGCGCCGACTACAGTTCGACCCTGGTCGGCATTCAAGCGGGCGCCGGGGACGATCGGGAACTGACGTGCTTCCTCGATCGCCTCGGCTACCCGTACCGGGAAGAGACGGACAATCCGGCCTACCGTCTCTTCCTGCGTTAGACCACCGGATCAGTCGGCCGCGGGTGGCAGCAGGTGCAGGGTACCCACCGGCGACACGTTGCCCGCTTCGTCGGAGCCCTTCACACAGACACGGAGGGGACCCTTGGACTTGGGCAGGCTGAGGAACAGCGACGGCAGTTCGCGATAGTTGCCTTCGTCGTTACAGTCCGTGGCATGGAGCCGGCCAACCTTGACGATGGGCGGCGACACGTACGGGCTGTGGATCTTGACGATCCAGGCGGCGTCGCTCTCGTTGTGAACGGAGGGCCGTGGCGTGGCGGTCGGCGCGGTGTCGTCGATCACGCGCAACATCACACTCGCGCGCTCCGGCGACTGCCAGTCGTTGTCGATATCGAGCTGGCCCAGGACACACATGGCGTAGACGCCTTCCGCCGGTCCGACCGGAAGCCGGTCCATCGGCTGCTCGCGCGCGAGCGCCGGGGCACTGTACCCGTCGAGGCTGGCGCAGTCCGTGGTGGACGCATCGCCGTGTTTATAGCGAATCCAGCGCGTGTCGTCGCTGACCACGATACCCCAGCGGGCGGGCGAGACCTCGCCTTCTTCCACGACCTCGCTGCGCGTGTACTGGCCGATGGTGCGTTGCAGGGCCACGCCGCTGCCAGTGTCCAGCCACTGCGGGTTCCAGTCGCCGCTGGCAAGCAAGGCATGGCGCAGGGGGGCCACAAGGCTCAGATAGCTGGCTCCCACACGCGAGAACGGCTGCCTGCCGGTCAATTCGCATGGACGGTCGAAACCGCAACCGTCGAAGCGCGGGTCGACCATCGTACCGAGTACACCCACGATCTGCGAGGTGCCACGGCGCAGCACCGGCGAACCGGACGAGCCGCCCGCGACGCCCGTGCAGTCGGTAGCCGATTCACGAAGGAAGAAGCGCTCACCCTCGAACAGCCGTACCGGCTCGCTGGCCTCGCAGGTGGACAGGCGCAGGAACCGTTCGTCGAGCGGTACGTCGTTGGCGGGAATCTGCGGCAGATCCACCGGGAGCGTGCCGATGATGCCGGGCGCGGACGGAACCAGTGGGGTGATGCCCGTGGCGGCCAGGTCGCCATAGGACACCGACAGGCGAAGTACCGCGATATCCATGCCCTTCGTCGTGGCGTACAGGATGCGCTCGACGCCGACGGGCCGGTGCACGGCCTGCGCGTCCTGGAAATATGCAGGGGTGAAGCGGTAACCGGACGGGGCGGCTTCGTCGACCAGCACCTGGTTGGGGACGAGCTCCCGCCCGAGCACGCAGTGACCCGCCGTGAGCAGCAAGGCTGGACGGCTGCCGTAGGGAGACTCGGACCCGGCGACGATGGCGCCGGTGCAGGTGCCGCCGTCGGGCGCATCGATCAGGCCGACGGCGCGAAAACGCGCGTCGCTGGCCGAGGACAGCAGGGGCGCTTCGGCAGCGGCTACGCCCGAAGCCAAGCCGAGCGAAAGCAGGATCAGGGACCAGCGCGACAGGCGCGCGGTGACGTTCCGTGTCATGGGTACTCTCCGTGGGCTGAGGGCGGCCTTCGTCATGAAGGCGCACGGAGAGTTTAGAGCGAGGTTTACGCCAAGGCCGTCAGGGCAGCGCCGACAAACGTGTCAGCGCTTTCTTAGAGCACGTAGACGAAGAGAAAGAGCGCCAGCCAGACCACGTCGACGAAATGCCAGTACCAGGCCACGGCTTCGAAGCCGAAGTGGTCGTCCTTGCTGAAGTGACCCTTGGCGCAGCGCAACCAGATGATCGCCAGCATGATCGTGCCCAGCGTCACGTGCATGCCGTGGAAGCCGGTGAGCATGAAGAACGTGGCGCCGTAGACACCGCTGCCCAGCGTGAGGTTGAAGTGCTCGTACGCTTCCGCGTACTCGTGCGCCTGGAACCACAGGAACAGGCAGCCCAGCAGCACGGTGGCGCCCAGCCCGATCAGCAGCGGCTTGCGATGACCGGCCTTCAGCGCGTGGTGCGCGATGGTGATGGTGACGCCCGATGACAGCAGGATCAGCGTGTTGAGCAGCGGCAGACCCCAGGCGGCGATGGTCTGGAACGAACCACCGATCTTCTGCGGACCGCCACCGCCGTTGGCGCCCCACGATGCCTCGTAACCCTGCCAGACGAACTGGTGGGTGAGCACGCCATGGCCTTCGCCGCCCAGCCAGGGCACCGAGAAGATGCGCGCGTAGAACAGGGCGCCGAAGAACGCGCCGAAGAACATCACTTCGGAGAAGATGAACCACATCATGCCCATGCGGAACGAGCGATCCACCTGGCTGTTGTAGTTGCCTGCCAGCGACTCGCGGATCACCGAGCGGAACCAGCCGAAGAACATGCCCAGGATCATCACGATGCCGATCAAGAACAGCGGCTTGCCGAACGTGCTGCCCTCACCGGGTTGCGCATTCAGCCAGTGCGCGGCACCGAACACCGTCACGAACATGGACACCGCGGCCACGATCGGCCAGTAGCTCTTGCTCGGTACGAAGTAGACGTCTTGTTGCTGGTGACCCATGGTGGTTTCCCGTGGATGTCGCGTGTTAGCCGATCAGACCCGGAGCATCTGTACGATCGAAAGGAGGAAGACCGCGATCGCGAAGCCGCCCGCGATCAGGGCCGTCCTGCGGGCGCGCCGGCGGCGCGCCTCCATGGCGATGTCCGTGACGCCCTGCATCGATCAGTGTTCCGTGTTGCCGTGGGCCAGTTCATCGTCGTGGATGACCGGCGGCACGTCGAAGGTATGGAACGGCGCCGGCGACGGCACGGTCCACTCCAGGCCCCGGGCCCCTTCCCACGAGCGGTCGGCCGCGCGCTTCTTCGAGAAGAACACGCAGTGCACCACGACGCCCAGGAAGATCAGCTGCGAGGCGCCGAACCAGAAGCCGCCGATCGAGCTGATCATGTTGAAGTTGGCGAAGGCCACGTTGTAATCGGGAATGCGGCGCGGCATGCCGGCCAGGCCGAGGAAATGCTGCGGGAAGAACAGCACGTTGACCGAGATGACGCTGGACCAGAAGTGGATCTTGCCCCAGGTCTCGCTGTACATGTTGCCCGACCACTTGGGCATCCAGTAGTACGCGGCGGCCATGATCGAGAACGCGGCGCCGGTCACCAGCACGTAGTGGAAGTGGGCCACGACGAAATAGGTGTCGTGGTACTGGAAGTCCGCCGGCGCCAGGGCCAGCATCAGGCCGGAGAAACCGCCGATGGTGAACAGGATGACGAACGCGATGGCGAACAGCATCGGCGTCTCGAAGGTCATCGAGCCGCCCCACATCGTCGACACCCAGTTGAAGACCTTCACCCCCGTGGGCACCGCGATGAGCATCGTGGCGTACATGAAGAAGATCTCCGCGCCCATCGGCAGGCCCACGGCGAACATGTGGTGCGCCCAGACGATGAACGAGAGGAAGGCGATGGAGGCGATGGCAAACACCATGGCGCGGTAGCCGAAGATCGGCTTTCGGGCGAAGGTGGGGATGATCTCGGAGATGATCCCGAACGCCGGCAGGATCATGATGTAGACCTCGGGATGCCCGAAGAACCAGAAAATGTGCTGGAACAGCACCGGGTCGCCGCCGCCGGCGGCATTGAAGAAGTTGGTATGGAAGTACTTGTCGGTCAGCAGCATGGTGACCGCGCCGGCCAGCACCGGCATCACCGCGATCAGCAGAAACGCCGTGATCAGCCAGCTCCACACGAACACCGGCATCTTCAGCAGGTCCATGCCGGGTGCGCGCATGTTGAGGATGGTGGCGATGATGTTGATCGCACCCATGATCGAGCTGATGCCCATCAGGTGGATGGCGAAGATGGTGTACGCGATGGACTCGCCCTGCAGCGACAGCGGCGGGTACATGGTCCAGCCGCCGGCAGGGCCGCCGCCCGGCATGAACAGGGTGGACAGCAGCAGGATGAACGCGAACGGCATGATCCAGAACGAGAGGTTGTTCATGCGCGGCAGGGCCATGTCCGGCGCGCCCACCATCAGCGGGATCATCCAGTTGGCCAGACCGACGAACGACGGCATGATCGCGCCGAAGATCATCACCAGCGCGTGCATGGTCGTCATTTCATTGAAGAAATACGGCTGCACCAGCTGCATGCCCGGCTTGAACAGCTCCGCGCGGATGACCATCGCGAAGGCGCCGCCGATGAAGAACATCGTCAGCGAGAAGATCAGGTACAGCGTACCGATGTCCTTGTGGTTGGTGGACATCACCCATCGCTGGAAGAACCCCTTCGGGGCCCCGTGGTGATCGTGGTGGTCGTGGGTGGCTGCGTGGGCCATAACCTTGAACCTCTACCGAATGCTTGAGCGGGTTAACCCTGGGGGACCGGGGCGGGGGCGTTCTGGGCGGTCGCGGCGGCCTTGCGGACCCGTGCCTCGTCTTCCTGTGTCGCCAGCCACTGTTCGAATTCCGCCTTGGGCACGGCCTTGACCACGATCGGCATGAAGCCGTGGTCCTGGCCGCACAGTTCGGCGCACTGGCCGCGGTACACACCCGGCTCCTTGATGTTGGTCCAGGCGGCGTTGGCGATGCCCGGAATGGCGTCCATCTTCCAGCCCAGCGCCGGCACCCACCAGGAGTGGATGACGTCGCCGCCGACGATGATGAAGCGGATCTTGGTGTGCACGGGGACCACCAGCGGCTTGTCCACGTCGAGCAGGTAGGTCTGGTAGCCGTCGACCTGGATCTTGCCCGGGTCGAGGTTGGAACGAAGCTGGCGGGTACGGTCCGAGGTTTCTTCCAGCTTGGACATGAAGCCGACCTTGTCCACCCCTTTGCCCTTGTAGTCGACGTAGTCGTAGCGCCACTTCCACTGGTAACCGGTGACCTTGATGGTCATCTCGGCGCCGGTGGTGTCGGCGAACGAGGTCAGGCCCCCCGTGGCCAGGTTGGCCAGGAAGACCAAGATGATGACGGGGATGACCGTCCAGACGATCTCCAGCCGGGTGCTGTGCGACCACTTCTCGGCCACGGCACCGCGCGACTTGCGGAAGCGGAACATCGCCACGAACATCGCGCCGAAGACGATGATGCCGATGACCACGCAGACCCACAGGGCCACCATGTGCATGGCATAGGGCGACCACTCGCTGACCCCCTTGGTCATGTTGAGCTGGTTCGGTTCCGGGTTGGCCCATGCCGCCCCGCCGAACAGGGCGAGGGCACTAGCCACGCACGCCGCCTTCCATCGTCCGATGCCGCCAGATGTCATTTCTTGCACCTTTAGTGAACCTACCTGCGCGTCTGGCCTGAGACTTCGGACAGCAGCACCATGAGTTTCCTGGACACCTCGACCCTTTCCTCTTCCCCCAGGAAGGCGCCGATTTCGAGCTCGTTCCCATGTGACGCGAGCAACAGGCGCTGCCGCCCGTTTCCCGAAGCCAACCCTACCCGTACCCAGTGTGTCTGGAAACGGACGACCCGACGACCCGGCACCGCACGCACTTCGAGCGTGTCGGCCCCCACCACGATGCGCTCGCCCTTGCCGCCGGCCCGCCAGGCTGCGCCAAGCGCGAACCCGACGACGAACGACTCCGCCAGGGCGAACACGGGGGCGAACACATTCCCTTGCCACGCGCCGAGCGACGCCGTTGCCAGCGCCAGGGCCGCCAGGCCCACCACGACCCGCCGAAGACCGCGCCGGTCCAGCGCCCGGTTGGGCCGGAGCCACAACACGCGCGGCCCGCCCACGGCATTCGGTCGAAGCACGATCATGGAAGTCGTCGCGTGCCTTGAACGTTGGGATGATAGGGCGGTAGCCAGTAAGCGGCAAGGTTGGGAAGCGGCGCGATGTCGCAGGGGTGCCACGCCGGCGGGCCCCGCAGCGCAACACACATGGCGCATCGGCCTCCCTTACAATAGGCGTTCCCCCTCGCCCCGATCCCCTCCGTGAACCCACAGATCCTCCGTCCCGAACTCCCCACCGGCGCCGAGCCGGCGCGCGCGCGTATCACGTCCGCCTGGTTGCGCGACGAAACCGAGGCCGTGAACGACCTGCTGGCCCAGGCTACCCTGCCGCCGACCGAGCGCGAGCACGTCATCGACGTGGCCGCCGGCCTGGTGACCCGGGTACGCGCCCGCGCCAAGGACCAGAGCGCCGTCGAATCCTTCATGCGCCAGTACGACCTGTCCTCCGAAGAGGGCGTGCTGCTGATGTGCGTGGCCGAGGCGCTGCTGCGCATCCCCGACAAGGCCACGGCCGACAAGCTCATTCGCGACAAGCTGGGCGACGCGAACTGGAAGAAACACCTGGGCCAGAGCGAATCCGTGTTCGTCAACGCCTCCACCTGGGGCCTGATGCTCACCGGCCACCTGGTCAATCTGGCGGAGGAAACGCGCCACGACTTCACCTCCGCGCTGCGCCGCCTGGTCGGCCGTGCCGGCGAGCCCGTGGTGCGCCTGGCCGTGCGCCAGGCCATGCGGATCATGGGGCACCAGTTCGTGATGGGGCGGACCATCAAGGAAGCCCTGGACCGTTCCGCCGAAAAGGAGCATGCGGTCTACCGTTACTCGTACGACATGCTCGGCGAGTCGGCGCTGACCCAGGCCACGGCGGAGCGCTATCAGCAGGACTACCGTGACGCGATCAACGCGCTCGGTGGCCGCGGCCCGTTCCCGAACAACCTCGAGGCCCCGTCGATCTCGGTCAAGCTGTCGGCGCTGCACCCGCGCTACGAAGTGGCCAACCGGGCACGCGCACGGGTCGAACTGGGCGCCAAACTGCTCGAACTGTCCGAACTGGCGTTCAAGAACGGCATCGCCCTGTCCGTGGACGCGGAAGAAACCGACCGCCTTGAACTGTCGCTGGACATCATCGGCGACGTCTTCGCGCATCCGTCGCTGGAAGGCTGGAACGGCCTGGGCATCGTCATCCAGGCGTACCAGAAGCGTGCCCCGTTTGTGATCGACTGGGTGACCGAGAAGGCCCGTGCCAACGGCCGTCGCTGGTTCGTGCGGCTGGTGAAGGGTGCCTACTGGGACGCCGAGATCAAGCGTTCGCAGGAAAACGGCCTGTCCGGCTACCCGGTGTACACGCGCAAGCCGAACACCGATGTCTCCTACCTGGCCTGCGCGCATCGCCTGTTCGCCGCCGGCGGCGACGCGGTGTACCCGCAGTTCGCCACGCACAACGCGCACACCATCGCCGCCATCCACCACATCGCCAAGGGCCGCCCGTACGAGAACCAGCGCCTGCACGGCATGGGTGCGGACCTGTACGCGGAGGTGATCGGCAAGGACAAGCTCAACGTGCCCTGCCGCGTGTATGCGCCGGTGGGCAGCCATGAGGACCTCCTGCCCTACCTGGTTCGCCGCCTGCTCGAGAACGGCGCCAACACCAGCTTCGTCAACCGCGTGGTGGACGAGAGCGTACCGGTGCGCGACCTGGTCGCCGACCCGTGCGAGACGGTGCGCGCCTTCAGCTCCATTCCCCACCCCCGCATTCCCCTGCCGGTCAACCTGTACGGCGAACTCCGGAAAAATTCCATGGGCATGAATTTCGCCAACGACAACGAGCTGAACGAGCTCGCCGACGCCGTCAACCGCCACAGCGGCCCCTGGGCCGCGGCCCCGCTGGTCGCCGGTGGCGCCGCCGCCGGCACGAAGACCGAGGTCACCGACCCGTCCGACCGTCGTCGCATCATCGGTACGGTGGAAAACACCGACCCGGCGCTGGTCGACAAGGCGCTGGCCGCGGGCGTGAAGGCGCAGCCGGGCTGGGATCGCCTGCCGGCCGCCAGCCGCGCCGCCATTCTCGAGCATGCCGCCGAGCAACTGGAGCACAACCGCGCCGAGTTCATCGCGCTGTGCGTGCGCGAAGCGGGAAAGAGCCTGCCGGATGCGATTGCCGAGATCCGCGAGGCCGCCGACTTCCTGCGCTACTACGCGACCATGGCCCGCCGCCTGTTCGGCCAGCCCGAGCAGTTGCCGGGCCCCACCGGCGAAAGCAACCAGCTGTTCCTCAACGGCCGCGGCGTGTTCGTCTGCATCAGCCCATGGAACTTCCCGCTGGCGATCTTCCTGGGCCAGGTGGCCGCCGCGCTGGCGGCAGGCAACGCCGTGATCGCCAAGCCGGCCGAGCAGACCTCGCTGATCGGCCACGCCGCGGTCAAGCTGCTGCACGCCGCCGGCGTGCCGACCGACATCCTGCAGTACCTGCCGGGCGATGGCGCCACGGTCGGTGCCGCGCTCACCCGCGACCCCCGCGTGGCCGGCGTGGCCTTCACCGGCTCCACCGACACCGCCTGGGCGATCAACCGCGCGCTCGCCGCACGCAATGCGCCCATCGCCGCGCTGGTCGCCGAGACCGGCGGCCAGAACGCGATGATCGCCGACTCGTCCGCCCTGCCCGAGCAGATCGTCAAGGACGTGATCGCCTCGGCGTTCCAGTCCGCCGGCCAGCGTTGCTCCGCGGCGCGCGTGCTGTTCGTGCAGGAAGACATCGCCGACAAGGTCATCGCGATGCTGGCAGGCGCCATGGCCGAACTGAAGGTCGGCGACCCCGGCCTGCTCTCGACCGACGTCGGCCCGGTCATCGACGAGGACGCTCGCACCATCCTGGTCGACCATGCCGCACGCATGGACCGTGAAGCGAAAAAGATCGGCGAAGTGGCACTGCCGGAGTCCACCGCGCACGGCACCTATTTCGCACCGCGTGCCTACGAGATCCCGTCGCTGGACATGCTGACCCGCGAGATCTTCGGGCCGGTGCTGCACGTGATCCGCTGGCACGGCGCCGACCTGGCCAAGGTGGTGGACCAGATCAACGCCACCGGCTTCGGCCTCACGCTCGGCATCCACAGCCGTATCGACGACACCATCGATTACATCTCCAGCCACGCCCGCGTGGGCAACTGCTACGTCAACCGCAACCAGATCGGTGCGGTGGTCGGCGTGCAGCCGTTCGGCGGCGAAGGCCTGTCCGGCACCGGTCCGAAGGCCGGTGGCCCGCACTACCTGCTGCGCTTCGCCGGTGAGCGTACGCTCACGGTCAACACGACGGCAGCCGGCGGCAATGCGTCGCTGCTGACTATCGGGGAGTAACCGCCCGGTCGCCTTTATCGTCACGCGATTTCGGCACGTACCACACCTAGGCCATGTCCGGAGACGGACGTGGCCTTTTTTCGTTATGCGCGCCGAGTGCACGCAGTCGTTAGCATCGGGCTATGCTGGGTGCGGAGGTTACCCCTTCAAATAGCGTCGGCCGGAACCCGACGCCCACCCACACCGGGAGGGCCGCAACATGACGTTGCAGTCAGTGGTTCCGATCATGCCTGCCCTGCAGGTATCCAAAGCCGTCGCCACGTCCGCAAGGAGCGGGCAGGGCCCCTCGATATCCCCGCGCGATCTGGTCGGACCCCGACTTGGCATCCTGGCCGACGAGCCCGTCACGGACGCGCTGGCCAGCGCACAGGAGGGTGTGATCCCGCCGCAGGGACGTCGTGATCTCATGCACCTGGTGATCCTTACCGGCGACGCTGGCGCCATGCTGGAAGCCGATAGCGATCGCATGGTGCTGACCGGCATCCGCGGCGCGCGCAACGATTGCCGGTTGCTGCTTCGCCAGGCGTACGGCACGGTGCGCTGCGAGGTGCAATCCACCGGCGCGGAGGCGCACCTGGGCTTCCTCAGCTGGCGTCACGGTGCCTTCGAGGAGGTGCAGACGATCCATATCCAGCGGCGCCCCGTGCGCGGCTACCAGGGTGGGAACGGCGGCCGGCTGATCACGATCGTGGAGTACCGGGCCGAGCCCCTGCGCGAGGTCCACGGGCTGGTCTGGCGTGGCGGATTGCTGCGCATCGAGAGCCTGTGCCTCACACCCTAGGTTTCCGCGCAAAACAGGACACGGCGACGTAGCACAAGCCGCCGTCCAACACCCTCCCATGATCCGAAGGAACGGACATGCAAATCACGACGGGCATCCCATCATACGAAGTGTGGCCGGGCAATCCAGGCGGATGAGACCCCGAACATGTTCTACGAGATCGTGAAGAAATTCGGCGATCCCGAAACGTTCGGCGGGCCGCCCGATCCGGCGAAGGATCGGTGGAAGAACGTCAAAGGAATGATCGATCAGTTGACCTGCCACCTCACGATCGCGCGGAACAAGCCGACCTGGAACCTTGAGCCCCACCGGCCATGGGTCGGATATGAAGCGACCGTCGCGGCGGAGTGCAACCCCTACATCAAGTCACGCTGACCACGTTTCAGGTCATGCCATCGCGGTGGCGCCCATGTCGTGGGTCGCCACCGCGAACGCTCACTTCAGGCGGCTCACTTCAGGCCGCGATCCTGCAACATCGGTTCGATCGACGGCTCTTTGCCGCGGAAGTCGCGGTAGAGCTTGCCAAGTTCCTCGGTGTTGCCACGCGAGAGGATCTTGTCGCGGAAGATCTGGCCGTTTTCGCGGGTCAGGCCGCCGTGCTCCTTGAACCACTCGAAGGCATCCGAGTCGAGCATCTGCGTCCACAGGTAGGCGTAGTAACCGGCCGCATATCCGTTGCCCCAGATGTGCTGGAAATAGCTGGACCGATAGCGCGGTGGGACCTGCGCCAGGGTGAAGCCGGCCTTCTTCAACGCGGCCGCCTCGAACTGGTCGACGTCCTGCTTCTTGTCGCTGGCCGGCAGCATGTGCCACTGCATGTCGAGCAAGGCGGCCGAGATCAGCTCGCTCATGGCGTAGCCCTGGTTGAAGCTCTTGGCTTTCTTGATCTTCTCGACGAGCTCCGCCGGCATGGCCGCGCCGGTCTGGTAGTGCTTGGCGTAGTTGGCGAACACCTTCGGATCGGAGGCCCACTGCTCGTTGAACTGCGAGGGGAACTCGACGAAGTCGCGCGGGGTGTTGGCGCCCGAGAGTGACGGGTACTGCGAGTTGGCGAACATGCCGTGCAGGGCGTGGCCGAACTCGTGGAACATCGTGGTCACGTCGTCGAACGAAAGCAGCGCCGGCTGGCCCGCCGCCGGCTTGGTGAAGTTGGCCACGTTGTAGACCACGGGCTTGTCGCCGAACAGCCTGGACTGGTCGACGAGGTTGCTCATCCAGGCGCCGCCATTTTTGTTGTCGCGCTTGAAGTAATCGCAGTAGAACAGCGCCATCGAGGTGCCGTCCTTGTCGAACACTTCGAACACACGCATGTCAGGCTGCCAGGTGGGAATGTCCTTGCGTTCCTTGAAGGTGATGCCGTAGAGCTGGTTCGCGGCGTAGAACACGCCGTTCTGCAGCACGTTGTCCAGCTCGAAGTACGGCTTGACCTGCGCTTCGTCCAGGTCGTACTTCGCCTTGCGAACCTTCTCGGCGTAGTGGTCCCAGTCCCACGCCTGCACCTGGAAGTCACCCTTTTCCTTGTCGATCACATCCTGGATGTCCTTCGACTCCAGCCGGGCGCGAGCGACCGCGGCCGGCGCCAGGCGCTCCATGAATTTCTCGGCCGCCGCGGGCGTCTTTGCCATCTGGTCGTCGAGGCGCCAGGCGGCGTAATTGGGGAAGCCCAGCAACCTGGCCTGCTCGGCGCGCACCTGCGCGATGCGCGTGATCGTGTCGCGCGTGTCGTTGGCGTCGCCGTGTTCGGCACGCTCCCACGATGCCTTGAACAGCTTCTCGCGCGTGGCGCGATCGTTCATGCCCTGCAGCGCCGGCTGCTGCGTGGTGTTCTGCAGCGTCACCACGTACTTGCCGTCCAGCTTGCGGTCCTTCGCGGCATCCGCCGCCGCGGCGATGTCACCGTCCGACAGGCCGTCCAGCGACTGCTTATCGTCGACCACGAGCGCACCGGCCTTGTTGGCGGCCAGCAGCATGTTGGTGAATCGCGTGCCGAGGGTGGATTCTTCCTTGTTCAGTGCCTTGAGACGGGTCTTGTCGGTTTCCGACAACTTCGCACCCGCATGCACGAAATCCTTGTAGGTCACCTCGAGCAGGCGCGCCGACTCGGGATCGAGCTTGAGCGATGCGCGCTTGTCGTACAGCAACTGCACACGCTTGAACAGGGTGTCGTTGAGGTAGATGGCATCGGTGTGCGCGGCCAGTTCGGGCGAGAGGTTTTCCTCGGCCTTCTGCAACGTGTCGTTGGTATTGGCACCGGTCAGTGCGTTGAACGCGCTCTGCGCGCGCTTCAGCAACACGCCGGATTTCTCGAACGCCACGATGGTGTTGTCGAACGTAGGCTCTTCGGTCGCATTGGCGATCGCGTTCACCTCGGCCAGTTGCTGCCTCATGCCCTCTTCGATCGCCGGCTGGAAATCGCCGTCGGCGATCTTGTCGAACGGAGGCGCATGGAACGGCAGCGTGCTGGCGACCAGCAGCGGATTCTCGTGGGGTGCGGGTGCGGCGGCTGGAGCGGTCGTCGCCGCGGCGGGGCTCGACGGCGACGTGCCTGCGGGGGCCGGCGTGGCCGCCTTGTCGGCGTCGTTGGACGAGGAACAGGAGGCGGTAAGGGCGATCGAAAGGGCGATCACGAGGCTGCGGACCTTCGGCATGACGGGATGTCCCCTGCGGTGAGCAAAACGCCGACTCTAGCGGTGCAGGGCCGGCGGGGACAACCGCCTTGCAGGGCGAACGACTCAGCGGGTGTCGCGGAGCTCCCAGCTCGAGCCGATCAGCAGGTTGAGCCGGTGCTTCACCAGGCGCATGGGCAGCGAGGTGGTCAGCTGGATATCCGTACGATCGTTCGACAGCTCGCCGGACGCGGAGGCCGCGCCGTCGGCCGCGCCGAGGCTGGGGTCGACCTCGTCGGGCTCGGGCTGCTTGGCGCGCCAGCGCTGGAACAGGTCGTCACCGCGCATGGCCGCGGCGATGTCGGCGGCGAGCTTGTCCGGGCCGATGCCCTGGAACGACAGCTCGGGGTCCGGGCCCTTGGCCCGGCTCATGTCTTTTACCGAAAGGTAGTAGGTGGTCATGCTGCCTTGTTACGTCCGCAGGCGTGAAGCCGCCGTCAGCCCAGCGGCGACAGGTCGAGCAGGTTGGCCGCATCCACCGGGGCGATGCGGTAGGGCAGCACGCCCAGGCACGGCGCTGGAAGGCAGGCGCGCAGCGTATCGATGTTTTCCTCGCGCAACGGCATCGTCGGCTCGATGATGTTGGCGATCCACCCGGCGAGCCGGCAGCCGTCCGCGGCGATGGCCCGGGCGCTGAGCCGGGCATGGTTGATGCAGCCAAGCCGGATACCGACCACCAGCACCACGGGCAGCATCCAGCGACGGGGAAAATCCTCCGCGGAGATGCCCTCGCCGAGCGGCACCAGCCAGCCGCCGACGCCTTCGACCACCACGCGCTCGTAGTCGGTGCACAGTGCCTCGAACGCGGCGTCCAGCGGCGGCCAGGTCACCGGGCGACCGCTGCGGGCCGCGGCGAGGTGCGGGGCCACGGCGTCCTCGAAGGCGAGTGGGTTGACGAGCGCGTACGGCGGCGGTGGCCAGCTGGCGGCTTGCAGGTCCAGGGCATCCTGGTTACGCAGGCCCTCCCGCGTGCGCCCGGATCCGCTGGCCACGGGCTTCATCCCGGCGACCCGTTCGCCGGCCTGGCGGAACGCGTGCACCAGGGTCTGGGCGGCGTGCGTCTTGCCGATGCCGGTATCGGTACCGGCGACGAAGAGATGTCGCGACATGCGTGGGCGGCCTTGCGGGATCGATGGCATGGCACCATACACGGCTTCCTATGACGAAATGAACGGGAACCGCCATGTTCGAAGCCAAGGCCATCGCCACCGGGGACAAGGCCGCGCTTTACGCGGAACTGCTGCAACAGGCCCAGGGCCTGATGCACGGCGAGACGAACGTGATCGCCAACGCCGCCAACTTCGCCGCGCTGGTCTACGACGCCGTGCCGGAACTCAACTGGGCGGGGTTCTACCTCTACGACGGCAGCGAACTGGTGGTCGGGCCTTTCCAGGGCAAACCGGCGTGCATCCGCATCGCGCTGGGACGCGGCGTCTGCGGCACGGCGGCACAGACCCTGCAGACCCAGGTGGTGCGCGACGTCCACGACTTCGACGGCCACATCGCCTGCGATGCCGCCTCCAATTCGGAAATCGTGGTGCCGCTGACGAAGGCCGACGGCAGCCTGTTCGGCGTGTGGGACGTGGACAGCCCCCGCGTGGCCCGTTTCGACGACGAGGACAGGAAGGGCATGGAGGCGCTGTGCCGCGCCTTCATGGCCACACTGGGCTAGCCGGCGGGCGCGGGCGCGCCTAGACCAGTTCGTGCGGGCGCGGCGTCGCCAGCAGTTCCATGACGCGGGCGCGCGCCTCCTCGATACCGGTCTTGGCCGGCGACGAGAACACCTGCGCAGTGCCACGCACGTTGTTGGTCCGGAAATCCTTCCGCAGGGCCTCCAGGGCGGCCGAGGCCTGCCCGCGGGACAGCTTGTCGGCCTTCGTCATCAGCACGTGGCAGGGCAGGTCGGTGGCCGCGCAGAACGCGAGCATGGTGCGGTCGAAATCCTTCAGTTCGTGGCGGATGTCCACGATCAGCACGATGCCGCGCAGGCTGCGGCGCATCTTCAGGTAGGCGTCGATCTCGCCACGCCAGTGCATGCGCATGGCTTCGGGCACCTTGGCGTAGCCGTAGCCGGGCAGATCGATCAGCCGTGCGTCCACCGGCGCCTCGCCCTCGATCTTCAGCGGTGCCAGGTCGAACACCACCATCAGCTGGGTGCGTCCCGGGGTCTTCGAGGTGCGGGCCAGGCCGTTGTGGCCGGTCAGCGCGTTGAGCGCGCTGGACTTGCCGGCGTTGGACCGGCCGGCGAACGCCACCTCGGCACCCTGGTCGTAGGGCAACTGGGTGATTTCGTTGGCGGCCAGCACGAAGCGGGCACTGTTGAGGGGGTTCGAGGACATGTGCGGCTGGCCGGAAGGCGGGGATCGACGGTCGGGCAGTGTATGCGATACCGCGCGCAGCCGCGCGCCGACGCGGTTTGACCGGGCTCTCCCGCGCCCCCCATAATCTTTTGATCGCGGCGCGCTGGGGAGCTCGCCCGACTCGGAAGCATCCCTCCTGGAGAGACGTATGAAGTTTCGGCACGCCGCCGCTGCCATCACCGCGATGCTCGTCATGAATTTCGCCACGGCCCAGACGGCCGCGCCCGCGAAGGCGGCGACCGCGCCGGCGCCGGCCAGCACCGCGGCCAAGCCCGGCGCCAATCCCGCCGCCGATCCGGCCACCCCGGGGATGCCCACGACCGAGACCACCACCGCTCCCGTCGGCGGCACCACCGCCGCGGTCAAGCCCGGCGATGCCGCCACCGGCCAGGGCAAGGCCGCCGCCTGCGGCGCCTGCCACGGGCTGGACGGCAACTCCAGCGATCCGCAATACCCGCGCCTCGCCGGGCAGAGCGAGCAATACATCGCCGCGCAGCTGGCCGATTTCAAATCCGGCAAGCGCATGAACCCGATCATGATGGGCTTCGCCCAGCCGCTCAGCGAGCAGGACATGCATGACATCGGTGCCTACTTCGCTACCAAGGCATCCCTGCCGGGCGTAGCAGATCAGGCCTATGTGGATCAGGGCGAGACGCTATACCGCCAGGGCGATGTCGCCCGCGGCATCCCGGCGTGCATGGCCTGCCACGGTCCGGATGGCGGCGGCAATCCCGGCGCCCGCTACCCACAGCTGACCAGCCAGCACGCGAAGTACATCGAGTCGCGGCTGAAGGCCTGGCACGACGGCAACGCGCAGAGCGACGACCCCCACGCACGCATCATGATCACCATCGCCCAGAAGCTGGACGAGAAGGATATCGCCGCCGTGGCCAGCTACATCGAGGGCCTGCATACGAACGAACCGACACAGGCCGCACCCGCGACGCCCTGATGGCGTTAAAGTTGGACGATCGAACGGGCCCCTTCGGGCCCGTTCTCGTTCTCGAAGGTAAGAAAAGGAACCCCGATGCGTATGCGCCTTCCCCTCCTCTGCGTGGCACTGCTGGGCCTTGCCGCCTGCGGCTCCGGTAACCACGACGCGGCTTCCACGCCGTCGCCCACCCCCGCGGCCACCGCGGCGCCGGCCGCCACCACGGCACCGGTGGCCACGCCGGCCGGCGCCACCTCGACCGCGGCGAGCACGCCCGCCGCCGCGGGCAGCACCGCTTCGGCAGCCCCCGCCTCCGCCGCCGAAGCGGACGACAAGCGCCCTGCGCCCAAGCCCTTCGTCGACGACGGCAAGTGGGTGGAGGGCAAGCAGTACTTCCGCATCGACCCGGCACAGCCGACCAGCACGCCCGGCAAGATCGAGGTCACCGAGGTGTTTTCGTACGGTTGCCCGGCCTGCTTCCAGTTCCACGGCATCGTCGACCAGATGGTCAAGGACCTGCCCCGCGGTACGGTCATGACGTACACGCCGGCATCGTTCCGCCCGGACGAGAACTGGCCGTTGCTGCAGCGCGCCTATCTCACCGCGCAGGCGTTCGGCGTGGACAAGCAGAGCCACGACGCGATGTTCGACGCCGTATTCAAGAGCGGCGAGCTCGGCATCATGGACCAGCAGACCAACAAGCCCAAGGCGCAGTCGGCCTGGCCGACCATCGACGACGTGGCGAAGTTTTACGCGAAGTACGGCGTGAAGCCGGAGGAATTCGTCGCCACGGCCAATTCCTTCACCATCAACACGAAGATGAAGCGCGCCGATGAACTGATCCGCGCCTATGAGGTCGATAGCACGCCGACCATCGTGGTGAACGGAAAATACCGCTTCACGGCCGCGACGGCCGGTGGCTATCCCCAGTCGATCGAGTTGGTGCAGTGGCTCATCAGCAAGGAAGCCGCGGGCAAGTAACCGCGTTCCCGACCCTTTACGGAGATCTTCATGTTCAAGCGTCTATCGCTCCTTTTCGTGGGCCTGGCCCTCACCGCGGCGTGCAGCGCCAAGCCGGCCGACCCCGCTGCCGCGGCCAGCTACACCGACGGCACGCAGTACGTCACCATCGCCAAGCCGCAACGCCTGGATCCGAAGGACGGCAAGGTGGAAGTCGTCGAGGTGTTCTCATACGGGTGCGTGCATTGCGCGCATTACGAGTCGTACGCGGAAGCCCTGCAGAAGCAGCTGCCCAAGGGCGTGGTGTTCCGTGTCATCCCGGCGGCGTTCAACGACGCCTGGTTGCCTTATGCGCAGGCCTACTATGCGGCCAAGCAGCTCGGCGTGGCCGAGAAGGCCCATGCCGCCTTGTTCAAGGCGATCCATGAGGACCATTACCCGATCCGCACCATCGATGAGCTGGCCGGCTGGTACGCACAGAACTACGGCGTGGACAAGGCGAAATTCATCCAGCTGGCCACGAACGACGAAGCCATCCGCAAGCGCATCCTCGACGACGGGAAGCTGATCCAGGCGTGGGGCATCGACGGCACACCCACCGTCGTCGTGGACGGCAAGTACCGCAGCGCACAGATCAAGGACTTCGACGAGCTCAACGGCGTCACCAAGTACCTGGTCGACAAGGAACTCAAGGGCGGCAAGTAAGCCCTGAGGCTATCCGATGCCCCCTGTTCACGCGGCGGGGGGCATCCTCTGGCGCTATCGCCGGACGAGACCCAAAAGCACCCACACATGACCCGCTTCACGTCCCCCCCCGTCATCGCTCCGGAACGCACCCTGCGCCTGTTGAGCTGCAACATCCTCGCCGGCGCCAGCGTCCAGCGTTACAGCGATTACGTCACGCGCAGCGTCAACGCGGTGCTGCCCGCGCGCTCCAAGCTCGACAACCTCGATTCGCTCGCCCAGCTCCTGCACGAATTCGACGTGGTCGGCCTGCAGGAGGCCGATGCAGGAAGCCTGCGTTCCGGCTTCCTCAACCAGACCCGTTACATCGCCGAAGCCGCCGGGATGCCTTACTGGAGTCACCAGCCCAACCGGCCGATGGCGCGCGTGGCGCATTCGGCCAATGGCCTGCTGAGTCGGATCGAGCCCAGCGAAGTCATCGACTACCCCCTGCCTGGTCGCATCAAGGGCCGCGGTGCGCTGTTCGTGCGTTTCGGCACCGGCACCGACGCGCTGGTGGTGGTCATCGCCCATCTGTCGCTGGGCGCGGCGGCGCGCATGGGCCAACTGGGCTTCATCGCCGAATTACTGGCCCCGTTTCCCCACGCGGTGCTCATGGGCGACCTCAACACCGAGCCCACTTCGCCCGAGATGCGCCGCCTGTTCGAGAAGACGGCGTTGCAGCCACCGACGGTCAGCACGCCCACCTTCCCCAGCTGGAAACCGCGCCGCGCGCTGGACCACATCCTGACCTCCGCGGACATCGCGCTGGACCGGACATGGACATTGCCCCGTGCCTTCTCCGATCATCTGCCGCTTGCCGCCGAAATCCGCCTGCCGCTCGCGCTGGCAGAAGCCGCCGGCGCCCTCCCCACGAGATAAGCCCGTCATGAAGTCCAGCCTGCGCGCCGCCCTGCCCTGGGTCGTCATCGTCCTCGTCGCGCTCGCCGCCACCGTGTTGCGTTACGGCTTCATCGAACCCGCCGACGCGGCACACGCGTGCGACGGTGCCGACGGCCCCTGGTGGTGCACCACGCGCAACCTCATCGTGCAGGGCTTCCTGACCTACACCTACGGCTACGCCGCCGTGCTGATGGCCCTGGTCGCCCTGTTCTGGCGCAGCACGGTATCCGCCGTGCTCGCCGCGTCGCTGGGCGTCATCGCCCTGCAGCTGTACTGCTACGAAGGCGGCGCCCTGGCGTTGCTGATCGGCGCCCTGCGCCTGGTCCGCGTGCAATACGACCAGACCCGCCCCGCCCTGCCGAATAGGGCCATGTAGGAGCGCACGATGTGCGCGATAGGGGGCTTGCCTCTTCGCCGCTTCGTTGGCTTTTCGCGCACATCGTGCGCTCCTACACGGCGGTATCGGGCGCCGGCAGGCGCGCGCGGCGCCAAGCGCTCAGCACCGGTAGCGCCATTGCCAGGTTGAGCACCAGCCAGCCCCACGACACGGCATTCGCGCCCTGCTCCTGGACCACGACGGCCACCGCCAGCAGCGGCAACCACACGGCCAGCAGGCGTTCCTCCACCAGGGGCATCGGCGTGTCGTTGCGCGTGCGCAGCACGCCGAGCACGAGGAACCCGATGCACGGCAGCGCGAACAGGCCGATAGGAAAGTCGCGGTAGCGTCCGTTGAACACCAGCAGGATGCCGTAGAGCGTGAGGACGAACATCCAGAAGAAACGCTGCGGCGTGAACACGTCGGACCAGGCGATGCCGAGGCGCCGCCGCTCCACGGGACGCGGCGCCACCGCGGCAGGATCGACCGGCGAGGCCAATCGCGCCGCGATGGTACGCGACAGCGACACGGTGGTGACCAGCGCCAGCAACCCGATGACGATGCCGACCGTCCATTCCACGTCGTTGCGCGCGGCGAACGACAGCAGCCGCAGGTGCGCCGCCAGTGCGGTGCCCGTGGCGAAGCCGGCGAGCGCGAGCGCCACCCAGCCCGATGCACCCCGCCAGCGGCGACGCACCGCGCCCGCGGCGAGGAAGACCAGCGCCATCAGGCCGCCCGCCGCGATCGCCCACGTCCAGCGCGGCTCTTCGATGATGGGACCCTGCATGGCGAACTTGGGTTCGGCATCCACGTCGAAAATGCCCCAGTAGCCGCCGACCGTGCCTTCCAGGTCGCGCTTCCACGGCTGGTCGAAGGCCTCGATGACGTTGTACGGCATGTCCACCGTCGCCGCGTAGTTCAGGAATTCGCGCATGTAGCGCGCTTCGTTGACCAGGCTGGCGCTGGCGTCGCGACGCGTGCGGCCCTGGCTGGGCCAGCCGGTCTCGCCGATCATGATGGCCTTGCCCGGAAACTCGCGCTTCATCTTCTGGTACACGTCCGCGACATGGCGCACCGCGTCTTCGGGCGCCACCGGCTGGTCTTCCCAGTACGGCAGGATGTGGATGGTGAGGTAATCCGTCGCCTTGGCCAGCGCGGGATGCTTCTGCCAGAACTCCCACACATCGGCGTAGGTCACCGGAACGTCCGTGGCCTTGTTCACCCGCGAGATGTAGCCAGCCAGTTCCTTCTCCGACAGTTCGCCGCGTAGCAGCACCTCGTTACCCACCACGATGCCGCGCAGGCTGTCGTGATCGCGCCGCGCCGCCGCCAGGCCCAGTTGGATCTCTCGCTCGTTGGCGGCCGGATCGCGGCCCAGCCAGATGCCCATCAGCACCTTCATGCCGTAGCGGCCGGCAAGATCGGGAACGGCCCCCAGGCCCTGGCCCATCGAATACGTACGTACGCAGTCGAAACGCGTGGACAGCGCCTTGAGGTCGGCGTCGATGCGCTCGGGGGGAATGAACGCATGGATGTCGAACGGCGTTTCGCCCTTCAGGCGAAATGGCGCGTAGGACACGCAGGCGATCTTGGCCGTCGGCGAGTCCGGCAAGGTGATCGGCCGGCCGAGGACGAACCAGTACCCCGCGCCGAAGACGGCGGCCAGGGCAAGGATGAGCCAGGCGAGGGGTCGCGCCAGGCGCGCATGGGAGAGATGGGGCGGCATGCCGTTCCAGTTGCCAGAGCGTAAAGGAGGAAACCGCCCAAGCTTAGCGGACCCGCGCGCGCGGGCGCGATGCCTCCCGCGCGGGGCGTTCATCAAGCCTGCGCACCGGCTTCGCTTACAATCACCGGGTAAGCACCCGTGAAGGAATCCCGATGGTCTTCGCCCCGAAGGCACTGCGACGCAGCGTCCGCTCGTTTCGCCTCATGGCCGGTCTCGCCCTTGCCACCTGCGGCCTCGCCGTCACGCTGGGCGCCTCGGCCGAGGGTACCGACGCCGAGCGCGCGCGTTTTCGCCAGGCCTATGCCGTCGCCCAGCAGGGCGGCGACGCGTGGCGTGCCCAGGCCGGGGGCCTCGAACACTACGCATTGTTCCCCTACCTCGAGGCAGCCGCGCTCGAGCACGACCTGCGCACCCTCGATCGCGCACGCGTCGAGGCTTACCTCAATGCCAATCGTGGGCTGATCCCCGCAAGCGACCTTCGCCGCGACTTCCTCGCCGAACTCGCCCGCCGCAAGGACTGGCCCACCTTCACCGCGATGTACCAGCCGGGACTCGGCGACGCGCTGAGTTGCTTCGCCCTCCAGGCCAAGCTGTCCCGTGGCGAGCCGCTGGTGTTCGCGACCGACCTGGCTGACCTATGGAAGAAGGCCAGCCTGCCCGACGCCTGCGACCCGGTGCTGGGCGCGGCGCACGACCAGGGCCTGCTGACGCCGGATCGCCTGTGGACACGCATCCAGACCGCAGCCGAAGCAGGCAAGGGCGGCACCATCGCCGCGCTGGCAGGCTGGCTGCCGGCCGACGATGCCGCGGCGGCACAACGCATCGCCAAGGCCCTGAACGATCCCAACGGCGCACTACGCGATGCGGCCACGTGGCCGGATACACCGCGCGGCCGTCAGGCCGTGACGCTCGCCCTGCAGCGCATGGCCCGCAAGCAGTCCACCGTGGCCGACAGCGCCTGGACCACCCTGGCACCGCGCTTCGCCCTCAGCGAACAACAGAAGGGCGCCGTCCTCAACGCCCTCGCGCTGTTCCACGCCACCGACTTCGACGAGTCCGCGCTGGATCGGCTGGCCGCGCTGCCGGCGGGTGCCCAGACCGACGCGACACGGGAATGGCGGGTGCGCGTCGCCCTGGCCAGGCAGGACTGGCCGGCGGCACTGACCGCCCTCGATGCCCTGTCGCCCACGCAGAAAGACGACGGCGAGTGGCGTTATTTCCGCGCACTGGTGCTGGGCCGGTTGAACCGGCAGACGGAAGCGCGGGCGATCTACCAGAACGTGGCACAGGAAGCCACGTACTTCGGCTTCCTCGCCGCCGACCGGCTCGACGCGTCCTATGCGATCTGCCCCGCCTCCATGGCCACCGACGAGCGCCGCGAGGCTTCGCTGCTGGCGGAGCCGGGCATGGACCGCGCGTTCGAACTCTACGCCGTGGGTCTGCAGAAGTACGCCCGGCGCGAGTGGACGGCCGCGCTGGCCGGACGCGACGCCGATACCCAGCGGCTTGCCGTGGACCTGGCCTTCCGCAAGGGCTGGTACGACCGCGCGGTGTTCGCGCTGTCGTCCGGCGATGCCCTGCGCCTTTACGAGCAGCGCTTTCCGTTGGCACGCCAGGACGGCGTGGTCGAACAGGCCAGCCAGGCGGGCATCGAGGCGCCGTGGGCTTACGCGATCATCCGCGCCGAGAGCGCATGGATGACCGACGCACGCTCGGGCGCCGACGCACGCGGGCTCATGCAGCTGCTGCCCGGCACGGCCTCGCTGGTGGCCAAGCGCAACGGACTGGCCTGGAACGGCGGTGACAGCCTCTACGAGCCCACCACCAACATCATTCTCGGCACGCGCTACCTCGCCCAGATGGCCGCGCGCTACAACGGCGCCCCGTGGCTGGCCAGCGCCGCGTACAACGCCGGACCCAACAAGGTCGACCAGTGGGTGAGCGCCCGCGGCACCCTGGACCCCGACCTGTTCGTCGCCAGCATCCCTTACAAGGAAACCCGCGAATACGTCGCTCGCGTCATGGCTTTCGCCGTGATCTACGACTGGCGCCTGACCGGCAACGCCCTGCCCATCGGCTCGCGCATGACCCGCTTCGGCAGCACGTATGCGCTTCCGTCGGCGGGCGCCGTCCGCAAGCCGGTGGCCTGTCCGGCACCCGCGGTGACACACCCGACGCCACCGACAGCCCCGGCCGTCTCACAGCCGGCACCCGCCGAGGCGACATCCGCCCCGGCCCCTCAGGAACCCCAGAGCTGATCCGCTTGGCGTCGAGCGCCAGGCGGCCTAGGCTGAACTCATGAACGCTCAACGCATCGTCATCCTCGGTGGCACCGGCTTCGTCGGCGGCACGCTGATTCCCCGGCTCGCCGCCGACGGACATTCCCTCCTGCTGCTCTCCCGCAATCGCGAGGCACGCCGTCACAGCGCGGTGGGACGCCAGGTCACCACCGTCACGGCGGATGTCTACGATCCCGCCACCCTGCGGCGGCACATCGCCGGCGCGGATGCCGTCATCAACCTCGTCGGTATCCTCAGCGAGAGTGGCCGGCACACGTTCGAACGCGCGCACGTGGGGCTGACGCGGCTCGTCATCGAGGCCTGCCAGGCCACCGGCGTCCATCGCCTGCACCAGATGAGTTCGCTCAAGGCCGGCCAGGGACTATCGAAATACCTCCGCTCCCGCGGCGAGGCCGAAGCCCTGGTCAAGGCCTCCACGCTGGACTGGACGCTTTACCAGCCAAGCACCATCTTCGGGCCGGGCGACGGCCTGGTCAGCCGGTTCGATGCGCTCCTGCGCCTGGCGCCGGTCATTCCGCTGCCGCGGCCGCAGGCGAAAATGGCGCCGGTCTACGTCGGCGATGTCGCCGAGGCGATCGCCCGCTCGGTCGCCACGCCAGCCGCCAGCCTGCTGCGCACGTTCGAGCTGTACGGGCCGGAGACCTGGACCCTGATCGACATCGTCCGCGCCATCCGCGATGCGCGAGGCCGGCATCGCGTGGTCCTTCCCATGCCCGACAGCCTGGGTCGCCTGCAGGCGCAGTTCGCGCAGTTCGTTCCCGGCAAGCCGTTCACCCCGGACAATTTCCTCTCGCTGCGCACGGATTCCGTCGGCAAGGTCGACGGCCTGGCCCAGCTCGGCATCGCACCCCAGTCGTTCGCCGCCTGGTTGCCGCGGCTGCTGGGCCAACCCGTACGCCAGCGCCGGCTCGACGAAGCGCGCACCAAGCGCCGCCCCTGACACGCCCGTGGAGATCTACCTCGTCGGCGGCGCCGTCCGCGATCAGCTGCTCGGCCGCCCCGTGGTGGATCGCGACTGGGTCGTCGTGGGAGCCACGCCCGACGACATGCTCGCCGCCGGCTTCAAGCCGGTCGGCAAGGATTTCCCCGTCTTCCTGCACGGGCAGACGAAGGAGGAATACGCGCTGGCGCGCACGGAGCGCAAAACGGGCCGCGGTTACCACGGCTTCGCGTTCCATGCCGACCCCAGCGTCACCGTCGAGCAGGACCTCGAGCGCCGCGACCTGACCATCAACGCCATCGCCCAGCGCGACGACGGCAGTCTGGTGGATCCGTTCGGCGGGGTCGACGATATCCGCACGCTTACGCTCAGGCATGTCTCGTCGGCGTTCGCGGAAGATCCGGTCCGGCTTTTGCGTGTCGCGCGCTTCGCGGCGCGATATGCCCCACTGGGTTTCACGGTCGCCGACGACACGATGGCGCTGATGCGGCGCATGGTGGACGACGGCGAGGTGGATCACCTCGTGCCCGAGCGCGTATGGACCGAAACGCGCAAGGCGCTGGCCGAATCCCGTCCGTCGGTATTCGTGCAGGTGCTGCGGGACACCGGCGCGCTGCGCCTGCTGTTTCCCGAGGTGGATGCGCTCTACGGCGTCCCCCAGCGGCCGGAGTACCACCCGGAAGTCGATACGGGCATCCACGTGCAACTGGTGCTGGACGCCGCGGCGGCGCTGGCCCCGGGCGATGCGCTGGTCGGCTGGTGTGCCCTGACGCACGATCTGGGCAAGGCCCTGACGCCGGCGGATGTTCTGCCCCGGCACATCATGCACGAGCAGCGCGGCATCGCGCCCGTTCGCGAACTGTCTGCCCGGCTCAAGGTACCTGCGGAATACGCCTTCATGGCCGAGATGGTCTGCAAGCACCACCTCAACGCGCACATGGCGTTCGAACTGAAGCCGACCACCGTACTCCGCCTGCTGGATGCCCTGGGCGCGCTGCGCCGACCGGAGCGCCTGGAGACCTTCCTGCTCGCCTGCATGGCCGACAAACGTGGACGCGCCGGCAGTGCCGATGCGCCCTATCCGCAGGCCGACTTCCTGCGCAGCTGCCGCACCGCGGCCGCGGCCGTCACCTCACAGCCCTTCGTCGAACGGGGCTTGCAGGGCCCCGCCATCGGCGAGGCGATGAAGAAAGCCCAGGCCGCGGCCATCGCCGCCGTGCCCCGCCCTACCGCCTGACGCTCGGTCCGGCGAGACCTACAGACGGGAGCCCTGGTCCGCCGCCATCACCTCGGCCGGCAGCACGCCCGGGTCGATGTCCCTGGCGAACATCATCACCTGGAAGCGCTCGCCCATCTGGTCGGGCAAGGTCAGCTTCTTCACTTCCTGCGACAACCGGAAGCGCGCCGCTTCATCGGTCAGGCCCAGGTAGTCGTCCTCGAAAACGTCCTGCAAGCCGGCGGCGATCAGGAACCGCGCCTGTGACAGGTAGGCGGCCACGCCGAAACCCGCGTTGTTGCCCGCCTCCGCCAGCGCCGTGAAGTCCACCGATGCGGTCAGGTCCTGCAGGCCCGGCAGGTGGAAGACGTCGTTGTGGGCTCGGTGGCGGTAGAACGCGCGCAGCGTGCCGTCGGTGCGCTCGGGCAGGTAGAACTCCCCGCGGGTGTAGCCGTAATCGACGAAGACCATCGCGCCGCGACGCAGTGTGCCGGCCACCGCCTGCATCCAGTACGGCAGCTGCGGCAGGATCTCGGTGCGATAGCCATCGGCGAAGTCGCGACCCAGGTCGCGTTCCACATGGCGCACGGCCCCGCGGACGAGGGCATCGGCCGGACGGTCGCTGCGCGTGAACCGACCTTCGCCATCGAGCACCACGTGCTCTTCGTAGATTTCGCCCTCGCGGGCCGTGATCCGTGTGGTCGGCAGGGCATCGATCACTTCGTTGGCGAAGATCACGCCCTCCCACTCCGTTTCCAGCGGGCCGTCGAGCCAGCTCACGCGCGCGGCCAGGCCGGCAGGAAGGTTGGCGTGCAGGCGTTCGCGCTGGCGCTCGCGCAGATCCGCGCTGGGCTCCAGGATCATGAAACGACGCGGTGCGTGGCCGGCGGCATCCAGCGCGCGCAGTGCCGCTTCGGCGAAGGCACCGCTGCCGCCGCCGATCTCGAGGACATCGGCATCGGGCCCCAGGGAAGCCAGCACCGGTTGGACGGCACGGACGACACAGCGGGCGAACAGCGTACCCAGTTCCGGTGCCGTGACGAAATCGCCATCCGCGCCGAACTTGGTCTTGCCTGCGCTGTAGTAGCCCAGCCCCGGCGCATAGAGGCACCGCTCCATGAACCGTGAGAAGGGCATGGGGCCATGGCTCGCGATCTCCTCGCGGAGCAGGGCGGACAGATGGTCGGAATGGGCGCGCTCGTCGGCGCCGGGATCGGGAAGCTTGGCGGTCATGCCTTCAGGATAATGGAAGGCACGACCGCATGGTCACCTCGATGCGAGGACTCAGAAGTCCTGCTGCAGCGAGAGGAACACACCACGGCGCGGCCCGAACTGCGGTGCACCCACGCCGATGCCCGAGCCGTCACGCAGCTGGTAGGTGCGATCCAGCGCGTTGACCAGGGCGAACTGCGCGTGTGTCGCGCCCACGCTGGTCAGGTTGAAGTCGTGCGCCACGCTCAGGTTGAGCTGGAAGTACGCCGGCATGGTGTCGCCGTTGGGGACGATGCCGTCGCGACGCAGGCCCGAGCCGAACAGGTAGTTCGCACCGATGCGCGTGCTGTCCGGGAACGCGTAGCTGATGCCGCCCGACGAGGTGTACTTCTGGTCGTGGTCGAGGTGGATGAAGTGGTCCTGGATGTAGGCCAGGTCGTCCGGAGCGAAGTTGTACTGGCCGGTGATGATGCGCTTGCCGACAGAGCGGTTGTACGAGAAATTGAAGTAGGCGGTCAGCGCGCCACCGTCGTAGTTGACGGTCAGCTCGTCGCCCTTGACCTTGCCCTGGTCGTAGTTGAAGGTCGAATAGACGACAGCGGCACCGAACTGGCCTTCATCCTGGATGCGCGACACGTTGCGCCGGTAGCTGTCCAGGCCCACGGTCCACTGCGTGCCCAGCTTCTGCGAGATACCCACGTCGTAGTAGCTGCTGCGCTCGGCCAGCGGCGTGTCGTTGCCGTTGTCCGGCAGCGCGTTGGTCGTGCCGACGAACTTGGCGATCGACGTGGGACTGATCGATTCGCTGGCCGGCGGCGTGAAGTAACGCGAGTAGCCGGCGTGGATCGTGGTGCCGTCCACCGGCTGGTAGACCACGCCCAGGCGCGGGCTGAGCTGGCTTTCCGGCTTGAACGCGTTGTACTTGTCGGCGCGCACGCCGTAGTTCACCGTCCACTTGTCGCCGATGCTCCACTCGTCCTGCAGGTAGAGCGCGTACGTACGGGCGAGGATGCGGCTGCTGTCGAGGATGTTCAGCGGCGTGGTGGAGGTCTGGTTGCCGTCACCGTCGGCCGGGAACACGAGGGCGTTGTTGGTCGACGTGGCGCGCTCGAACTCGCCGTAAACACCGTAGCGGAGGGTATGGCTGTCACCCAGCGGCGTGGCGAAATCCGCCTGTAGCGTGGTGGCGCGGTTCGCGCGGCGCACGTCGGAAGCGACGCCGTTGAACATCAGGTCACCGATGTCGTCGGGCGTGAAGTCCAGGCTGCTGTAACGCTCACCGGCCGAGACCTGATAAGCGGTGTCGCCCATCTTGCCCTGCAGGCTGAGCACGCCGAACCGGGTCTTTTCCTGCTGGCGCTCATCGAGCTGCGCGGAGTCGAAGTTGGTGACATCCAGGTAACCGAACTGCGCCGTCTGCCCCGGGTTGTTGGGGATCTCGAAGCGGTTGTTGGTCGCACCGAACATGAAGCTGATGCGCGTGTCGTTGTTGATCAGGTACGACACGTCGCCGAACGCCTTCACTTGGTTGGTGTGGTCGTGGATGGCGGTGCGGCTGGCGGTCGGGTTCTCGATGCCCACGTCGTTCTTGAGGTAGTTGGCCGTCAGGAAGAAGCTCCAGTCGTCCTTCTTGCCGAACAGCGTGGCATTGGGGTTCACCGTACCGAACTGGCCACCGGTGATGCCGACGCTGCCGCCAACCCCATCCTTCGGCGTGCGCGTGGTGATGTCCACGACCGCCGCGGTGCGATCACCGTACTGCGCGGGCAGCGCGCCGGTGAGCAGCTTGATGTTGTCGATCATGCGGGTGTCCAGCGTCTGGCCGAAACCACCGATGCTCTCGGGGATCAGCACGCCGTCGATCCGGTACTGCAGGTTGGCGTGATCGCCGCGCACGTGCAGCTGGCCGTAGGAGTCCTGCACCACGCCCGGCGCCTGGAGCACGACCTGGTTCAGCGGAGTGGAATCGCCCAGCGGCAACGCCTGGATCGTCTGGCGGGTCATCACGTACTGGCTGCTGCCCGTGTCCGGCGACAGGCTGTTACGGGCCTCGTCCAGGCGCGCATTGACATCGACCTCGCCCAGGTTCGTGGCTTTTTGCGGGGGCGCTTCGTCGGTGGCGAAGGCCGGCGCGGCGGAAAGGGCAAGCGCGATGCAGAAGGCGAGGCGAACAGGGGTCATCGGGGACTCTTCTTACGAATGTTATAACGTTACTGACGACAGGCGCAGCAAGGGGGAATTTCGGTGCGGCGACTATGGCGTTTCGACCTTTCAGACCGCTTTCGGCCCTGAGATTTGTCTCAAAGCATACCGCGAACCCGCTTCATGGACGACTCACGCCCCCAAGGCGACCATGGTCCCCTCGATTCCATGGAACCGCCCCGATGGCGAAGCACGACGCCACTTCCACCTCGAAAGAAATCATCGCCGTGGTCGCCGACCGCACCGAAAGCCCGGTTACCCGGGCCATCCTGAGCTTCGTCAGCCATATTCCGGAAAGCGATGTGGCGGCTGCCTCGCCCGCCACGGTTGAAGAGAAGTGCCAGCAGCTCGCCGCCGCCGCGGCCCGCAAGGCCGGCCTGACGGCCGGGTCGCTCGCCCTGCCCCCCGGCCCGGTCGGCTGGCTGACCGTCCTGCCGGAACTGGTCGCCATCTGGCGCATCCAGGGGCAGCTGGTCAGCGATATCGCCGCGGCCTATGGCAAGACGGCCAGCCTGGGCCGGGAACAGATGCTCTGGTGCCTGTTCCGGCATACCGCCGCGCAGGCTTTCCGCGACATCGCCATGCGCGTCGGCGACCGCCTGGTGTTCCGCCGGGCCGCCGGGGGCGTGCTCCAGCGCGTGGCCGGCCGTATCGGCGTCAGCGTGTCCAAACGCGCCGTGGGCAAGGGCATCTCTCGCTGGCTGCCCATCGTCGGCGCCATGGGCGTGGGCGCGTATGCCTACTACGACACCAACCATGTCGCCAAAAGCGCCATGGAGCTGTTCAGCGGCGAGGTGCATGTCGAGGACGCCGAGCCGCCGATGGCACCGGACACCGACGGGAAGTGACGCCGCGCGGCGTTTGCGTCAAGCTCGCCACCGGCCGTACAGGGAGTGTCGTGTGAACCAGCAAAGCGTTGTTCTCGTGACCGGCGGCGCGCGTCGTGTCGGCGCAGCGATCGCGCGGCACCTGCATGCCGCCGGCTGCACCCTGGCGATCCACTACCACCGGTCCGCCGACGATGCCGAGGCGCTGTCCGCGGAATTCAACGGCGTGCGCGCGGACAGCGCCGCGACCTTCGCCGGCGCACTGGAAGACGATGCCACGCCCGAGGCGCTTATCGGCGCCGTGCTTTCCCGCTTCGGCCGGCTCGACGGCCTGGTCAACAATGCCTCGGCGTTCTACCCCACGCCGATCGGCCAGACCACGCCGGCGCATTGGGACGACCTGTTCGCCGCGAACGCGCGCGGACCGTTCTTCCTGGCCCAGGCTGCCACGCCGGCGTTGCGCGAGGCACGCGGGGCGATCGTCAATATCGTCGACATCTACGCGGAGCGCCCCCTGGGAGGACACGCCGTCTACTCGATGGCCAAGGCCGCGCTGGTCATGCTGACGCAGGCGCTGGCGAAGGACCTGGCGCCGGACGTCCGCGTGAACGCCGTGGCGCCGGGTGCCATCCTCTGGCCGATGTCCGGCAAGCCGGATGAGGCGGTCGATGCCTTGCTCGCCAAGACACCGATGGCCCGCAAGGGCGACCCGCGGGATGTCGCGGAAGCCGTGCGCTGGCTGCTGAAAGATGCGCACTACACCACCGGCCAGGTGATCCGGGTCGATGGCGGCAGGGTGTTGACCATCTGAGTGCGGCTACCACCGGCAGGACCGCGACCGTGGCACAGCCAGGGAAACAGCCCCAGGCCGCGCGCCGTGGATGGCATCCGCCCTATAACGTGGCCTCGAAAGTAGCCCAGCACGTCGGATCGCCACTGGCCATGTCGAACGTGAAGCGTACGCCCACGCGTGCGCGCTTCACGTCGAAACCGGGAGCGCTGCTGACCGACTGGTTCAACGTGTGCCACTGCCCGTCCTGGCGCATCGCATCCGCCGAATGGACCAGGTCCGCCGCCTTGCCCTCGCCCGTGCCCGCCGCGTTGTTCCAGACTCGCATGTCGTTATCGACATTGGCCTTGTTGCGGCTGGAGCTCGCACCGGCGATGCGGTATTCGGTCACCGTGGCAGTGACCCGCTGCCCGGATGTGACGACGCGAAGTCGCGCATAGCCCGTGATGGTGTATCCATTGAACACATGGCTGCACGAGGTTTCGCCCGTGGCGTCACCAGCGGGGGCAGCCGCCGACACCGTCGCGGTATCGCGACCCTGCGCCGGTACGTCACCGGCCGATGCTTCATGTCCCATCGTCGACATCAGGATGACGGCACACAGGCCGATCGATGCAGACAGTCCTTTCCTTTCCATGGCGATGCTCCTTTTCACCGAGCGGATCCCCCCGCGCGCAGGGCGGGTTTTTGCCGCCTGCGTCACCGACTATAGGGTGCCGTCGCAGCCTGTCAAATCCGTCCGCACCTACGGCAACGGGTCCTCATGCGCTTCGGCATCCTGCCGAATCGGCGTCGTCCACCCTGAGGTGAATGGCGGGACGACTCACTTCTTGGGGCGGAACGCCGATTCAAGCAGCGCCCGATCGAAGCCCTGCCCCGGATCGCCTTCGGTAGCGAACCGATACAGCGCTGCGGAGTACACCCCGTGCATCGCCGACTGGAACAGCGTGAGCGCGACCAGGGCGATCACGGCGGCGACGCCGACGGCGACCATCAATGCCACCGAGTGCGTGGCGAACGCGCCGAAGAACAGCAGGCCGCTGGCGAACAGCAGGCAGAGGGTGAGCACGCCGCCGGCCACGCCGATGCCGGCGTTGCCGATGAGGTTTTCGCCCCAGGTCAGCTTCAATAGCGAGGTGCTGCGCTTAACCGCATCCACCGGGCCGATGTCCTGTGCGGCCAGCACCGGCACGACGAGGAAGGTGGCGACCGTCCAGCCGAAGCCGAGGATGCCGGCGACGATGCGGCCGACAAAGCCCAGGCGCTCCTGCAAGGCGCGCAGGATCATGCCCACCGTGGCGGCGACGAGTGCGTAACCGATGATGTTGGGCAGCTTGCCGCGCGCCGCGCGAAGGCCATCGCCGAGCGTCGGGTTGCCGCCATCCAGGCGGATCATGGCGGCGGAGGCCAGCGCCACGTTGAAGAAGATGACCACGCTGTACTGCACGAAATAGAACGCGAAGCTGACCAGCATGAACAGCGGCGAGACATGCCGGCGCTGCCCTTCGAAGTCGGCATGGTGGGTGCCGATCATGGCGATGACCGGCCAGGCGAAGGTGGCGATCACCAGCAGCGAGGCGATGCCCGCGAACAGCGGAAACAGCATCAGTTCCTTGTCCTGGCGGAGGATGCGGGCGCTCGCCTTCATCAGCGCCCAACTGCGTGCGAACTTACCCATTGCCGTTCCTTATAGCCCCATAGGTGGAACGCGTTGTATCACCTTGCCCGGCCTGCTGCCACCGCGGGTGGTCAGGGCCCAGCGGATCGGGCACCCGCCTGGACCGCCGCCGTGCAGGCCTCGTCCCGCGCCAGCGGCTCGCGATCGGCCGGGAAGGCTGCCCATAACTCGCCCAGGGTGCGCCCCTCCAGCGGATGACGCACGGCCGGCGCGATATCGGCCAGCGGCTTGAGGACGAAGGCGTGGCGCAATTCGCCCCGCGGCAACTCGAGGTGCCCTTCTCCACGCATCACCCGGTCGTCGTAGAGCACGATGTCGACATCGAGCGTGCGGTCCGCGTAGCGCTTGCCGCCGCGGACGCGGCCGTGGCGATCTTCCAGCGCATGCAGCCAGTCGTTAAGGGCTTCCGGCTCGAGGTCGCTGTCCATCGCCACGGCCAGGTTGAGGAAATCGGGGCCGTCGAAGCCGACGGCGGCGCTGCGGTACACGGGCGAGACGTCCAGCGGACCGAACCGCGCGCGCAGTTCCCTCACCGCCGCGCCCAGCCAGCGGGCGGCGTCGATGTTGGAACCGAGGCTGAGGTAGGCACGGCCCATCAGTCGCCACCCGACGCGATGGCCGCCGCGGAGGATGGCCGCAGCGCTGCGAAGCCCTCCCGCAGGTCGCCACCGGAAGGCTGCTGGAACGGACGCAGCCCGAACTCGGGAAGGATGGCGATGAGGTGATCGAAGATATCCGCCTGGATGCGCTCGTAGTCGAGCCAGACCACCGTATTGGTGAACGCGTAGATTTCCAGCGGGATGCCGAGCGCGCCCGGGTCGCGCATGCGCACCATGCGGGTCATCCTGTCGTGCACGTCCGGATGGGCCGCGAGGTAGGCATCGGCATACGCGCGGAAGGCGCCGATATTGGTCTGCCGGCGGCGATTGACCGGCAGCTTGCCGGGCTCGCCAAGGGCCTCGTTCCAGCGTGCGATGTCCTCTCGCTTGCGTGCGAGGTAACCGGTGAGCAGGTGCATCTTGCCGAAGCGTTCGATTTCCGCGTCCTCGAGAAAGCGCACGCCTGCCGCGTCGATGAACAACTCCCGCTTGATCCGCCGGCCGCCCGATTCGGACATGCCGCGCCAGTTCTGGAACGACTCGGCGATCAGGCGCCAGGTCGGCACGGTCACGATGGTGCGATCGAAATTGCGCACCTTCACCGTGTGCAGGGTGATGTCGATGACGTCGCCATCGACGCCGGCCGAGGTCATGGTGATCCAGTCGCCCACGCGCAGCATGTCGTTGGTGCTGAGCTGGATACCGGCGACGAAGCCGAGGATGGTGTCCTTGAACACCAGCAGCAGCACGGCCGACATGGCACCGATGCCGGACAGCAACAGGCCGATGCTCTGGTGGGTGAGCTTGGTGATGACCAGCACCAGCGCGACGATCCACAAGGCCAGCTGCATCAGCTGCACCACACCCTTGATGGAACGCTTGCCTGCGGGCGTGGCGCTATAGAGCGATTCGAACGCGATCAGGGCACGACCCAGTGCGGCGATCACGCAGACGATCATCCAGCACACGGCCAGGTTGCGGATGAAGGCGCCCATGTCGTCGTCGGCCACCGAGAGAAACAGGGCGATGCCGTAATAGACGACGATGGCGGGAAGCATCCGCGCCAGCCAACGGAACGCGCCGTATTCGTAGAGGGCGTCGTCCCAGCGCCAGGCGGTGTGACGGGTGGCCACGCGCACCACGCGGTGCAGGAACACGCGGCCCAGCAGGCCGACCAGCCAGGCTACGACGAACAGGCCGGCGACGAACGCCACCCGTTTCAGTTCGGGGGATGCGATGAAATCTTCCATGACGTTGAACGGGGTCTCCCTGGATATCATTCCGGTCGGGTGCCGCGTTCGATGCGCACACCCACGGCCCTGGCGCCGCGCACGGCACCGGGCTTGGACAGCTTCAGGCGCACCCAGGCCACGCCGAATTCCTCGCGGACGATCTGCGCGCAGCGTTCCGCCAGAGTCTCGACGAGGCCGAAGCTGGACGCCTCGACATAGGCCTGCAGGCGTTTGGAGACCGACTTGTAGTTGAGCGTCTGCTCGATGTCGTCGGTCGCGGCGGGCTTGCGGTTGTCGAAGGCCATCTCGATGTCGAACGACAGGGTCTGCCGGATACGGCGCTCCCAGTCGTAGATGCCGATGACCGCGTCGATGCGCAGGTCTTCGATGAAGACGATATCCATGCGGGTGTCTGGTGATGCGAAGGGCTTACAGGGTCGGCGACGGATGCCATTTGTGCAACCGTGCGCGACGACGCGTCACGCCGCGGGCAGGGTCTCCAGGCTCCAGCGCGGATGCACCTGGATGGTGGCGTCCTGCTGCTGGCCGGCGGCCAGGCGGATGGCACCGGCCAGGGCGATCATGGCGCCGTTGTCGGTGCAGAAGGCCAGGCGCGGGAAATACACCCGGAAACCGTCCTTCGCCGCGGCGTCCGCCAGCTGCTCGCGCAGGCGCGTGTTGGCGCCGACGCCACCGGCGATCACCAGCCGCCGGGCGCCGCTGGCTTCCAGCGCGCGCCGGCACTTGATCGCCAGCGTATCGACGATGGCCTCCTCGAAGGCCCGTGCGATGTCCGCGCGGGTCTGTGCCGTCTTGTCGGAGGCCTGCCACGCCAGCAGCACCTGGGTCTTCAGGCCGGAGAAGCTGAAGTCCAGCCCCGGCCGGTCGACCATGGGCCGGGAGAAGCGGAATCGGCCAGGCGTACCCTGCTCGGCCAGCTTTGCCAGTGCCGGGCCGCCCGGGTACGGCAGGCCCATCAGCTTGGCGGTCTTGTCGAACGCCTCACCCGCCGCGTCGTCCAAAGTATCGCCCAGGATGGTGTACTCACCGATGGCCTTCACCTCGACCAGCATGGAATGGCCGCCCGACACCAGCAGGGCCACGAAGGGCGGCTCCGGCGGGTCGTCTTCCAGCAGGGGCGCCAGCAGGTGGCCTTCCATGTGATGCACGCCGATGGCCGGAATGCCCAGGGCCCAGGCCATGGCACGGGCGGCCGAGGCACCCACCAGCAAGGCCCCGACGAGGCCGGGGCCGGCGGTGTAGGCCACGCCGCCCAGGTCCGCGGGCGTCAGCCCCGCATCCTTCAAGGCCTGGCGTACCAGGGGCACCAGCTTGCGCACGTGGTCGCGGCTGGCCAGTTCGGGCACCACGCCGCCGTATTCGGCGTGCAGGGCGATCTGGCTGAACAGCGCATGGGAAAGCAGGCCACGGCCCGGCTGTTGCGGGTCCCAGCGGAGCAGGGCCACCCCCGTCTCGTCGCAGGAGGTTTCCACACCCAACACGGGCTTTGAATTTTTCGAATCGATCACGTTATAATCCGCGGCTCACCCGGGTAGACGGGTCAGTTTAAACAAGTGGAGTTTCCATGCCGAGCGTTAAAGTCCGCGAGAACGAGCCGTTTGAGCTTGCCCTTCGCCGCTTCAAGCGTACGTGCGAGAAGGCTGGCGTCCTGGCCGAAACGCGCAAGCGCGAATTTTACGAAAAGCCCACCCAGGAGCGTAAGCGCAAGCGCGCTGCTGCTGTGAAGCGTCACCTGCGCCGTCTGTCCCGCGACACGACGCGCCGGACCCGCATGTACTGATTGCCGGCCCGGCCGTCAGGTCGGGTGCTGGACCCGCGGCTGGCGCGTTCGCCCGCTGCCGCCGCAATCAGGCGGAACCCGAGCCGGCTTCGCCGAAAGGTGAAGCCGGCTTTTCGTCGTCCCGGAGAAAAGACATGAGCCTGAAGGCAAAGATCACCGAAGACATGAAGGCCGCCATGAAGGGTGGCGAAAAAGAACGCCTGGCTGTTATCCGCCTGATGCAGGCCCAGATCAAGCAGCGTGAAGTGGACGAGCGCATCGAACTGGACGACGCCCAGGTGCTGGCGGCGCTGGAGAAGATGCAGAAGCAGCGGCGCGACTCCATCGAGCAGTTCGACAAGGCCGGCCGAACGGACCTCGCCGACATCGAGCGCTACGAGATGGGTATCATCGACGGCTACCTCCCGGCCAAGCTCAGCGAGGTCGAGTTGGACGCCGTGATCGCCGACGCCATCGCCGAGACCGGCGCCACCACCGCCCGCGACATGGGGAAGGTCGTGGCCCTGGTGAAGGAAAAGGCCGCCGGCCGTGCCGACATGGGCGCCGTGGCAGGCAAGGTCAAAGCCCGCCTGGTCTGACCAGCGGCCGGACCGACCGTGTAGGAGCGCGCTCACGCGCGCGATATCTTTTCGCGATCACGCTGAAAAAATGGGGCTTGCCTCGTTTTCGCGCTGTTGGCTTTTCGCGCACATCGTGCGCTCCTACGCACGGTGCCTTCCAGCCGTCAGGGGATGGGTGGGGGGTGACATCGGCGTGACACATTCACGGCAGCCCTACACATTTGTGAGCATTCTCCGCACCGCAGCTGGCGGGACCCTCCTCCGGCGCTCGACGGGAATCCCCAATGCTCAAGTACGCCATTATTTTCGGTCTCATCGCCCTCGTTACCGGCGCGCTCGGCTTCAGCCGCGTGTCGGGCGTTGCCGGCACGATCGCCAAGATCTGCTTCGCCATCTTCCTGATCCTGTTCGTGATCGCGATCCTGGCCGTGATCGGCGTCTTCCACCTGGCGTTCTGATCGCGCCCGTCGGGAATGCGGACGCCATACGGAGCCGGATGCATGGCATCCTAGGCGACTGATGCGCGGCCGTATTCCCGACAGTTTCATCGATGAACTGCTGACCCGCGTCGACATCGTCGACGTGATCGAGCGGCGCGTGCCGCTGAAAAAAGCCGGACGCGAGTGGACGGCCTGCTGCCCGTTCCACAACGAACGCTCACCCTCCTTCTATGTCAGCCCACAGAAGCAGTTCTTCCACTGCTTCGGTTGCGGTGCCCATGGCAGTGCGATCAAGTTCATCATGGACTACGACCGGCTCGAGTTTCCCGACGCCATCGAGGAACTGGCCCAGTCCGCCGGCCTCAAGGTGCCCTACGAGGGCAGCCGCGACGACAAGCCGCGTGAAGACCGCAGCGACCTCTACACCCTGCTCGACGAGACGGCCAGCTTCTACCAGCGCGAGCTGGGCGGCAGCCCGGAGGCGAAGGCCTATGTCGATGGCCGCGGGCTGGACGACGAGATCGTCAAGCGCTTCCGCATCGGCTGGGCGCCGGCGGGGTTCGACGGCGTGCTCAAGGCACTGGGCACCAGCGACCGCCGCCGGCAGCTGCTGAACGAGGCCGGCATGGTCGCCAGCAACGAGCGCGGCAACCGCTACGACCGTTTCCGCGAACGGGTGATGTTCCCCATCCTCGATCGACGCGGGCGGGTCATCGCCTTCGGTGGGCGCGTGCTGTCGTCGGAACAGAGCCCCAAGTACCTCAATTCTCCGGAAACCCCGCTCTTCCACAAGGGCAAGGAGCTGTTCGCCCTGTGGCAGGTGAAGCAGGCGCACCAGCAGCTCACGCGGATCATGGTGGTGGAGGGCTACATGGACGTCATCGCCCTGCACCAGGCCGGACTGCCCATCGCGGTGGCCACGCTGGGCACGGCGACCACGCCCGACCACGCCGAAGTGCTGTTCCGCGCCGCACCCGATGTGTATTTCTGCTTCGACGGCGACCGGGCGGGCCGCGCCGCGGCCTGGCGCGCGCTGGAATCGGTGCTGCCGCGCATGCGCGACGGGCGCCAGGCGCACTTCCTGTTCCTGCCCGACGGCGAGGACCCGGACACGCTGGTGCGCAAGGAAGGCAAGGACGGCTTCGAGAAACGCATGAAAGAATCCATGCCCATGTCGGAATACTTCTTCGAGGAACTGGGCCGCGACGTCGACATCAGCCGCCTCGATGGCCGTGCGCGTCTGGCCGAGCGGGCACGGCCGCTGATCGCCAAGCTGCCCGATGGCGCCTTCCGTGACCTCATGGGCCAGGAACTGGAACGGCGCACCGGCGCCCGTGCCGTGCTCGAACCGGAGCCGCCTTCCCGCCGGCCCGACAACGCGCGTCCGGCCAACGTCCAGCGCAGCCTGGTCCGCAGCGCCATCACGCTACTGCTGGCCCAGCCGGAACTGGCCGCGGAAGTGGAGCCGCCCTACCCCTTCCTGCGCCTGGACCGCCCGGGCGTCGGCTTGCTGTCCGAGCTGCTGGACGTGGCACGGGCGCGCCCCGGCATCCGCCCTGCCGTGCTGGTCGAGCATTTCATGGAGCGCCCCGAATACGCCTCCCTGCAGAAACTGATGGCCGCGGACGTGGTGGGCGAGGCGGACATGCAGCGCGTGGAGTTCCACGACGCCCTCACCCAGATGGAACGCCAGGCCACCATGCAGCGCCGCGAGCAGCTGATCGCCCGCAGCCGCGAGGGCATCCTCGACGACACGGAAAAAGCCGAGCTGCGCGTGTTGCTGGCGGCGCGGGCCGCGCCGGCCCGGGCGGCCGGCGAATGATGCGGCGCACCGTCGCCGTAACACGATCCATGGGATCATCCCCGCCTCGTTCTTCCAAGGGACCGGCCCCAGCCGGCTTCACGCGCCACTGATGGATCTACTCAACGACCTCGTCGACTTCTTCGGTCGCAATGGCTATGCCGCCGTTTTCTTCGCCCTGATGCTCTGCGGGGCGGGCGTGCCCCTGCCCGAGGACATCACCCTCGTCGCCGGCGGCATCATCACGGGCCTGGGCTACGGCGACGTGCACACCATGGTCGGTATCGGCATGGCCGGTGTGCTGGTGGGCGATTCCACCATGTTCCTGCTGGGTCGCCATTTCGGCGCGCGGATCATGAGTTGGCGTGTGGTGTCCCGCCTGCTCACGCCGGAGCGCTACACGAAGGTGCAGGAAAAATTCGAGAAGTACGGCAACCGCATGATGTTCGTGGCGCGCTTCCTGCCCGGCATGCGCACCGCGGTGTTCATCACCGCCGGCGCCACCCACCGCGTGGGCTTCTTCCGCTTCCTGCTGCTGGACGGCCTCGCCGCCGCCATCAGCGTGCCGATCTGGGTCTACCTGGGTTACTTCGGCGCGCACAACCACGCCTGGCTGTCGATGTGGATCCGTCGTGGGCAGACCGGTATCTGGCTGGCCATCGCCGCGGCGCTGATCGCGCTGGCGGTGATCTGGTGGCGCCGGAAGAAATCCGCGGGCGACTGCTGACGCCCAGGCGCAGTCCCTCCGAACAAGACGCATGCCCTCCAGAGGACACGTGATGAATATCCTGACCATCGACACCGGCACGACCAACACCCGCGTCACCGCCTGGCAGGACGGCGAAGCCGTCGCCCTGACCTCGCGTCCGGTGGGGGTGCGCGACACCGCCATCACCGGCAGCACGGGCAAGCTCGAACAGGCGTTGCGCGATGCCATCGCCGGGGTACTTTTCGCCGCCGGTATGACCCAAAGCGACATCGGCCCCGTGCTGGCCTCGGGCATGATCACCTCGAACATGGGCCTGTGCGAGATACCGCACGTGCCCGCGCCGGCCGGCATCGACGAGCTTGCGGCCGCCATGCGCGAGGTGCGCATCGAGGGTGTCTGGCACGCGCCCATCGCCTTCGTGCCGGGCGTGCGCAACGCCGTGGGGCCCATCGACCTGCACAACGTCGAAGCCATGGACATGATGCGCGGTGAAGAAACCGAGGCATTGGCCCTGGTCGAACGCCTTGCATTGACCGAACCGGCGGTCATCGCACTGCCCGGCTCGCACTCCAAGTTCGTCAGCATCGACCAGGAGGGTCGCATCGACGGCTGCGTCACCACCCTGGCCGGCGAGCTGCTGCAGGTGATCTCGCACGACACGATCCTGGCCGGGTCGCTGAAGGACGGTTTCGCCACGCACATCGATGCGGAGATGCTGCGGGCCGGCGCCGCCTCCGCCCACCGGGTCGGCCTGGGACGCACCTGCTTCAGCGTACGCATCCTCGACCAGTTCACGGACCACGACGCCAACGCGCGAGCCAATTTCCTGCTCGGGGCCGTGCTCGCCTCCGATATCCTCACCCTGAAACACTCCAGCGCGATCCGGATGCGCCCGGGTACACGCTTCGTCGTCAGCGGCAAGCCCATACTGCGCGAAGCGATCGCGCGGCTGGTCGAGGACGACGACTTCTTCTCCGGCACGCTGACGGTGGTCGGCGACGACATGCAGTGCGACCTGGCCGGCGCCGGTGCCATCGCCGTGGCCCGTCGCCGCGGGCTGGTCGCGTAATCCTTCAGGCCCAAGAACACAGGCGACACCGCTGATGACCGATTCGTTCAAACCCCTTTCCCCGCAGCGCCAGGCCCATGCCGAAGGCGTGATCTGGGACGACCTGACGGGCCTGGTCCGCTGGACCGATATCGCCACGTCGACGATCCACGACTACGACCCGGCCACCGGCGTGGTGCGCGAGCATGTGCTGCCTGCGCGCGTCGGCTGCTTCGCGCTGACCCACGAGCCCGGCGTCCTGCTGCTGGCGATGGAGAAACAGTTGGGGCGGTTCGATACGCGCGATGGCCGCCTGCATGTCCTGGACGACATCGAGGCCGGCCTTCCCGGCACACGCACCAACGACGGGCGCTGCGACCGCGGCGGCAACTTCATCTTCGGCACGCTGAACGAGCGGGGGCCCGAACAGATCGCCTCGTTCTGGCGCTACACGAAGAACGGCCAGCTGGGCCGCCTGGCCCTGCCCAAGGCCGCGATCACCAACAGCATCTGTTTCAGTCCCGACGGGGAAACGATGTACTTCACCGATTCACCGACGGCTCGCATCATGGCCTGCGACTACGATTCGGACACCGGCGAGGTGGATCGCATCCGCGGTTTTGCCGAGGTGGATGCGGGCCACGAGCCGGACGGTTCCACCATCGATGCCGACGGTTTCCTCTGGAACGCCCAATGGGGCGCGTCGCGCGTGGTCCGCTACGCGCCGGACGGGCGCATCGACACGATCATTCCGCTGCCCGCGCGCCAGCCCAGCTGCGTCAGCTTTGCGGGGACGGACCTGGCGCAGATGGTGATCACCTCCGCGCACAAGGGCATCGACGAGGCCACGGTCCGCGACGAGCCGCTCAACGGCGCAATCTTCATCGGCACGCCGCCGCGAGGGCGTGGCCTGCCCGAGGCACGCTACGGCCACGAGGTGCAGTCATGAGCTGGCCCACCGCTCTGCCGCTCATCGCGATCCTGCGCGGTATCACCCCCGACGAAGTAGTCGGCCATGTCGAGGCGCTGATCGCCGAAGGCTTCGACGCCATCGAGATCCCACTGAATTCGCCCGACTGGCAGCGCAGCATCCCGCTCGCGGTGGAAACGGCCGGTGCACGCGCCCTGGTCGGTGCGGGTACCGTCCTGTCGCCCGAGGCGGCCGCCCAGGTGGCCGACCTGGGCGGCCACCTGATGGTCACGCCCAACACCGATCCGGCCACCATCCGCAAGGCGCGCGAGCGCAACCTCTATACCGCCATCGGCTTCATGACGCCAACGGAAGCGTTTGCGGCACTGGCTGCCGGCGCACAATCGCTCAAGCTGTTTCCGTCGTCGATCCTCGGGCCCTCCTATATCAAGGGCATCCGTGCGGTGCTGCCGCCGGACGTGCCGTTGCTGGCGGTCGGCGGCGTTACCCCGGAAAACCTGGGCCAGTTCCTCGACGCCGGCTGCATCGGGGCCGGGCTGGGCAGTGATCTCTACAAACCCGGTCAGCCCGTGTCACGAACGCGGGAACGCGCCGCCGCCTTCGTCACCGCTTATCGCTCGGTCTGACGCGTCGGGTCGATGATCCGCACGGCCCCCGGGGCCAGGCCGTCGAGTCGGTAATCGCCGACGGCCTCGCGGATCAGGCGCAGCGTGGGCAATCCCACGGCCGCCGTCATGCGCCGCACCTGCCGGTTGCGCCCTTCGCGCAGCACGATGCGCAGCCACGCATCCGGCACCGTCTTGCGAAAGCGCACGGGCGGATCGCGTGGCCACAGCCAGTCGGGTGGGTCGATCGCCGCCACGCCGGCCGGCAGCGTGGGGCCGTCGTTGAGCGTGACGCCGCGGCGTAGCCGGTCGAGGGCGTCTTCCGTCGGCACACCCTCCACCTGCACCACATACGTCTTCGGCTGCTTGTGCTTCGGATCGGCCAGGCGATGCTGCAGCTTGCCGTCGTCGGTGAGCAGCAGCAGGCCTTCGCTGTCGTGGTCCAACCGGCCGGCCGCGTACACGCCCTTGTGCGGCACGACATCGGCCAGCGTGCGCCGGCCGGCGGCGTCGGTGAACTGGCACAGCACCCCGAAGGGCTTGTTCAGCGCGACCAGCACGTTACTTCGCGGCGGCGGGCTTCACGAAGCGCAGGGTCATCCGGTCGGACTCGCCGATGGCCTGCCACTTGGCCTTGTCCGTGTCGCCCATGTCGAACGAGGGCGGCAGGGTCCACACGCCCTTGGGATGATTGTGGTCGTCCTTCGGATTGGCGTTGATCTCGCTTTGCGCGTCCAGCTTGAAACCGGCATCGGTGGCCAGCTTGATCACGTAGTCGGTCGGCAGGTAGCCGGAGTTGACCACGTCGTCGAGCTTCTTGCCGGCATCGGCACGATGGTCTTCCACGCCCAGCACGCCGCCGGGCTTGAGCACCGCGAACATCGCCTTGAACATGGCCTCGGCGCTGCCGTCGGCGGCCCAGTTGTGCACGTTGCGGAAGGTCAGCACGCGATCGGCCGACCCCGGCGCACCCAGCACCGGCGCCTTGTGGTTGAACTCCATGATCTTCGCGTTGCCGTACTGCGCCGGAGCGAAGGAGAACTTCTTCTGCAGGGCCGCCGTGCTCTTGGAGCCCGCTTCCACCGCGCCGATGTAGTGGCCGTTGTCGTGCAGGTAGGGCGCGAGGATCTCGGTGAACCAGCCACCGGACGGCCATATCTCAATGACGGTCATGTCCGGGCGCACGCCGAAGAAGCTCAGCGTCTGCTGCGGGTGGCGATACATGTCGCGCGCCTTGTTCTCCGGCGAGCGCCAGCTCCCGGCGACGGCCTTGTCGAGTTGGGCGGCGCTGGTCGCGTCGATGCCGGTGGACGATGCGGCGCGGGTCGGCTGCTGGGCGCCGGCAGCCAGGGCGGCGTGCGAAAGCGCGAGACCGAGCAGGCCGGCGCAGGCAAAGGCGAGTTTCTTCATGGCGACACCGTTTTGGGGGATGTGGCCCGGAAGGCTAGCACGGGGCATCACCACCGCTACACCGGTTGCAGTGCAGCATGCCAGGCCTCCCCGGGCGCCCGCCCCGCAGGATTTTTGTATGTCGCAGTCCCCCTTCCGTCCGCTCGCCGCGGGCGTGCTTATCGCACTGGCGGGTACCGCCTCCGCCCAGGAAGCCACCCTCACACCGGTGGTGGTGACGGCTACCCGCACCGCCCAGGCACCCTACGATATTCCCGCGGCCATCGACGTGGTGGCCACCCCGCCCGACGGCTCGCTGGACGTCAACCTGTCCGAACGGGTGCAGTCCATTCCCGGCATCGTGGCGCGCGATCGACAGAATTACGCGCAGGACACCCAGGTTTCCATCCGTGGGTTCGGCGCGCGATCCACCTTCGGCATCCGTGGCATCCGCCTGTATACCGACGGCATTCCAGCGACGATGCCGGACGGCCAGGGCCAGGTGTCGCATTTCAACCTGGATTCGGCGGCGCGCGTGGAAGTATTGCGCGGCCCGTTTTCAGCCCTCTACGGCAATGCCTCGGGCGGCGTGGTGCAGGTGTTCACCGCCGACGGCACCGAGCCGCCGGAACTACGATTCGGCGTTGCCGGCGGCAGCAATGGCAACCTGCGCACGTCCGTGAACGCGCGGGGCGTCGACGGCCCCGTGGACTACAACGTCGATTTCAGCCATTTCCGTACCAGCGGCTACCGCGACCACAGCGCCGCGCGGCGGGAATCGGGCAATGCCAAGGTCGGCTGGAAGATCGACGACGACACGAAGCTCACCCTGGTGGTCAACACGGTGGACATACCGGATGCGCAGGATCCGCTCGGGCTGACGAAGGCGCAGTTCAAGGCCGATCCGCGCCAGGTCGCCACCGTGGCCGACACCTACGACACCCGCAAATCGGCGGACCAGCAACAGGCCGGGCTGATCTGGGACCAGCGGCTCGACGCGGCGAACAGCCTGCGCGTCATGGGCTACTACGGGCAGCGTGGCGTGACCCAGTACCTGTCGATACCCAAGGCCACGCAGGTGGCGCAGCCGGGTAACTCGGGCGGTGTGGTGGACCTTGCCAACGAGTACGGTGGCGGCGACGCCCGCTGGACCTGGAGCGACACGCTGGCCGGCCGGCCCTTCGAGATCGCCGCCGGCGTCGCCTACGACAACCAGACACAGCACCGGCAGGGCTACAACAACTTCGTGGGCGGCACGCTCGGCGTGCGCGGTGACAAGCGACGCGACGAGATCGACCGTGTGTTCGACTTCGACCAGTACGCACAGGCCACCTGGCGCGTGGCCGACGACTGGAGCCTGATGGGCGGCCTGCGCCACAGCGAGGTACGTTTCCGTTCCACCGATCGTTACATCGTGGCCGGCAATCCCGACGACAGCGGCAGCACGACGTACAGCGCCACCACGCCGGTGTTCGGCGTACTGTGGCGCGCGACGCCGTGGGCGCACGTCTATGCGAACTGGGGTCGCGGCTTCGAAACCCCGACGTTCTCCGAGTTGGGCTATCGCGCCGACGGCGGCGCTGGCCTGGCCTTCGACCTGCGGCCCTCGCGCTCGCGCAACGGCGAGGTGGGCCTGAAGCTGCAGCCCTCGGACCACACGGAAGCCGGGCTGGCCCTGTTCCGCGCCGACAGCGACGACGAACTGGCCGTGGCGACCAACCTCGGCGGGCGCACCACCTACCAGAACATCGCGCGCTCGCGACGCCAGGGCATCGAGGCCTCGTTCAAGAGCGAGATCGCACCGGACCTGCACGTCGTCGCGGCCTATACGCGCCTGCAGGCGAGTTTCCGCACGCCGTTCCTCACCTGCGCGAGCACCGGCTGCGCCGCGCCCGATACGCCGGTGGCGGCCGGCACACGCATTCCGGGCGTGCCGCGATCCACCGCGTATGCCGCGCTGACGTACGGTGCCGAGCGCGGCTGGCAGGCGGGTCTGGACATGAACGCGATGGGCGCGACCTCGGCGAACGACCTGGGCACGGCCTCGGCGGCGGGCTACGCCCTGTTCGGACTGTCGGCGGGTTATGTCGTGGACGATGGCCCGTGGCGGATCAACACCTTCGCCCGTGTGGACAACCTTGCCGACCGGCACGTGGTCGGCTCGGTGATCGTCAACGACGGTAACGGGCGCTACGACGAACCCGCGCCCGGCCGCACGTTCCTGGTCGGCGTGGACCTGCGCTGGCGTTAGGCCGAAATCGCCAGGCGTTCGGAACGGTAGAGCAGGGCCGCGCCCAGCGTGGCCAGCAACGCGGCGGCAAAACCGCCGGCAAGGCAGGTGCCGATCTGCCAGGCGGGCATGCCATCGCCGCGCAGCAGCTGCACGATGCCCAGGTTCTGGCCCAGCAGCGGCACCGCGTACATCCAGGGTTCCGCGCGCACCGGAACGACCGAGAGCAGCACGCTCGGCACGATGGGGATCATCATCAGGATCGACAGGTAGGTCTGCGCCTCGCGATAGCTCTTGGCCAAGGCCGACACCAGCGACTGCAACGCAGCCAGCAGCAGGATGAGCGGCAGCATCAGCAAGGCCACCTGGGCGCCGAAGCGCAGGCCCAGGTCGAGCGCGATGCCGAGTTTTTCCGTCGGGATGAACCACGGCGCCGTCATGAACGCGGCGATGGTGAGGAACAGGCTGACCAGCGAGAACGTGCAGATCGCCGCCAGCTTGCCGGCGAGGATCTTCCAGCGCGCTACCGGATTGACGAACAGCGGCTCCAGCGACTGGCGCTCGCGCTCACCGGCGGTGAGGTCGATGGCCAGGTACATGCCGCCGAGGAACACGGTGAGCGTGAAGAAGTACGGCAGGAACGAGAACATCAGCGCAGAGCGCGATTGCGATGTGGCCTGGTCGCGATCGGCCACCTGCACGGGCCAGGCCGTGGTGGGCGACAGGCCGCGCGCGATCAGGCGCATCGCCCCCTCGCGGCGGCCGTAGCTTTCCACCACGCTGCGTACGCGCAGCACGGGCGTGGACGCGTCGCGTCGCGAGGAATCGTAGATCAGTTCCACCTGCACGCTCTGGCCCTTGTTCCACGCCTTGGCGTAGTCCGGCGCGATGCGCACCACGACATCGGCGCGCTGTTCGCGCACGGCGTTCTCGGGATCGGCCATGCCGGGATCGGCGTCGATGCCGGCCCCTTTCAGCGCCGCCATCAGGTTGGGCGCCAGTTCCGCGCCGATGACCGGGACATCGATGTTGCGATCGACCTTGGCCAGCTCGCGATTGGTCATGACGTTCATCAGCATGATGAAGATGATCGGACCCAGCAGCGGCCCGGTGACCAGGGCGCTGACCAGCGTGCGCCGGTCACGCAGGTTCTCGCGCACTTCCTTCCAGTACACCGCGGAGAACGCGCTCATGCGGCCAGTCCTTCGTCGGTACCGATGATCGTCACGAAGGCATCCTCGAGCGTGGCCTGGCCCGTCTGCGCCAGCAGCGCGGCGGGCGTTTCATCGGCGACCACACGACCCTGCGCGATCACCACGATGCGATCGCACAGCGCGGCCACCTCCTGCATGATGTGACTGGAAAACAGCACGCAGCGTCCTTCGTCGCGCAACTGCCGCATGAAGCGGCGCATGGCGCGCGTCGCCATCACGTCCAGGCCGTTGGTCGGCTCGTCGAGCAGGACGTTGCGCGGATCGTGGATCAGCGCACGGGCGATAGCCGTCTTGACCCGTTGCCCCTGGGAAAAACCCTCCGTACGGCGATCGGCGATGTCGCGCATCTCCAGCGCGTCGATCAGGACCTCGCGACGTCGCGCCAGCAGGTCGGACGACATGCCGTGCAGCCGGCCGAAATAATCGATGTTCTCCGCGGCAGTCAGCCGTTTATACAGGCCGCGCGCATCGGGAAGCACGCCGAGGCGCCGGCGCACCGCAAGCGCATCCTGGTAGGCATCCATCCCGTCCACCAGCACCTGTCCGGCATCGGGCCGCATCAGCGTGTACAGCATGCGCAGCGTGGTGGTCTTGCCCGCCCCGTTGGGGCCGAGCAGGCCGGTGATCTCGCCGTCGCGCGCGGTGAAGTTCACGCCGTTCACGGCGCGCACCGTGCCGAAGGCCTTGTGCAGGTCCCTTACCTCGATCATGGCGTGGCTCCGTTGAATCCGACGAACACCGGCAGCGGGCGCAGCCGCTCCAGGCACGTCACGTCCAGCGCCTTCGCGTCGGCCGTGTCGATGAAATGGTCGAGCACGCGTGGCATGCAGCCGCGCGAGATCACGTTGTGGCCCTGGCCCCGGAGCACCAGGTGGCGGCCGTTGGGCAGGCCCTTGAGCACGTCGTCGCCGTAGCGCGGTGGCGTGACCGGGTCGAATTCGCCGGACATCAGCAAGGCGGGCACCGCGCTCTTCAGCGGCTGGTGGAAGTCGGCCGGCATCGTGCCATGCGGCCAGACGGAACAGGCCGCGCGAAACGCCTCGATCATGGTGTCGCCCAGGATGGTGTCCTTGTCCTGCGGACGCGATTGCAGGAGGTCGCCGTCTTCGCTGCAGATCACTGAATACTGCATGCCGCCGTCCATGGTGTCGCCCAGGTCGCCCGTGAGCAGCTTCGCCTGGCCCAGCAGGGGCCCGACATCGCCCCGCGCGGCGGCGTCGATGGACAGGGGCAGCAAGGCAGCGGTTTCCGGCGAATAGGCGAACATGCGCACCACCGTGGCCAGGGCGTGCTCGCTCAACACGCGCTTCACCGAGGCATAGTTCTGCGGATCGCGGAAGCTGACCATGTGCGGGTTGGCGCGTAGCGCGTCGCGCAACTGGAACAGGGTCTGGTAGGGATCGCTGAAACGCGCCCGGCAGGCGTCGTCCGCCTCGCAACGAGCGAACTGCGCCTTCAGCGCCGCGTCGAGGTTGACCGCGAAGTCCTCGCCCAGCACCAGCGCGTTGGGGGCGATGCCGTCCAGCACGAGGGTGCGCAAACCGTCGGGGTGACGCATGGCGTACTGCTGTGCCACGCGCGTGCCGTAGGACACGCCGATCAGGTCGAACGTCGGCGAGCCCAGCGCACGGCGGACATCCTCCAGGTCGGCCACGGCATCGGTGGTGGTGTAGAAGCGCACGTCGGCATCCTGCGACAGCTGGTCGAGGCAATGCTGCGTCTCGCGCCGCACCGCGCCGGCATCGAACCCGTGCACCTCCGCCGCGCCTGCCGGTGCGCCCGGCTCGTCGTCGCGGCAGCTCAGCGGATGGGAGGCGCCGGTGCCGCGCTGGTCGAGCAGCAGCAGGTTGCGATGGGCCAGCAGCGGGGCCATGGCCGGCGCGATGCCGGAGTAGCTTTCCGCCGCCGACTGGCCGGGACCGCCCGCGATGAAGGCCAGCATGTCGTCCGCCGGCACCTGGGCGCTGCTGCGCACCACGGCCAGGCGCAGGGTGAGCATGCGACCGTGCGGCTCGGCGCGGTTTTCCGGCACCACGAAGGGCGCACACCACGCGGCGGTCGACAGGCCCGAGTGTGGCTGCGGCAACTCGCACGGCTTCAGCTCGACGGAACCGAGGCGCCAGACGCGCGGCGGCGCGGGATTGGTGGCCGCTGGCACCGCGGTGTGCGTCGCCGCCGGGGTGGAGGCATGGGCATCGGACGCGTCATGCAGGGACATCACCATGTGCCGCCCCGCCATCGCCGTGGTGAGCAGGACGACGATGATGGCGATGCGTGGGGGACGTTTCATGCCGTCATTCCTCGGGGACGAAAATGGATTCGATGGGCAACGCGAACAGGCGCGCGATCTTGAAGGCCAGCGGCAGGCTGGGGTCGTACTTGCCGGTCTCCACCGCGTTCACGGTCTGCCGCGAGACGTCCAGCTTCTCGCCCAGGTCGGCCTGCGACCAGCCCAGCGCGGTGCGCAGTTCACGGACACGGTTATGCATCGCCGCGGTAGTGCCAGCGCACGGCGCATTTGGTGATGCCGAACAGCCCCATCAGCACGGGCAGCACCCAGATGGCGATGGCTTCGGCTGGCGGTGCGGCGATGACGTGCGCATGCAGCAGCATGCCGAACGTAAAGAAGCCGAAGCCGCCGATACCGCCCGCCATCGCGATGGCCTCCAGGTCGATGCGCCGTTCGAATTCGTCCTGGTCGCGGATCACCCGGACCATGGCGCGGATGACGAAGGCGATGGGCAGGGTCGGCAGCAGGGTGACGATCGCCCGGGCCGCCGTGCCTTCCAGTGTCTTCAGCCAGCCGACCGAGACGAACAGGATCACCACATAGGCGACCATCGCCGGGAAGAACTCGCGCAGGTAACGCTTGTGTACGGCACGCATGGCCATCGCCGGTCTCCCGTCAGTGCGCGCGGATGACATCGGCGAGCGCCACGATGGTGTCGCGCCCTACCCGGATGCCGCCGGCCAGGCCCGGGATCAGTACGGCCATAGCGGGCGCTGCAAGGCGAAACGTGACGTGGTGCGACATGACGAACCTCCCGTGAGACATGGAGCGTGTCAAGCACGCTTGACACGCATCCTGGGCCGACACTGCGATCATGTCAAGCAAACTTTACATATCCATGGACGCTTTCGGCATCGTCAGGTCGTTCCGGCACGTGATGGCGTTCTTCACGCCTACGGGAGCTTTGCTTCCCCGATCCTTGCAACCTACGGGAGCACATGCCGGCAAGCGCCGATAAAACGACGCGTCGCACCGCCCCAGGAGAGCACCATGTCCTTCCGCCTTATTGCCACCACCGCCACCCTGCTGGCGCTTTCCGTCGCCGCCGCCTCTGTGCACGCCGCCACGGCGACCACCACGTTCAACGTGCGCGTGACCATCACCGCGGCATGCGACATCAGCACCACGGCGCCGACCGACGTCAACTTCGGTACGCAGCCGTCCACCGCGACCAACACCGACAACCAGGGTGCGCTCAACGTGAACTGCACGCCCAGTGCGCCCTATACCATCGCGCTGGACAACGGCCAGAACGGTACCGACGCCAACACCCGCAAGATGAGCAGCGGCACGGCGCAGGTGCCCTACCAGCTCTACCGCGCGGCCACGCGCACGTCCGCGGATGTCTGGGGCAGCACCACGGGTACCGGCGGCAATACCTACGCCGGCACCGGCAGCGGCACGGTGCAGACCGTGCCCGTGTACGGCCGCGTGCCCAGCAGCAACTTCCCCGCCGGCAGCTACGCCGACGTCATCACCGCCACCATCACCTATTGACGGTGCGCCCTTGGCCATTCCGCGTGGCGATAGCCGGCGCGCTGGCCTCGATGGCGTGCGTTATCCACGCGAGTGGCCTGCAGGTGTCGCCCATCGGACTGCGGCTGGCCACCTCGACACCCGCCGAAGCCCTGTGGCTCACCAACACCGGCACCGAATCGCTGCATGCGCAGGTGCGTGTGTTTCGCTGGACCCAGGCGGACGGCAAGGATGTGCTGACGCCCTCTCGCGACCTGGTCGTGAGCCCGCCGATGGTGACTATCGCCCCCGGCGACCGCCAGCTGGTGCGCGTCATCAGACAGGTCGCCCCGGCGGCGGACGGCAGGGAAACCGCCTACCGCGTGATCGTGGACGAACTGCCGGTGGACGCCAGCGACAAGCCGGGGCTGAAGTTCGTGTTGCGCTACTCCGTGCCGGTGTTCCTGGCACCGGTGGGCGACCCGACAATGAAAGCGGCGCTGCATGCAACGTGGGAGAGCGACGCGGACGGTCCTCACCTGCGCATTCACAACGGCGGCAACGGTCATGCGCAGGTCGCCGACCTGGCGTGGCAAGGCAGGCAGGGCCATCGCACCCCGCTGCTGCCCGGCCTGGCGGGTTACGCACTGCCCGGGGCGACGATGCGCTGGAAGCTCCCACCGGACGCGCGGCACGCGGATGGTCTCCTGCGTGCGAGGATCAACGGTGAGCCGTCCGAGTCGACGCTGGCGGTGGACACGGACGGCCACTAGCATGCTGGTCCTGGCCGCTGGCAGCGCGAACGCGGACGGGCATGCGACCGCGCCCGGTGCCCTGCCGCCGCCCGTGGCGACGCGGGAGAGCGGCGCCGGCGAAGACCTCTACCTGGAAGTGGTGCTCAACGGCACGCGGACCGAGGCGCTGGTGCATTTCATCCGCCGTGGCGAGGCACTCTGCGCCCAGGTCGCCGACCTGCGTGGTCTGGGCTTCGTGCTCCCGCCCGGCAGCGATCAACGCTGCCTGCCGGACATGCCCGACGTACGCTACACCTACGATGTCGCCCAGCAGCGCGTGAACATCGACGTGCCCACCGGGCAGCTGAACCTGCCGATGCAAGTGCTCAACGTGCCCGAGCGCCGTGCGACGCGTGCCTCCAGCGGGACCGGCCTGTTGCTCAACTACGACGTGTATGCCGCGCACGGTGGCGGCGCGAGCAACGTCAGTGGCCTGGCCGAGCTGCGTGCGTTCACGGACGGCCTGGGCGTGCTGAGTACGACCTCGCTGAGTCGTCGCTACCAGACGTCCGGCGTCGGCTGGCAGGGCGATACCGTACGCCTGGATACGCAATGGCGGTTGTCGTTCCCCGACCGGTCGCAGACGCTGACTATCGGCGACACCTTTACCGGCGCCCTGTCCTGGTCGCGTGCCACGCGGATCGGCGGCATCGCCTACGGCACGGACTTCGCCTTGCAGCCCTATCGCGTGACGACGCCGCTGCCGCAGTTCTTCGGCCAGGCCACCGCGCCGTCCTCGGTGGAGCTCTACATAGACGGCATCCGCCAGTACAACGGCAAGGTGCCCGCCGGCCCGTTCCAGCTCACCGCCGTACCCGGCGTGGACCAGGCCGGCCAGGCGCAGGTGGTGCTCACCGACGCGCTGGGCAGGAGCAGCACGGTGACCTTTCCTTTCTACGCCGCGCGTCAGTTGTTGCGTGCCGGCCTGTCGGACTGGTCGGTCGAACTGGGCACGGTGCGCGAGGCCTACGGCATCGATTCGTTCGCCTATGGGAGCGAACCGGTCGCCAGCGCGACCTGGCGGCGCGGCATCACCGACCGGCTGACGCTGGAGTCGCACACCGAGGCGGGCGACGGACGCGGCACGGCAGGCAGCGGCCTCGTCTGGAACCCGACCGGGGCGCTGGTGTTGAATGGCTCCTATGCCCGATCGCGCGGTGGTGGCGCCCAATACGGTGCGGGTCTGTCGTGGAACGGCAGCCATGTGAATGCCTCGATAGACACGCTTCGCGGCAACGCACGTTACGACGACGTCGCCAGCGGCTACGGGTCGCCGCCACCGCGTGCCAGTGACCGTGCCCTTCTCGGCTTCAACATCCACGCATCCAGTTTCGGCGTGAACTATGTCCGCCTGCGCTACGACGGACAGCCGGCCACGCGCTATGCCGGCATGTTCCTGCTGCGCAACATCGGCCGCGGCATCTCGTTGAACGCCAGCTACAACCAGAACCTGGACATCGCAGCCGACCGCAGCTTCTTCATCGGCGCGACCATGGCGCTCGACCAGCGCACGACATGGAGTACCTCGGTGCAGCGCGATCGCGACCGCACCTTCGGCATCGTGGATGCCAGCCGGCCGATCGACGGCGACGGTGGTTTTGGCTGGCATGTGCAGGGCCGCAGCGGATCGACCGGCGGCGGCCTGGCGGAGCTGGGCTGGCTGGGCAACCGTGGCCAGCTGACCGTGGGCGCCAGCAATTTCGGCGCCGCATCCTACGCGTATGCCGACGCCAACGGCGCGCTCGTGTTGATGGGCGGCCACACCTTCGCCGCACGCCGGATCGACGACGCCTTCGCCCTGGTGACGACGGAAGGCACACCGGATATTCCGGTGCTCCTGGAAAACCGGCGCACCGGCGTGACCGACAGCCGGGGACTGCTGCTCGTGTCGCGACTCATGGCCTACCAGGACAACCGGCTGGCGATCGATCCGATCGACCTCCCGGCCGACCAGCGCGTGCAACGCGTGGAAACCATCGTCGCGCCCTCCGATCGCGCCGGCGTCGTGGTGCGTTTTCCCGTGAAGCGGGTGCGCGCGGCGTCGGCGATCCTCGTCGACGAGGCAGGGCAGCCGCTGCCGGTGGGGGCAAGCGTGGCGACAGGCGATGCATCGTCGCCTGCCGTCGTCGGCTACGACGGCCTGGTGTACCTCGACAACCTGCAGGGCGGCGACACACCGCTCGACGTGACCCTTCCCGGCGGTGCGCGTTGCGATGCGACGCTCACCTATCCGGCGCAGGCACACGACCTGCCGCAACTCGGTCCGCTGACCTGCAAGGCGGCCACGCCATGAAGTGGCTTGCCTTTATGCTGCTGGCCTTCGCTGCCCTGCTTGCGTCGCCGCGCGCCGACACGACGACGACGTGCAGCATTACCAGCATCAGCAACCTCGCGTTCGGCCCCGTGGACCCGACCGGCACGTCCGTGACCACCACGGCGACGCTCAACTACAGTTGCACCTATTCCGGCGTGCTCGGATCGTTGTACGGCAGCTACATATCCGCGTGTGTCAGCCTGGGAACGGACGACCTGGCGAATTTTTCGCCCCGTACGATCGTCAACGCCAACAACGATCGCATGCAATACCAGGTATTCAAGGACGCGAGCCTCACATCGATATGGGGGCGGGTAAACCATGCGACCTACACGCCGCAGGCTTTCACGCGGCAGATCGGCATCCTGTCCAACGGCGCGACGCTCACCGGCAGCCTCACGATCTACGGGCAGGTACCGGCGCTGCAAAGCACGTTGTCGCCCGGTAGCTACAGCGGCAACCTGCTCGGCTCGCTCACAGGCAACTCCTTGACCTGGAGCTACAACGAAGCCTTGCTGACCATCGGCACCTACCCCGCCTCGTGCAGCGCTGGCGGCACCGTCGCCGCGCAGACGGTGGCCGCGCCGTCCATGACCACCACGGCGAACGTCGCCGCCCGCTGCACGTTCGGCACCGCCACCGACCTCAACTTCGGCAGTGTGCCCGGGCTGTTGCGCACCGTCACCGACCAGACTTCGCTGCTGCGCGCCACCTGCACCAACCGCGCCGCCTACCAGGTGGGCCTGGACAACGGCAGCAACGCATCGGGCACGACGCGACGCATGACCGACGGCACCCGCTTCGTCACCTACGAACTCTACCGGGACACCGCACGCACGCTGCGCTGGGGCGCATCCCTCAACACCGATACCGCCACGGGCACCGGCACCGGTGCCGAACAGACACTGACCGTGTATGGCCGCCTGCCCGTACAGACGGCGGCGCGGGCAGGTACCTACAGCGATATCGTCACGGTCACCATCACCTATTGACGGCGGACCGGCACGTATTCAGAACGTCATGGCCAGTCCCACGCGAAGTGCCAGGCCGGACTCTCCGGCACCGCCGACCGCGACGCGTCGATCGATATCCACGGAGAGGGTGATGTCGCCGCGTAGTTCCGCCGACATGCCGGCGGCAAGGTCGACCTGGCGGCCACCCCCGCCCGTGGCGAAGCGGATGCCGGAGAGAACGGCCTGTGTACCGGTGTCGCGCGTGGTCGCATAGCCCGCATACACGTGGGCGGACCAGGCCGACAGCCAGTAGCCGTGCGGTACGAAGGCCAGCGCGGCGCGCATGCCGGCACGAAGCGTCAGGCGTTCCGGCGCACCCAGGCGGACGACGATGCCGTCGCGGTCCTGCGCGGAGGTGAAGCGCTGGCGCTGCCACAGCAACGACGCCCCTGGGTCCACGGCCAGATACGACGTGGGCGACCATCGCAACGTGCCGGCCAGCGATGCATCGTTGCCGTTCGCACGCAGCCGGGCGAGGGCCTCGCCCCGCGGGTGGCTACGTACCGCCACGCGATGGTGACTGACCGCGTAGGCCGCATCCACGCGCCAGCCTGCGTCAGCGCGCAGCGCATAGGTGAGGGCCAGAGCGCGGCTCTCCGAACGCGCCGAGCCGACGCCGTCGACCGCGCGCGGCGCGATGCGTGCACGCCCGACACTGGCGACGATACCGGCACGCGTGTGCGATGCATCGGATTCGATGGCGACGAGGTCGCCCGCCACCTGCACACCCGTGTCGCTGCGCTGGCTGTCGACGCCGAAGCGGTCGAAGGGCAACGTACTCCGGTAGCGCGTATGACCACCGAAGCCGCGTACGCGCAGCGCGGCATCGTGCGCGGCGGCGAGATCGTCCGGGTGCGCGGCGTCGAGGGATGCACGCGCATGGCCGAACAAGGCTCCCGCCAGCGCCAGGTAGGCAGGCACCTGCGGCGCAAGGGCGGCGCGCGAGACTGGCAGGTGCGATGCATCGTCCGCCGCGTCGACCGGCAACGACCGCCCGAAGAGGCCGAAGGCGCGGCCATGCCGGTCGATCCGCGTACTCTGCAGGCGAAAATCCCAGTAATCGCTGCCGTTGCCAGCGACACGCCGTTGCGAGGCATCCGCCTCGCCAGGAGCGTACGCGTGCAGGCCATAGCGCCAGGGCCCGACGACGACGTAATCGCCGGCCAGACGGAACGATGCCTCGCTGGCCGCACCGCCCACCTGCGCGACGCTGATGCCGCCACCCGCACCCGGCGCGGTCGCGGCGCCACGGCCACCGGCAGGGACGATGTCCAGTCGCGTGGTGCCGAGGGCATCGCCCTGCACGAGAAGGCGATCGGTGGCCTGGCGTGCCATCGCGCCACCGGCATCCAGCCGTGTACGCAGGCGCACCGTCGCCTCGCCGCCGGTGCTGTCGAGGCGACCGACACGCAGGCTGGCGAAGCCGGTGCCCGCTTGGGCGAAGGCCACGGTGGACGCCCCCGCCAGTGTCAGTTGCCCGACATCGGCCTCCCCGGTGACGGACCAGTCGCTGGCGTCCAGGCGCAGGCGATCCACACCCGTGGCGCGGCCCATCCAGCGCGACCGCGTAAGCCCGGCATCCAGCTCACCCGTGCCGCGGCGGTGCATGTCACCGACCAGTTCGCTGTCCTCCATCCGCAGCAACAGCGCGGCACGGCCACTCTCGACATGCCCCACGGCGCGGGAACCCTCCATCAGGTGCACGCGCAGTGGGTCGGCACCCGGGCCCCGGCTGCCGAAAACCCCGCCGGCGCCCTCCAGCCGGGTGGCATGGAGCCGGACCTCGCCTCCCGTCCCGGTGATCGCCCATGCCTGTTCGCCCTGCGCCGCGATGCGGCTACGCCGGGCGGTGAAGGTCGATCCCATGCCATCCACTACCACGGCACCGACATGGGCCTGCCGCGTGAGCACGTCGCCGTCGCTGATGCCGACGTGAGCGCCGCCACGCACCAGTACGGCGGTGCTGTCCGTCCCCGTCACCTCGATGCGTGTGCCCTGCCCATCGATGTCGGCACCGCCGACGGCCGCGATGCCGAGGCTGCCGTTGCCGGCGGTGGCGATATCGATATCGCGGAACACGGCACGCGAGGCGCCCTGGACCTGCACGGCCACCGCGCGATCGCCGAGCATGGTGATCGCGCCGCCCTGCATGTCCGAGTCGCTGCCGTCGAAGACGAGCAAGCCGTAGGCATAGCCGGCCGGGTTGCCGCTGGTGCGGTTGCTGACGGCGGCACCCGTGGCGTCGAACGAGGCTCGCGAGGCGACCGTGATGGCACGCCCGGTGGCCGTCCCGCTGACCGACACGATGTCGCCCGAGGCGAGAGACAGGGCCGAACCGCTCTGGACAAGGATGCCGTACGGAAAATCCGCCGCCGCTGCGGGTGTGGTCAAAGCGGTGAACAGCGCGGCCGCCAGCGCATGGCGCCGGCCGTGGGAGACGATCATGGACACTTCCTTGCTCGCGATGAGAGGAAGTGAACTTATTCAGTGGGTGGAGCGCTGTATGTCGGTTGGACGCGCTGCGAAAGTCAGCCTTAGTTGTCGCCGCGTCGCCACTCGCCGCGTTTAGGCTTGCCGGCGGGCTTGGGCGCGGCCTTGCGCTTCAGCCGTGCCTCGAGCGTCGCCGCCTGTTCCTCGCGCTCGTCGTGGAGCTTGAGGAAATTGCGCCAGCGCTGCGGCGAAAGCTCACCGGACGCGAGCGCCGCCTGGATCGCGCAACCGGGTTCGTTGCCGTGGCCGCAGTCGGCGAAACGACACTGCGCGGCAAGCGTTTCGATATCGGCGAACAGGTCGAGGTTTTCCTCGCCGGTCAGCTTCAGTTCGCGCATGCCCGGCGTGTCGATCAGGCAGCCGCCGCTGGGCAGGCTGAGCAGGGCGCGATGCGTGGTGGTGTGACGACCGCGACTGTCGTGCGAGCGCACCGCATTGGTGGCCATGCGCTGCTCGCCGAGCAACGTGTTGGTGAGGGTGGACTTGCCCGCGCCGGACGAGCCGACCAGCACGGCACTGGAGCCCGGCCCCAGGTAGGACGCCAGCAGGGGAACCGTGGCCGGGTCTTTGGCGTTGATCGCGTGCACGGAGGCGTCGTCCGGCAGGCGGGCGACGAGCGCCGACACCGCCGCGTCGACGTCCACGCCCGTGTCCGCCTTGCTGAGCAGCACCACTGGCCGGGCGCCGGAGCCTTCCACCAGCGTGAGGTAGCGCTCGATGCGCGACGGGTTGAAGTCGCCGTCCAGGCCGGTCAGTACCAGCACGTAGTCGATGTTGGTGGCGATGATCTGCCGTTCGTAGCGCTCGCCGGCGGCGGCCCGCGTGAGCACGGAGCGGCGAGGCAGCACCTCCTCGATCACCGGGTGCGTGGCGCGGTCGAGGAAGACGAAGTCGCCGACGGCCGGTCGCAATGACGGATCCAGGCCGCGTTTCAGGAAATGCCCCGCCGGCTGCGCGTTGAACGCGGACGAGCCGTCGTGCATCTCGTAGCCGGCACGATGCTGCGCCACCACGCGGGCGAGGCGGCGCCGGTCGGCGGGTAGCGTGGCCTCGCGCCAGCCGATGCGGCGCAGGGAGGTCAGGTCCGGGGTGTCGGTCATGCCGCGATTATGCCCGCTTATGGCCCGAAGTCCGTCTCGCGGCGTCGTGCCGACGCTGTTAGTATCGGGTGACGACGGCGGGAAACGGCCCGCCGCACGCACCGGAAGTCGTCAGCAGTGTCCTCGATCAAGCCCAGCGCGCACCTGGCGGAAGTGCGCTACGAAATCCGCGGCGCCCTCACGCGGCGCGCTCGCGACATGGAAGCGGCCGGCCAGCCGATCATCAAGCTCAATATCGGCAATCCCGGTCGCTATGGCTTCGCCACGCCGCCGCACCTCAGCGAAGCCATCCGCAACCACCTGGGCGACAGCGAGGCCTATGGCCACGAACAGGGCCTGGAGGAAGCACGCGAGGCCATCGTGGCGCAGCAGCGCGCCCGTGGAGCCACCGGCGTCGACATGGAGCGCGTCTTCATCGGCAACGGGGTCAGCGAACTGATCGATATTTCCCTACGCGCCCTGCTACAGCCGGGCGACGAAGTACTCCTGCCCAGCCCGGATTACCCGCTGTGGAGCGCGGCCACCATCCTCAACGACGGCAGCCCGCGCTATTACCGCTGCCTGGCCGAGAACGCCCACCTGCCCGACCCGGAAGAAATCGAGGCACTGATCGGCCCGCGCACGCGCGCCCTTGTCCTGATCAACCCGAACAACCCCACCGGCGCGGTCTATCCCAAGGCCCTGCTCGAGCGCATCGTCGAGGTGGCGCGCCGCCATGGCCTGCTGCTGCTGTGCGACGAGATCTACGACGAGATCCTCTACGACGGCACGCCTTTCCAGCCGCTGGCCGCCATCGCGGGCGATCACCCCTGCGTCAGCTTCGGGGGCTTGTCCAAGGTCCATCGCGCCTGCGGCTACCGCGTGGGCTGGATGAGCCTCTCGGGCGACCCGCAGCGCAGCACCGAGTACCGCGACGCCCTGCAACTGCTGGCAGCGCTGCGCCTGTGCGCCAATGTCACCGCGCAGTGGGCCGTGCGCCCCGCGCTGCTGGACAAACCCACCATCGGCGTCCTCACCGCGCCGGGCGGCCGCCTGCACCAGGCGCGGCAGGTGGTGCTCGACGGTGTGGCGGCCAGCCCGTTCCTCGATGTGGTGGCTCCGGGCGGCGCCATCTACGCGTTCCCGCATATCCGTGCCGATGCCATCGCGCACTTCGACGACACCGCGTTCGCACTGCGGCTGCTCGAAGAGGAAAGCGTACTGGTCGTGCCGGGCACCAGTTTCAACCTGTCCGCCAGCCGGCATCTCCGTCTCACCCTGTTGCCCGAGCCGGCGCAGTTGCAGGAAGTGTTCGTGCGGATCGATCGGGTGCTGCAGCGCATGGCCCGTGAGTCAGTGCCCGCGGCCACCTCCAGCGCCGTCGCCTGAACCATGGGCGAGGCAAGCTTTCTCGCACTGGGTGATTCGTACACCATCGGCGAGGGCGTGGCGGACACCGGGCGCTGGCCGATGCAACTGGCCGCGTGCCTGCGCGAACTCGGCATCGCCGTGGGCACGCCGCAGGTCATCGCTACCACTGGCTGGACGACCGACGAGTTGTCCGCCGCCATGGACACGACCGTCCTGCGCGATGCCTACGACATGGTCACGCTGCTGATCGGCGTGAACGACCAGTACCGCGGTCGCGGCGTGGATGCCTACCGCCAGCCCTTCGTCCACCTGCTCGAACGCGCCATTGCGCTGGCCGGCGATCCCCAGCGGGTGGTAGTGGTGTCGATTCCCGACTGGGGTGTCACGCGCTTTGCCGAGGGCCGCGACCGTGCGGCCATCGGGCACGAGATCGACGCGTTCAATGCCGTCGCGCGTGACGAGGCTGTACGCGTCCATGCACGGTGGGTGGATATCACGCCCGTATCGCGGCAGGCCGGCGAACAGCCCGGCATGCTGGTCGACGACGGCCTGCATCCCTCGGCGACCCACTACGCCCGGTGGGTGGCATGCATCCTGCCCGTCGCCGTCGCCGCCCTTCGCGAACGGATGACCGCGACGGATTGACGGCAACCGCAGCCGGCGATCCACGCGCAACAGCTTTGCAACACCATCGCCATGCGGCGGTTACGCCGCAGGCCGAGACTGGGCAACCGGGACCCTCCCGGAAACCGTTCTCATGGCCAGACTCATCTGCCGCGCCGCCTTCATCTCCGACGTGCATCTGGGCACGCCCGACTGCAAAGCCGGCTATCTGCTGGATTTCCTGAAAAGCCTCGACTGCCGGCAGCTCTACCTCGTCGGCGACATCGTCGACCTGGAAGCGCTGGCCCGTCGCCAGTGGTGGCACCCCGAGCACAGCGCGGTGATCGCCGAGTTGGTGGGCATGGCTGCGCGCGGTGTGGAGGTCATCTACCTGCCCGGCAACCATGACTACCAGATGCGCGGCCTGGCCGGATCCACCATCGCCGGTATCCGCGTCGAGCTGGATGCCGTGCACGAGGGTGCCGACGGTCGTCGCTACCGGGTCAGCCACGGTGACGAATACGATCCCGAGCATATCGGTCGCGCGTGGATCACCTGGCTGGGCGACACGCTGCATCGCTTCATCTGCTGGGCCAACCGCCGGGTGCACGCGGTGCGCAAGCGGCTCGAGCTGCCGTACCTGCCGCTGTCGATCATCCTGAAATCGCACGTCGGGGCCGCCTTGGCCTACATCCGCGATTACGAGCAGCGCGTCGCCAGCGATGCGCGCGAGCGCGGTTTCGACGGCCATATCTGCGGGCATATCCACTTCGGGCACATCCGCAGCGTGGAGGGCGTGCTCTACATGAACGACGGCGATTGGGTGGAGCACTGCACGGCGCTGGTCGAGGACATGGGCGGCGCCATGGAGCTTATCCACTGGACCGAGCAATGCACGCCCCTGGGGCGGGCCAGCCGGGAGACCGTGCTGCCCTCGGCAGAGGCCGTGCTCGGCTTCGCCCCATTGGCCGATTGCCGCGCGGACCTGGGCGAACTCCATGCCGGAACCTCCCTGGCCGGTTGAAAGCGAGCGGCGCGGGGCCCATCTGCGAGGGATGCCGGTAAACTGGCTCCCTCTCCTACCCGCGGTGACCCCATGGCCCTCGAAACACCCACACGCGAGCGCATCGAATCCCTCCTGGCCCAGCACGAGGTCGTGCTGTTCATGAAGGGGACGCGCCAGCAGCCGATGTGCGGTTTTTCCGCCGCGGCCACGAACACGCTCAACGACATCATCCCGGCCTACCACACCGTCAACGTGCTGGAAGACCCGGAGATCCGCGAGGGCATCAAGGAATACGGCCAGTGGCCGACCATTCCGCAGCTGTACGTGAAGGGCGAGCTGGTCGGCGGGTCCGACATCATCCGCCAGATGTACACCAGCGGCGAGCTCTACACGCTGTTCGGCGCCAGCCCGCCGGATCGCACGCCGCCCGAGATCGCCATCACCGACAAGGCCGCCGAGGCCATCCGTGGCGGCATGGCCACGGCCCAGGGCATGGCCTTGCACCTGGAGATCGGCCCGGACCACAGCGCCGGCTTCCAGCTGGCGCCGGCCGGCGATTTCGACATCGTGGTGGTGGCCAACGGCATCGAGGTGCACTTCGATCCGGGCAGCGCCGCGCGCGCCAAGGGCATCACCATCGACTGGGTGAGCACCGTGCAGGGCGAAGGCCTCAGCCTGAAGTTCCCCGGCGCCGTCGACATCGCCTCGATCAGCGTGCACCAGTTGAAGGACAAGCTCGCCGCCGGTGGCCTGACACTGGTCGACGTGCGTCCGGCGCACGGCCGTGCCGCGGCGGCCCCTCTGCCGGGCGCGCGCATTCTCGAGGACGAGGGCTACGAGGCGCTTGCCGCGCTGCCGAAGGACACGCCGATCGCCTTCATCTGCCACCACGGCATCTCCAGCCAGGCCGCCGCGGAGCGCCTGGCCGCCCATGGCTTCACGAATCTGTTCAACGTGGAAGGCGGCATGGATGCCTGGGCACGTGAGGTGGACCCGACGGTGCCGCGTTACTGAGTCCGGCTGTTTCGCGAGGGAAAAAAGCGCCCACCGGAGGGCGCTTTTTTTTGCGTGCTTCACGCATGGCCGGGGCCTGTCCCGAAGCCAGAGCCAGAGCCAGAGCGCGTCGCTCGTATGGCGCGGCGAGGAGGCGCTGGGTGGTCACACTCTGCGCTCGGGCAGCGGCCGCAAGCGGCCGAACTCGCTCAGAGCGTAACCACCCAGCACCTCTGCGACGACAGAGGCAAGCATGTCGGAGAGGCAAAGCGGGGGCAAGCTCAGAGCTTCTCGAGGCGATCAGGGGCATACTTCAGGTTCATAGCCGAACCCGAGCGCCACCGAGGTCCAACCATGACTGCTAGCACAGGGACGAGCCCCCATCAGGAAACACTGTTTAACTTCCTCGTCACGGCGGCCGATGGGGCATGGGAGCGCACTGTCTATGAATTCGGCTCCAATCGGTTCCTCGAATACACCACAGAAAAGCTGGCTAGGAGCTTCACTCCGCTTACGTCGAAGCGAATGGATCTCCTCAAGAGCTTGCCGACCCTCTTCGCTTACGAAGGCGATGATCAGCCGATGCTGATTGGCAAGATCACCCTCATTGAGGAGCGGTCGACCGTCATTCGGATACATTTCGAAATCGACCGCACTATTGCCCCCATTCCGTTCAATGTGGTGAATCGGCTACGGCTCGAACTGGATATCCGGAATTGGGAGTTGAACAGGACTCACTGGGCCGTTAAATCAGCGAACCTTATGGAAGTACTCAGCGCGGCAGGTGCAGTTGGACTTTCCCCGCCAACGCTTCCCGTTGATCTCCCGCCGCCCGACGAGCCAGCTGAAAGCGTCTCATCGGTGGGTGCCTTCACTAGCGCCGTACTGAGACGGGCCCACCCTGAGCGGTGGGAAGTGTTTTACCGCGGGCATGCTGCCCAGACGTTTCGCTTGGAGCCGTCGTTATTTCGACGAGACGTAGAGGGAAACTACAAACACCTCGAAGAGGAGCATCGTCTCTACCGGGAGTTATTGATATCGAACTCCGCAGACTTCGAGCAGGATACCCACACCCTCGATCGCTTAGTACGCATGCAGCATTACTCGCTACCAACGCGTTTGCTGGACATCACGTCGAATCCTCTCATTGCTTTGTTCTTTGCATGCAATGACACAGCCTATGAAAACGACACGGGTGAAATTGTAATTTTTTCCGTAAGGCCGGGCCACGTCCGTTATTTCGACTCAGATACTGCCAGCTGCATTGCCAACTTGGCACGCCTAGACCACGAGGCGAAAGAAGCCGTCGATTTTTCGCTGACTGACATCGACGAGTTCAACCGACAGGAGCAAGTCAGGCGGCTACTCCACTTCATACGCGAAGAAAAAACTTTTTTCGAGCCGAAGATCATTCCGCAAGACCTCAAACGGGTTCTATGCGTTAAGGGTAAGCGCACGAATACACGTATTTCGTTTCAATCGGGAGCGTTTCTTCTATTCGGGCACGACGCGGCTCTTAACGAGTCTGGAACCGATGAAATCACGGTCACCCGTATCGCCATTTCCGAAAAGGCCAAGATCCTACGCGAGCTCGACCAGTTGAACATCAACGAGAGTACGGTCTTTCCAAACATCGAAAACTCAGCTCGCTACATCGCGCGCCGCTACGCTTTCAAGCCTACAAGTACGGCTGCGCCGCTTGACGTGCCCCCCGAGCTGTAAAATTTCTTGGATCATATGATTGAGCGCGTTCGATCCAGCATCAGTAACTTAGGCAAGCGTGGGCGTATAGCAGAGCCTGTGCGACCTCGGGCGGGGACACCCTGGCGATCTCGCGTCGGTCAACGCAGCGGGTGTTGCTCTCCCGGCCCGACACTTCAGTCGTCACGGAGGTGTCGGGTGGTCATCCTCTGAGCGAGTTCGGCCGCTTGCGGCCGCTGCCCGAGCGCAGAGGGTGACCACCCGACGCCTCCTCCCCGCAGAGAAGCCGCGTGCCGATACCGATGCTTCACGGCTGCGACCAACGCCGCAATCGTTCATTAATAAACTCACTGGTATAGTTACGAGGCTACACAACCCCTGTTTCCAGGAAGCTCTGTGACTGCCATCACTCGCCACCCGTCGCACGCCCTTTCGCGTTACGACCAGTCGCCCCAGTTCCGCCAGGGTCGCTTCACGAACCCAAGGCCACGTCCGTCTATGGGCCTGTGGGAAGGGCTGAAGCTCATGTCGCTGTTCCTGCGCGGCAAGCCCGCAGGTACCGTGCCGGACCGGCCGATACCGGTGCACGCGATCGACCGCGCGATGCTGGACGCCGCGCCCGACCGCAGCCTGTATCGCCTGGGCCACTCAACGATGCTGATGAAATTGCGTGGACGGTTCTGGCTGACCGACCCGGTGTTTTCCGAGCGGGCGTCGCCGGTCATGTGGGCCGGGCCGGCACGCTTCCATGCACCCCCGATCGGTATCGACGACCTGCCGCCCATCGCGGGCGTGATCCTCTCGCACAACCACTATGACCACCTGGACCGGGCCGCGGTGTTGAAGCTGGCCGGCAAGACCGCCCGCTTCATCGCACCGCTGGGCGTGGGCGATCAGTTGGTCGCCTGGGGCATCGACGCGTCGAAGGTCGAGCAACTGGACTGGTGGCAGTCCACCGAGGTGGAGGGCCTGCGCCTGACCGCCACGCCCGCGCAGCACTTCTCCGGACGCGGGTTGCGCGACAGCGATCGCAGCCTGTGGGTGTCCTGGGTGATCCAGGATGACGAACTGCGCGTGTTCTTCAGCGGCGACAGCGGCTATTTCAACGGCTTCAAGGCGATCGGCGATACCTATGGCCCGTTCGATCTCACGCTGATGGAAACCGGTGCGTACGACAAACGATGGGCCTTCGTGCACATGCAGCCGGAAGAAACCCTGCAGGCGCACCTGGACCTCCGCGGCCGCTGGCTGCTGCCGATCCACAACGGCACGTTCGACCTGGCCCTGCACCCCTGGGAAGAGCCCTTCGAGCGCATCGTCGCCCTGGCGGCCGCCGCGCAGGTGCCGCTCACGACGCCGATGATGGGCGAACGCGTGGACATGCGCTCACCCAACGGCATGACCCCGTGGTGGCGCGCGTAGGCGATAGCGATCGCGCCAGCGCAGGCACGGGCGTTCCACCATGTCGTGCAACAGCGCACCGCCGAGCAACGTGGCGGCGGCAAAGATCACGAAACGCAGCAGGGGATGCTCGGCCAGGCTGTCGCCCAGCAAACCCTGGGTAAGGTGGGCCATGCCCTTGTGGCTCAGGTAGAGACTGTATGACACCGCCGCCAGCCAGCGTGCGCCGGGCAGGCGCAGGCGCGCCAGGAACGTCGGCCCGCTGAAGGCGACGACGAAGCCGGCCATGGTCAGCGCAAGCAACGGGAACCCGACCACGCACGGCCAGAACTGCATGCGCGCCTCGTCGAACAGGCCAAGGCATACGCACAGCAGCACGAACGACAACACGAGAACCCGGCCCGCGCGCCGGTGCAGCCACGCCATCCAGGCGGGGCGATGCACGGCACAGGCGGCCAGCGCCACGCCCGCCACCAGGCCATCCAGCCGCGACCACGTCGGGTAGTAGAGGTTGTGCAAGTAAACCAGCCCGGGCCGGCTATCCGTGTCCAGCGCCGGCCCCATACGGTCCGACCACAGCCACGCGCGCAGCAGTATCCCGCCCAGCACGAGCGCCACGCCGACGATCGTACCGGCGCGCAGGGACGGCCGCCGCGTCAGCAGCCAGGCCAGCCAGGGAAAGACGAGGTAGAAATGCTCTTCCACGCATAGCGACCACACATGCGAGAAAGCGTAGTTGTCCGGATTGTCGAACAGCAGGTTGAAGGTGAAAGTGGGGAACTGCCATAGCGGCTGCATGCCGGAGGTCTCCCGCCACGCGGGCACGCAGGCGTACAGCGCCAGCACCACGAGGAACGCCGGCAGGATGCGCACGGCACGACGCAGGTAGAAGTCGCGGGCATCCAGCGTGCCCGTGGTCTTCAGCGCCGACAGTACCTGCGTACCGATCAGGTAACCACTGAGGACGAAGAACAGGTCGACACCCATCCATCCCGAGGCCTCGAGTTTGCCGAAGCCGTCGCCCAGTCCACCGACGAGATAACTGTGGAACAGCATCACCCACACGATGGCGATCGCGCGCAGTGTGTCGAGGCCGGGTGTGCGATGCATGCTGGTGGTCCCCCTGGATACCGGGACTGTGCCGGAGCGGGCGGGCCGATGCGCGACCGGGATATGGCAATTCGCGGGCGAGGAGACGGTCCGTCGTGTCGAACGACGAGTCCGCCGCTACCTTGCGGGTAGCGGCGGAGCACGCGACGCTTGTGTGGGTCAGCGGATCAGAGACAACCGACCAGGCCGTCGTACACGGAGTATCGCGAACCCGGCAGCTTCGCGTTGAGCGGGTCGTCACCCTTCATCGCTTCGTAGAAGGCTTCCACCGGGGTGTCCTTCGCCAGCAGCAACTTGCACTTGTACAACTTGCCACCGGTCTGCACGGCGCCGGACTTCGTGTTGACGGCGGCGCGGGTGCCGGCGAAGGTCCACAGGCACTGCTTGATGCTGCTCTTCGTGGTGTCGACCGAACAGGTGAGTTGCGTGGGCCGCAGGTTGTGGTATTCGCCTTCGCAGAAGGTATCGCCGCAGATCTTGTCGAAGCCGGCGTTGAGCGCGGCCTCGGCACCGGCGAAACGGTCGAGGCCGGCTTCGGCGGTCGGCCAGTTGGCGATGTCGACGTAGCGGTCGGTGGCGGGCGGGGTCTGCGCGAACGCCGCCAGCGGCAGGACCAGCAGGGCGGCGACGGAGGTGATTCGAAGCATCGTGGTGACTCCTTGGTTGGGGAGGTCACATGACACCGGTTTCGCCGCGGCGGGTCTGTCCCGTCGCGCCCATGCGGCAACGTAGCCGCCGGGTGCCGTCCGCTGTGGGAGCCCTCTCCCAGGCAGCGGACGGCCATGCCAACTACAGCCAGTGGCCGTAGCGGCGGATGTAGATCGTCTTCACCACCTGGGTCAACACGCAGTAGCACGCCAGCGTCAGCGCCAGCCAGGCGAAGTAGATGCCGGGCAGCGGCTGCATGCCGATGCGCGAACCGATGGCCGAGTACGGCACCAGCATGCCCACCACCATGATCAGGCCCGTCAGCGCCAGCACCGGCGCCGAGGCCACGCTCTGCAGGAACGGGATGCGCCGCGTGCGGATCATGTGCACCACCAGCGTCTGCGACAGCAGGCCCTCGATGAACCAGCCCGACTGGAACAGCGACTGGTGCGCCACGTCATTCGCGCCGAAGTAGTGCCACATCAGCCAGAACGTGGTGATGTCGAACACGGAACTGACCGGGCCGATACAGACCATGAAGCGCCCGATGTCGCCGGCGTCCCACTTGCGCGGCTGGCGCAGGTATTCCTCGTCCATGCGATCGAACGGGATGGACAACTGCGACAGGTCGTACAGCAGGTTCTGCACCAGGATCTGCAACGGCAGCATGGGCAGGAACGGCAGAAACGCACTGGCCACCAGCACGCTGAACACGTTGCCGAAGTTGGAGCTGGCGGTCATCTTGATGTACTTCATGATGTTGCCGAAGGTGACGCGCCCTTCGAGCACGCCCTCTTCCAGCACCATCAGGTTCTTCTCGAGCAGGATGATGTCGGCCGACTCCTTGGCGATATCCGTGGCCGTGTCCACCGAGATACCCACGTCGGCATCGCGCAGCGCCGGCGCATCGTTGATGCCGTCGCCGAGGAAGCCCACGGTGTGACCGCGCCGCTGCAATGCCTTGACCACGCGGGCCTTCTGCACCGGCGACATCTTCGCGAACACCGTGGTGCGCTCGACCATCGCGTCGAGCGTGGCATCGTCCATCTGCTCGATGTCGCGACCGAGCACGGATTCCTGCACGTCCAGGCCGACCTCGGTGCAGATCTTGCGCGTGACCGCCTCGTTGTCACCGGTGATGACCTTCACCGCGACGCCGTGGTGGTTGAGCGCGCGGATGGCGGTGGCGGCGGAATCCTTCGGCGGATCGAGGAAGGCCAGGCAGCCCACGGCGGTCAGGCCGGTTTCATCGGCCACGCCGTACGCGCGATCCCCCGTCGGGTCGCGACGCATCGCCACGATCAGCACGCGCAGGCCGTCCTCGTTGAGGCGGCCGGTCATCGCACGGATTTCGGCGCGCTTCTCCGGCGTGAGGGGCTCCACCACGTCGCCGATGCGCGCCTCGGTGCAGATCGTCAGCATCTCTTCCACGGCGCCCTTGCAGACCAGCAGCTGCTCGCCCTGGCCGTCCGCCACCACCACCGACATACGGCGACGCTGGAAGTCGAAGGGAATCTCGTCGACGACGTGGAAGCGCCGCGCAACCGCCTCCATGTCGCGATGGGCCAGCACGGCCTTGTCCATCAGGTTGCGCAGGCCGGTCTGGAAACGGCTGTTGAGATAGCCGTATTCCAGGGCGTCGTCGGAATCGTCGCCGTTGAGGTCCACATGGCGCTCGAGCACGATCTTGTCGAGCGTCAGCGTGCCGGTCTTGTCCGTGCACAGCACGTCCATGGCGCCGAAGTTCTGGATCGCGTTCAACCGCTTCACCACCACCTTGCGCTTCGACATGGCGATGGCGCCCTTGCCGAGGTTGGCGGTGACGATCAGTGGGAGCATCTCCGGCGTGAGGCCCACGGCCACCGACAGGCCGAACATGAAGGCGCCCAGCCAGTCGTGCTTGTCGAAGCCGTTGATCAGGAACACCACCGGCACCATCACCGCCATGAAGCGGATCAGCAGCCAGCTCACCGAGGAGATGCCTCGATCGAAGCTGGTCTGCACGCGTTCCCCCGAGAGCGTATGCGCCAGCGAGCCGAGGTAAGTGCGTGCGCCGGTGGTCATCACCACGGCCGTCGCGGTGCCCGACACCACGTTGGTGCCCATGTAGCAGATGGTAGGCAGGTCGAGCGGGCCGTTGGCGTCGCCGAGGGTCAGCGTGCCGTTGGGCGCCATTTTCTCCACCGGGAGGGATTCGCCGGTGAGGATCGCCTGGCTGATGAACAGGTCCTTGGTGGCGAGCAGGCGCAGGTCCGCGGGCACCATGTCGCCGGCGCCCAGGTGCACGATGTCACCGACCACCAGCTCTTCCACCGGCACCTCGATGCGCTCGGCGTGTCCGTCCTCGGCACGGCGGGTCACCGTGGACGTATTGCGGACCATCGCCTTGAGACGACCGGCCGCCTGCGACGAACGGAACTCCTGGGTGAACGAAAGCAGCACGCTGATGCCGACCATCACGCCGATGATGATCGGCCCGGTGAAGTCGTCGTCGGTGAACAGCTGCACCACCGCCAGCACCAGCAGCACGATGATGAACGGGTTGCGGAAGGCATGCAGCAGTTGCACGGACCAGTGCGGCGGCTTCTCGTGCCCCACCTCGTTGATGCCGTCGCGATCGAGCCGCTCCGCGATGGCCTCCTCGTCCAGGCCGTCCGCCCGTGTATCGAGGGCGTGCAGCAGTTCGTCGGCCGGACGGAACGCATCCGCGGCCACCTGCTGGAAGGTCTTGGCGGCAACGGCCGCCTGGGAGGTCTGTTTCTTCATGGCTCGCTGCCTTTCCGGACGTGACGTCCGGTAGGGCGCGGGCGGCCCTCAGCTGTCAGCTGAAAGCGTGCGCGCCGGCGCGGAGCCGACGTTCGGTGTTCCGGGTGGACGTAACGGACGGCGGATGCCGCGCCGTAGTGTCTATGTCGCTGTTCATCGTTACGGGAGTTTGACGCCGGCCGGTTTCCCCTGGCTTTCCTGCGCATCCAGCGGACGGGGAACGGTGATGGTGCGCTTGGCGGGAACGGTGGAAACGGCGCGGCGACGGGCGATGGCGAACGCCAGACGGCGGCCGAACATGCGGGGACCGGTCTTTTCGAGCTGCAGATTCATGGCTCAATCCTCGGGTAGCGGAAGCGCACGGCTTCCGGGCCGGGAGAGCCGGACTTTCCCTAGCGGAGGAAAGCGCCGGCCGACCGGGAACGGTCGCCGTAGGCGTTGATGTTTGCCAGCGCCGGGACCCGATGCGTGCGGGAGCCGGCGCGTCGACTAGGGTAGACGTCCATATGCCTGGGTAAGCTAAGAAGGGTGCCAGCCGGACCGGAAGCGGTTCGGTAGCGCGCGGATTGTCGCGCCGCAGCGAGGATCGGTCAAGGGGAAAGCGACGATCCGTCGGCAATGCCGGCTTCGTATTCGCGAGCCTCGCCCAGCAGCCATTCGCGGACGCGACCCACGCCGGCGTGGGTCTCCGAGCGCTTGGGGTAAACCAAGTAATACGCCTCGGCCACCCGCAGGCGTTCCTGGCACAACACGGTAAGCGCTCCGCACTCGATCAGGGAGCGCGCCATGACCAGTCGCCCAAGGGCCACGCCCATGCCTTCGAGCACGGCGCGTTGCAGGTGCTCGGTGTTGTCGAAGCGGGCCACGTAGCGTGAGGGCAAGGGCATGCCGAAGGCCTCGGCCCAGTCGTTCCAGCGGCCGGAAGGATCGCCCAGCAGGGGCCAGCCGGCCAGCGAGGTGTCGGGCAGGCCGCCCATCTTGCGTACCAGCGAGGGACTGGCGATGGGCACGATGTATTCGCCGAACAACCGGTCGGCCTTCGTGCGCGGCCACGACCCGAGGCCGTAGCGGAAGGCGACATCGATGGTCGGCTCGCGATCGAAGTCGACCAGCGAGGCGGACGACGAGAGGCTGAGTTCCAGTTCCGGGTGGGCACCGACCAGCCTGGGCAGTCGCGGCACCAGCCAGCTGGACGCCACCGAGGGAAGGACGCTCAGCGTGACGGTGTCGTGGTGCCGGCAGGCATAGCGGTTCAGGGCGTGCTCGATGCCCTCGAAATGGTGCCCGATCGCATCGAGCAGGTGGGTACCTTCCGCCGTGAGTGTCACGCCACGCGGCCCCCGATCGAACAACGAACGGCCCAGGCGCTCCTCCAGGTTGCGCACCTGGTGGCTGAGCGCGCTCACGGTCAGGTTGAGCTGTTCCGCAGCGCGGGAGAGCTTGCCCGTGCGGGCGACCAGGACAAACCCCTGAAGCTGACCGAGCGGCAGGCGGGACATGTGAATTAACCTCAAGGCGGGCTTGCAAACATATCGCTTTTTAAGCCTTGGCGGAACATACACCCTTTAGCTCACCGACAGTCGCAAGGCTTTGCGACACGCGTTCACAGGAGCACCGCCATGGCATCGATCCTCACCGGCCTCGCCTTCATGCACGGCCATATCGTCGACCGTGAGCTCGTCCTGCGCCTGGGCCGCCTGCCGACCCACACGCCGTCTGGACCTGGCATCGGCCATCCTGCGTGTCTCGCCCTCATCGGAGACACGCATGATGCTTCGTCAACTGGGACGCTCGTCCCTGCAGGTTGCGCCGCTGGCGTTCGGCGGTAACGTTTTCGGCTGGAGCGCGGACGCATCCCGCTCGTTCGCCCTGCTGGATGCCTTCGTCGACCACGGCCTTAACCTCATCGACACGGCCGACGTCTATTCGCGCTGGGTGGAAGGTAACGAGGGCGGCGAGTCCGAGGCCATCATCGGGCGCTGGCTGAAACAGTCCGGCAAACGCGACCGGGTGCTGATCGCCACCAAGGTGGCCAAGTGGGAACGTTACCCGGGTCTGTCGCCGACGAACATCAAGGAGGCCGTGGAGGATTCCCTTCGCCGCCTGCAGACCGACCATATCGATCTCTACCAGGCCCACGAGGACGATCCCAAGGTGCCGCTGGAAGAGACCCTGCGCGCGTTCGACGACCTGGTGCAGGCGGGCAAGGTGCGCGTCATCGGCGCGTCCAATTTCGAGGCCACACGGCTGGACGACGCACTGAAGACCAGCCGGTCCGCCGGCCTCGCGCGTTACGAATCCCTGCAGCCGGAATACAACCTGATGGATCGCGCGGGCTTCGAGAAGGAACTGCAGCCGCTGTGCGTGAGGGAAGACGTGGGCGTGATCAGTTACTACTCGCTGGCCAGCGGCTTCCTCAGCGGCAAGTACCGCAGCGAAGCCGACCTGGCCAAGAGCAAGGCGCGCGGCGGCAAGGTCAAGACGTATCTCACCGACCGCGGCGACCGTGTGCTGGCGGCGCTCGACCAGACGGCGGAGGCACACGGCGCCACGCCGGCCCAGGTGGCCCTGGCGTGGGTGATGGCCCAACCGGCCATCGCCGCGGCCATCGCCAGCGCCACCACGGTGGAACAGTTGAGCGAGCTGGCCAAGGCGGCGACCCTACAGCTGACGACGGACGACCTGAGCCGACTGGATAGCGCCAGCGGCGAGTGACCCACGCCGCGGCTGGCGTCGGTCGCAAGCGTCGTGGGCGCCATGCCTAAGGCGAAGACACATCGTGCAGGACTTACCCTGCACGATGTGTCGGCTCACTCCGGCAGTCGTGTGGGCGCTGGGCAGGAAATATGTGAGGTGTCGGGCAGCCAGCCCGACGTCCTTTCCCCTCACAGGAGTTACCCATGTCCACGACCGGACGCCCGCTCATCCTCGTCTCGCTCGCGGCGCTTGCCGCCACGCTGACCCTGTCCGCACAGGCCGCGCCCTTCGGCGAGAGCACGACCGGACTGCGCTGCCACTACCGCCTGGCTTCCGATCCCCACGGCGCCGCGACCGCCTTCACCAGGGCGGATGTGCCGCTGCGTGGTTACTGGCGCAGCTCCAGTGTCCTGCCCTCGCGAAGCCTGTTCTTTACCGACATAAGCCCGGCCAAGGCCCGACAAGCCTGCGAGTCCAAGATCGCCACGATCAAGGGCGCCCTCGGGCTGGTCGCGGTAGGCGCCGCCGATAGCGATCGCAGCTACAACTACGAGATCTGGTACAACGGCGATCTGGCGCCTGGCAAGCCGATCGAGCGCATCGTGTCGTTCGGCGACAGCCTGAGCGACACGGGCAACATGCACAACGCTTCGCAATGGCAACTGCCGGGCTCGTCGTGGTTCCTGGGCCGTTTCAGCAATGGCCCGACCTGGATCGAGCACCTCGCTTCGCGTACCGGACTGACCCTCAACAACTGGGCGATTGGCGGCGCGCAGACGCGCGACGCGCACCTGGGCCTGATCCATGGCATGGACAAGCAGATCGATGGCTTTTTGAGCTACATGAAACACGCCAAGGGTTACGACCCGTCGCGCACGTTGTTCACCTTCCTGGCCAGCGCCAACGATTTCGTCAACGACACCAAGACGGCGCCGCAGATCGTCGCCCAGCAGGAGGCGTCACTCCGGAAACTCATCGCCAAGGGCGCACGCAAGATCCTCATCGTGAACCTGCCGGACGTCTCGGTGGCCCCCGTGTTCAAGTACCGCGCGGCCGATGTACACACCGTGGTCGGCAAGGTCGAACACTATAACCACCAGGTCAGGCTCATTGCCGAGCGCCTTTCGGCCACGACCGGTGCCGAGATCCGCGTGGTCGACGCACGGGCGGCGTTCGACGAGGTCATCCGCCGGCCGAAGCGCTTCGGCTTCGTCAACACCACCGACTCCTGCCTGCAGATCGACAGCCCCAGTTCGCTGAACTACATGAGAAAGCAGAAGCTGCGTGCCGGCTGCGATCCGTCCGCCTACGTGTTCTGGGACACTCTGCATCCAACCACACGCACGCATGCGTTGATGGCCGGTTGGGCGATCGAGGCGACGCCGGCATCCTGGGGTCTGCGGCGTTGAACGAACCAGATATTCCCGGCAATACCGTCGGGAATCTCACGGTGGGTACGGAACGACACGCCCTACGAAGGGGGGCTTGAGCTAACGGGAAGGGGCCGCGCATGCGGCGCCTTCCTCGTCCACCGTCCGCCTGCCCGTGGCCAGGGGTTCAGCGCGACGCGTTCAGCACGTCCAGCGCCGCATTGAACGTCGGGCTCGGACGCATGGCCGCACTGACCCGCGCCATGTCGGGATGGTAATAGCCACCGATCTCGACGGGCTTGCCCTGCGCGCCGTTCAGCTCGGCGACGATCGTCGCCTCATTGTCCGCCAGCGTCTTCGCCACCACGGCGAATTTCGCCCTCAGATCGGCATCGTCCTGTTGCGCGGCAAGTGCTTCGGCCCAGTACATCGCCAGGTAGAAATGGCTGCCGCGGTTGTCGATCTCGCCGACCTTGCGCGCCGGCGACTTGTTGCTGTCCAGGAAACGGCCGGTAGCCTGGTCCAGCGTTTTCGCCAGCACGCGGGCATGCGCGTTGTCGTAGCGTTCGCCCAGGTGCTCGAGCGATGCGGCCAGCGCGAGGAACTCGCCCAGCGAATCCCAGCGCAGGTAGCCCTCTTCGACGAACTGCTGCACGTGCTTGGGGGCGGAGCCACCGGCACCGGTCTCGAACAGTCCGCCACCGGCCATCAGCGGCACGATGGAGAGCATCTTCGCCGACGTGCCCAGTTCCATGATGGGAAAGAGATCGGTGAGGTAGTCGCGCAGCACGTTGCCGGTGACCGAGATGGTGTCCTTGCCCTGGCGGATGCGCTCCAGCGACAGCCGCGTCGCGGCGACCGGGTCGAGCACACGGATATCCAGGCCGGCGGTGTCGTGGTCCTCGATGTAGCGCTCCACCTTGGCGATCACCTGGGCATCGTGCGCACGCTGGCGATCGAGCCAGAACACCGCCGGGGTATCCGACAGGCGCGCACGCTGCACCGCAAGCTTCACCCAGTCCTGGATCGGCGCATCCTTGGTCTGGCACATGCGCCAGATATCGCCCTGCTCCACCGTGTGTTCGAACACCACGGCACCGTCGTCGGCGACGACACGTACCGTGCCGTCCGCCGGGATCTGGAAGGTCTTGTCGTGCGAGCCGTATTCCTCGGCCTTCTGCGCCATCAGGCCGACGTTCGGCACGCTACCCATGGTGGCCGGATCGAACGCGCCGTGGGCGACGCAATCCTCGATGACAGCCTGGTACACACCGGCGTACGAGCGATCGGGGATGACTGCCTTGGCGTCCTGCAGCTTGCCTTCGGCGTTCCACATGCCACCGGAGTCGCGGATCATCGCCGGCATCGACGCATCGACGATCACGTCGCTGGGCACGTGCAGGTTGGTGATGCCCTTGTCGGAGTTGACCATGGCCAGCGCGGGACGCTGCGCGTATTCGGCGGTAAGGTCGGCCTCGACGGCAGCACGCGTGGCGGCGTCGAGCTTGCCCAGGCGCGCGTAAAGGTCGCCGATGCCGTTGTTGGCGTCGAAACCGATCCGCTTCAGGGCGTCCGCATGCCGGGTGAGCGTGTCCTTGTAGAACTCGCGTACCGCAATGCCGAACATGATCGGGTCGGAGACCTTCATCATGGTGGCCTTGAGGTGCAGCGAGAACAGCACGCCCTGCGCCTTCGCATCGGTCAGCTGGGCGTCGATGAACGTGGCCAGCGCCTTGCGGCTCATGACGGCGGCGTCGACGATCTCGCCGGCCTTCACCGCCACCTTGTCCTTCAGCACGGTCGTGCCACCATCCTTGCCGGTGAACTCGATGCGCAGGCTGCCTGCCGCGGCCATCGTTGCCGAGGCTTCGCTGCCGTAGAAGTCGCCGCCATCCATGTGCGACACGTGCGACTTCGATGCCGCCGACCACTTGCCCATGCGGTGCGGATGCTTGCGTGCGTAGTTCTTCACCGAAAGCGGGGCGCGGCGATCGGAGTTGCCCTCGCGCAGCACCGGATTCACCGCACTGCCCATGGCCTTGGCGTAGCACGCGTTGCTTTCCTTGTCGGCGTCGCTGGCAGGCGCATCCACGTAGTCGGGGATGGCGTAGCCCTGCGCCTGCAACTCGCCGATGGCGGCCTTCATCTGCGGCACGGAGGCGCTGATGTTGGGCAGCTTGATGATGTTGGCTTCCGGCCGGGTGGCCAGCTCGCCCAGTTCGGCCAGGTGGTCGCCGATCTTCTGGGACGCGGTGAGGCGATCCGGGAACTGCGCCAGGATGCGCCCGGCCAGCGAGATGTCGCGGGTCTCCACGGCGACGCCCGCCGTGCCGGCGAAGGCCTCGATGATAGGCAGGAAGGAGGCGGTGGCCAGGAACGGCGCTTCGTCGGTGAGCGTATAGATGATCTTGGGCGTGCTGGACATGATTCGGCGAGCCTTATGCTTGAGTGGGCCAGGTCATGGGGCTGGCCGGCGCAGGCCGCAAGGGGCGCACCGGCGGGCAGAAAACCCGCCCATTGTCGCCCGATTGCCCCCCGAGGGGTAGGAGCGCACGATGTGCGCGAAAAACCGACAGGGCGGCGATGCGGTACCCCCCATCGCGGCAAGCCCGATCGCGCACATCGTGCGCTCCTACACAGCGTCGTTTGCAGTTTGCGCCGTGATGGTCACCGTTACGCGGGTTTGTTCAGGCGGAGTGCGCGTTTTTCGGCACGACGGGCCTTGCGCGTCTTCCAGCGTTCGGACAGGCAGGCGAAGATCACATAGAGCGCCGGCGTGGACAGCAGGGTGAGGCTCTGCGAGATCAGCAGGCCGCCGATCATCGCGATACCCAGGGGGCGGCGCAGCTCGGAACCCTCGCCGAGGCCGATCGCCAGTGGCAGCGCCGCCAGGATGGCCACCATGGTGGTCATCATGATCGGCCGGAAGCGCACCAGGCAGGCCTCTCGGATCGCTTCCTTCGAGGTGAGGTGATGCTCGCGCTCGGCCACCAGCGCGAAGTCGATCATCATGATCGCGTTCTTCTTGACGATACCGATAAGCAGCACCAGCGCGATCATCGCCACTACCGACAACTCGGTATCGGTGATGACCAGCGCCGCCAGCGCGCCCACGCCGGCGGCCGGCAGGGTCGAGATGATGGTCACGGGATGGATCAGGCTCTCGTACAGCATGCCCATCAGCAGGTAGACCACGACGATGGCGGCAAGGATCAATAGCGGCATGTCGCTCTGCGACTGCTGGAAGCGACGGAAGTCGCTGCCCGCATCCAGGCGGATGTCACCGGGCATGCGCATGCCGTCGATGGTCTTCTGGATGATGACCATGGCCTCGCCCATGCTCACGTTGGGAGCGAGGTTGAAGCTGACGCCCATGCTCGTGTACTGGTCTTCGTGCACGATCTGGCTGGGCGCCAGGCCAGGCTCCTGGCGTGCCACCGCGGACATGGGCACCATGGCGCCGCTGTCGGAGCGCACGTAGATCTGGTTGAGCGATTCCGGCGTGGCAGCCATCTGCGGCAGCGCGTTGACGATGACGCGGTACTGGTTGATGTCCGAATAGATGGTGGACACCGCACGCTGACCGAAGGCGTTATACAAGGCGCCGTCGATGTTGCCGATGGACACGCCCAGACGTGCGGCCGTATCACGGTCGATCACCATGTTCTGGCGCAGGCCCTGCGCGTCGATATCGCTGCCGACATCGGTCAGCATCTTGTTCTTCTTCAGCGCGTCCACGAGCTTCGGCAGCCACGTCTGCAGTTCGACGATGTCGTTGCCCTTGAGCGACACCGAATACTGGCCACCCTGCGACGAGCCGCCGCCACCGCCCGTGGGCAGGTCCTGGATGGGACGCAGGCGCAGGTTGAGGTCGGGGTACTTGTTGGCCGCCGCCGAAAGGCGATCCAGCACGTCGAACGTGGTGCCCTTGCGCCCTTCCGCCACCGTCTTCAGTTCGATGTTGAACTGCCCGGTGGAGCCGGTGCGGCTGGTGCCCAGGCGCGAGCCGACAGCCTTCACCGCCGGATCGGCCAGCAGCATGTCGGTGAGCCGGGTCTGGCGCGCCTGCATCTCGTCGAACGACACCGTGGAACTGGACGTGGCGCGCGCGCCGATCAGGCCGGTGTCCTGCGGGGGGAAGAAACCCGCCTTGATCATGCCGAACAGCACGATGGTGATGCCGACCAGCACCAGCGGCGTGAGCGCCATCAACAGGGCATGGCGCAGGGTCCAGTCGAGCGCGCGGCGATAGACGCCGACCATGCGCTCGTGCATGCGCTCGAGCGCGCGACCGAACTTCGATTCCGGTTCGTCGTTGGCGTGCGCGGTGAGGAAATGCGCGCACAACGACGGGGTGAGGGTCAGCGAGATCACCGCCGAGACCAGGATGGCCGCCACGAGGGTGACCGTGAACTCCTTGAAGAACATGCCGATGACGCCCGGTGCAAGCAGCAGCGGGATGAACACCGCCACCAGCGAACCGGTGATCGAGACGATGGTGAAACCGATCTCGCGCGCGCCCAGCAAGGCCGCCTCGAACCGAGGGATACCCTCGTCCATGTGGCGGATCACATTTTCGATCACCACGATCGCGTCATCCACCACGAAGCCGATGGCTATCACCAGCGCCAGCAGCGTCAGGTTGTTCAGGGTGTAACCGAAGGCGTACATGACCGTGAACGCACCGGCCAGCGACAGCGGCACCGTCAGGCCGGCGATCACCGTGGGCGCAAGGCGGCGCAGGAATAGCGCCATCGTCATGATCACCATCGCCAGGCTGATCAGCAGTGTGGCCTGCACCTCGTGCAGCGACGCGCGGATGGTCGGCGTGCCGTCGAAGAACGAATGCAGCTGCACACCGGCCGGCAGCCAGGTCTGCATGGTGGGAATCTGCGCCTTGATCCGGTCCACCGTGTCGATGACGTTGGCATCCGACTTGCGGAACACGTACATCAGGATGCCGGGCTTGCCGTTGAACCAGGCAGCCTGGAAGGCGTCCTGCTGGCCGTCGTACACCTTGGCCACATCGGACAGGCGGATCGGCACGCTGTTGTTCACGCCGATGATCAATTTGGCGAATTCGTCGGCGGTATGCAGCGAATCCGTGGCCGTCACCGCCATGGTCGTCTTGCCGTCGGAGAGGAACCCCTGCGGCGAGGTGACGTTGGCGGCGGTGAGCGCATTACGCAACTGATCCGGAGACAGGCCCATCGCGTTCAGCGCGCGCAGGTTGACGTCGACGCGGATGGCCGGCGTCGCGCTGCCGGCGATGTCCACCGATGCAATGCCCTCCTGCTGGCGCAGCCGCTGCGCGAGGATGGAGTCGGCCACGTTGTACAGCGCCGTGGGCGCCACCGTGTCGGAGGTGAGCGCCAGCACGATCACCGGATCGTCGTTCGGGTTGGCCTTCTCGTAGGACGGGGCGTTGAGCAGGCCACTAGGCAGATCGGGCTGCGCCGCGTTGATCGCCGACTGCACGTCGCGCGCCGCCGCGTCGATATTGGTGCCGTTCTGGAAGAACAGCAGGACGAAGGCGCTGCCCTCCGAGCTGTTCGAGCGCATGGACTCGACGCCGGGCACCTGGCCCAGGTGGCGCTCCAGCGGGGCCGCTACCGTGGAGGCCATGGTGCTGGCGTCCGCGCCGGATTGCTGCGCCTGCACGAAGATGGCCGGGAACTGGATGGCCGGCAACGCCGCCACGCCGAGCAGCGAGTAGCAAATGACGCCGATCACGAAGATGCCGATGGCCAGCAGCGACGTGCCGATCGGACGGCGGATGAACGGACCGGAGATATTCATGTCGGGAAACGCTGCATCGTGCTCGGATCGGCGCGGAATGATTCCGTCCTAACGCACCATCCGGAAAAAGGTTTCGCCGGACGGGGTGCCGTCCGGCGAAAAGGGGTGGTTCCAGGCATGCCTGCGGCTGGCGTCATCGCCCGGTGGGCCGGGGCAGTGCCGCCTCGTGGGCCAGGGCGCGCTGCCGTTTGCGTTCCGCCAGCCAGTCGGAGAACCGCTCCATGTAGAGGTAGATCACCGGCGTGGTGTACAGCGTGACCAGCTGAGACAGCAGCAGGCCGCCCACGATGGAGACGCCCAGCGGCTTGCGCAGCTCCGAACCGATACCGTTGCCCAGCGCGAGCGGCAACGCACCCAGCAAGGCCGCGGCGGTGGTCATCATGATCGGGCGGAAGCGCAGCAGGCATGCGCGGCGGATGGCGTCGTGCGCATTCAGGCCGGTGCGCTTCGCCTCGATGGCGAAGTCGATCATCATGATCGCGTTCTTCTTCACGATGCCGATCAGCAGCACGATGCCCACGATGCCGTCGACCGACAGGGTCATGCCGCACAGGAGCAGCGCAAGCAGGGCGCCCACGCCCGCAGGCGGCAGGGTGGAAATGATCGTCAGCGGATGGATGTAGCTCTCGTAGAGCACGCCCAGCACGATGTAGATCACGATGATGGATGCCAGCAGCAGGAGCACTTCGTCGCCGACCGAGGAGGAGAATTCCGCCGCCTTGCCGATGAACTGGCCGCGCACCTGCGGCGGGAAGTTGAGTTGCTTCTCCACTTCGTGGATCGCTTCCACGGCCGAGGACAGCGACTCGCCCGGCGCGAGGTTGAACGACACGGTGACCGCCGGCAGCTGCTGCAGGTGGGTGACCACCAGCGGCGCCGTGGTGACGACGGCGCTGGCCAGCGCGGCGATGGGAATGTTGCCGCCGCCACCGACCTGGAAGCCGACATTGCCGCTGTTGCCGATGCCGGAGGGCGTGGCCGAGTTGCTCGACGCCAGTTGGCCGAAGCTGGTGGCGTTGGAGCCGGTCAACGCACCGTTGCCGTTGCCGCGCACCGTCAGCTTGTTGAGCAGGTCGGCACTGTTGCGGAACTCCGGCGCCACTTCCAGCACCACGCGGTACTGGTTTAGCTGGGTGAAGATGGTGGAGATCTGCCGCTGCCCGTAGGCGTCGTAGAGGGTGTCGTCGATGGTCTGCACCGGCACGCCGAGACGGCTGGCGCTGTCGCGGTCGATGGTCAGCTTCAGCGCGGTGCCCTGGTCGGCCAGGTTGTTGTCCACATCGGCCAGTTCCTTGCGCTTACGCAAGGCGGACGTCATCTGCTGCGCATAGCCGGCCAGCTCGGTCGAGTTCACGTCGGACAGCGAGTACTGGTATTCGGTGGCGGACACCTGGGTATCCAGCGTCACGTCCTGCACCGGCTTGAGGTACAGCGCCACGCCGGCGATGTTGGCGACGGCCTTCTGCAGCCGCGGCAGCACGGTGTCGAGGTCGTCGCGATCGCCGCGATCCTTCAGCACCAGCGACAGCTGGCCCTGGTTGAGCGTGGGGTTGATCGAGCCGGCGCCGATGAAGGCGGCGACACCGGCCACCGCCGGGTCCTTCGCCAACGCGTCGGCGACGGCCTTGGTGCGGTCTTCCATCTGCGGGAAGGCCACGTTCTGGTCGGCCTGCACCACCGCCGTGATCATGCCGGTGTCCTGCTCGGGCAACAGGCCCTTCGGGATCACGATGTAGAGCACGACCGTGAGCGCCACGGTGAGCGCCGCGACGATCATCGTCAGCGGGCGATGGTCGAGTACCCAGTCCAGGCTGCGACCGTAGCCGTCGACCAGCCGCGACCAGGCCGTGTGCTTGCCGGACGCCGTGGCGTGCTCGTGGGCATCCTCCGCTTCCGGCAGCTGGTCGGCCTTGAGCAGGTACGCGCACATCATCGGCGTGAGCGTCAGCGAGATCAGCATCGAGATGATGACGGCGATGGTCAGCACCCAGGCGAACTCGTGGAACAGGCGTCCGGTGACGCCCGGCATCAGCAGCAGCGGCAGGAACACGGCCACCAGTGAGACGGTCAGCGACAGCACCGTGAAGCCGATTTCCTTCGCGCCCACCTCGGCCGCGGTCTTGGCGTCCTGACCCTGCTCGATGTAGCGGACGATGTTCTCGATCATCACGATGGCATCGTCGACCACGAAGCCGGTGGCCACCGCCAGCGCCATCAGCGAGAGGTTGTCCAGCGACATGCCGGCGAACGCCATGACGCCGAACGTGCCCATCAGCGACAATGGCACCGCGACCGACGGGATCACCGTGGCCCACAGGCGGCGCAGGAAGACGAAGATCACCGCCACCACCAGGCAGATGGTGAGGATCAGCGTGAACTGGACGTCCTCCACCGACGCCCGGATGGTGATGGTGCGGTCGGAGAAGATTTTCAGGTGCACATCCGCCGGCAGCACCTTCTGCAGGTCGGGAATGGTCTGCCGGATCTGCTGTACCGTCTGCACGATGTTCGCGCCGGGCTGGCGACGGATATCCAGCAGCACCGCCGGCTTGCCGTTGGCCCAGGCGGCCAGCTGGTCGTTTTCCACGCCGTCGATCACATTGGCCACGTCGGACAGGCGCACGGGGGCGCCGTTCTTGTAGCTGATGATCGTGCCCTTGTACTCGGCCGCATCGGACAGCTGGTCGTTGGTGCCGATGCTGTAGGACTGGGTCTTGCCGTTGAGCGTGCCCTTGGGCGCGTTGACGTTGGCCTGCGTGAGCGAGCTGCGCACGTCTTCCATGGTCAGGCCGAGGTTGGCCAGCTGCGCGGGATTGACCTGGATGCGCACGGCGGGACGCACGTTGCCGGCGATCGAGACCAGGCCCACACCCTGCACCTGCGCCAGCTTCTGGGCGATGATCGAATCGGCGTAGTTGTTCACGTCACGCAGCGGCAGGCTGTCGGAGGTGAGCATCAGGGTCATGATCGGCGCGTCGGCCGGGTTCACGCGGTTGTAGACGGGCGGATAAGGCAGGTTGTTCGGCAGCGTGCCGCGCGCCTGGTTGATCGCCGCCTGCACGTCCTGCGCGGCGATGTCGATGTCGCGATCCATGTTGAACTGCAGGACGATCGTGGACAGGCCCGCCGAGGAATCCGAACTCATCGAGCCCAGGCCGGAGATCTGGCCGAAGTTTCGCTCCAGGGGCGTGGTGACCAGGGCCGCCATGGTGGATGCGCTGGCACCGGGATACTGCGTGGTGACGACCAGGCTCGGGGCATCGATTTCCGGCAGCGCCGACACCGGCAACTGGCGGTAGCCGAGGATGCCGAGCAACAGCACCGCCACCATCAGCAGCGAGGTAGCGATCGGTCGGCGAATGAAGAGTGTCGAAAAACCCACGGGTAAGTCCTGGTGTCGGGACCTTGCGGTCCGGTGGCGGCGCGCCCGTCATGGGCGCGCCACGCCTTGTCAGCGGCGACCGCCGCCCTGGCGACCCTGCTGACCGGTCTTGGCCTTCTGCAGCTCGTCCGCCGTGGGCGCGGCGGGCACCTGGCCCGGGGCGAGCGGTTGCACCTTGGAGCCGGGCTTGAGGCGGAACTGGCCCTCGGTGACGATCTTGTCGCCCAGCTTCACGCCCTTGCTCAGCAGCACGTGGCTGTCGCCCACCTCGCTGGCGGTTTCCACCGTCTGCATCTTGACCGTGTTGTCGCCCTGCACGAGGTAGACATAGTCGCCGTCCGGCCCGCGCTGCACCGCCTGCGACGGCACCACCAGGCCGTCCTTCACCGTGCGCACCTTCAGCTGCACGTTGACGAACTGGCCCGGCCACAGCTGGGTCTTGTCGTTGTCGAACAGCGAGCGCAGGCGGAAGGTGCCCGTGGTGGTATCGATGGTGTTGTCGATGACGTCCAGATGACCGGTGGCGATGGGGTGGGCATCGACGCGATCCAGCGCGGAGACCTCCAGCTGCGACAGGCCCTCGCCACCGACGGAGCTGCGCACCATGTCGAGGTTTTTCTCGGGCAGGTAGAACATCACGTAGATGGGATGCAGTTCGGTCAGGGTGACGATGGCGTCCGTGGTGGACACGATGTTGCCCGCATCCACCGAGCGGATGCCCGCCAGGCCGTCGATCGGCGCGATGACCTTGGTGAAGCTCAACTGCACCTGGGCGGCACGAATGGCGGCCTGGTCGGCGTTGGCCGTGGCCGCGGCCTGGTCGAGGCTGTTCTTGAGGTTGTCCAGGTCCTGCTTGGACACGTACTGCTGGCCGCCCTTGCTGACCAGGTTCTGCGAACGGTCGAGGTTGTTCTTCGCCGTGGCCGCGAGCGCCTGGTCCTGCTTGAGTCTCGCCACCGCCTGATCGTAGTTCGACTGGATGGTGCGCGGGTCGATCTCGGCGATCACGTCGCCCTTCTTCACTTCCTGGCCTTCCTGGAAGTTCAGCTTCATCAGCTGGCCGCCGACCTGCGGGCGCACGGTCACCGTGTTGCGCGCCTGCACGGTGCCCAGCGCGGTCAGGTAGACCGGGACATCCTGGCTGACCACGGGAACGACCGTGACCGGCACCGGTGGCTGGTCCTTGCCCTGCCCCTCGCCGTTGGCCTGCGCACTGGCGGTGGCCGAGGAATCGGCTCCCTTGGCCCGGTGGTGGCGAGCGACGAAGAAGCCCGCGATCAGCACGACGACGACGACGGCCAGCGCGATTTTCCAGAAACGCGACATGAAACACTCCCAGGTGGATAGCCGGACGACGGGTCGTTGCCGTCCGTTCGCGCGAAGATAAGGTTCGACGACGACAATATAGGGTTACGGGAACGGCATTGAACAATGCCGGTTGACAGGGGTACAGCATGACTGACGGCATGGTTTGCCCCTCGGGGCCGTGGCCGTCGGCCCGCGAAGGGGCATATCCGGGACCGCTGACACGTGCGGAGGTTCCGTTATACTCGCCCGGTTAGCGCCGCAACGCGGCTTGCAGGCACGCCGGAGCCCGGGGAGGGGGACGGCACACCCAAATCCAGTGGAGTGAATGCGTGAGCGGTTCTCCAAGCAAGTCCGACCAGAACTTCATGCGTCAGTTTTCGCTGCTGACGGCCGGCCTGAGCGTCCTGGCCCTCGTCCTGATGGTGGTGGCCTACATCATCTATAGCCACATTCCCAAGGACCAGGACCCGGCGGTCGCCAAGCGCACCGAAGCACGCATCGCGCCCATCGGGGCGGTCTACGCGGGCGACACCGGCCGCGCCGCCATGCAGGCCGCGCAGGATGCCGCCGCCAAGGCCGCCGCGGCCCAGGTGGCCTACGGTGGCAGCACCGACGGCAAGACCATCTACGACAACCTCTGCCACAGCTGCCACACCGCCGGTGTGGCCGGTGCGCCGAAGCTGGGTGACAAGGCCGCCTGGTCGGCCCGCCTGGCCGAAGGCATCGCCACGCTGACCAAGCACGCGATCGAGGGCTACACCGGCCCCGATGGCAACCACATGCCCGCCAAGGGCGGTAATCCGTCGCTGACGGACGAGCAGGTCACCAACACCGTCAAGTGGATGACCGACCAGGCCAAGTAAGGCCATCCACCGCCGGGGTTCCCGCCGCTCGCTCGGCTACCCAGTGCGCCGCAAAAGCTCGCAACTGCGGGAAGAACCTCTCGAAGGTGGCCTTCAGCACCTCGTCCTCGGCCAGCAGCAGCGGCATGGCCTCGGCCAGGGGATTGGCCCGCGACAGCCGCTGCGAGATACCGCGCAGCGCTTTGCCGATGGCCGCGGCATCCCGGTAACCCGCCGGCAGGTCATTGGCGTCCATGTACCCCAGGAAGCGCTTCAGGGCGTCGGGCAGCAGGGGCCCGGCATCGTGGAGTTCCCTGCGCAGCCCCCTGGCGTATCGATCCAGCGGCTGGTCGGACCAGCGGTCGAAATCGCGCGCCAGGCAGTGGTCGAACCACATGTCCAACAGGATGCCGGCATAGCGCCGGAACGGCGGCGGCATGCGCTCACGGGCGGCGCGCACCTCGGCGTGTGAGTCGGTGAAGCTGTCGATGGCCCGGTGCAGGTAGATGCCCTGCCGCACACCCGGCGGCAGGTGGTCGCCCGGCGTGCCGTGCACGAAGTCGCCCATGGCGCCGCCCAGGCGCAACGCGGTGTCGTTACCCGCCAGCAGCGCGTGCGCAAGCACGTTCACGAGCGCAACCCACCGCGTCGTGAACGGCCACCGGTTATCATGGAGGGCATGAGCGTACTTCTACCTACAGCGCCGGAGCATTTTCCGGACGAGACCCTGAGCTTCGCGCTGGCCGGCCCCGCAGGCAAGCTCGAATGCGAAGCCAAGCCTAGCGACGCGGAACATCGTCGCCATGCCGTTGCCGTCATCTGCCACCCGCTGTCCACCGACGGGGGCAGCATGCACAACAAGGTGGTGACCATGATCGAACGGTCGCTGCGCGAGTCGGGCGTGGACACGGTGATCTTCAATTTCCGCAGCGTCGGCGCGTCCGAGGGCCCTTTCGACAACGGCATCGGCGAGAGCGACGACCTCGCGGCGGTCGTTGCCTGGGCGCGTCGGGCCCGCCCGGGCGCCACGCTGTGGCTGGCCGGGTTCTCCTTCGGCAGTTATGTCACCCTGCGCAATGCCGCACGCCTGGACGCCGGTGCGCTTATCAGCATCGCCCCGCCGGCCGCCGGTCGTGGCTGGGATTTCTCCGACCTGGAGCTCCCCTCCTGCCCGTGGCTGGTGGTGATGGGTGACGCCGACGAGATCGTCGAGCCCCAGGCCGTCTACGACTGGATCGACGGCCTTCCCGAAGACCGTCGGCCACATCTGGTGAGGATGGAAGACACCAGTCACTTCTTCCATCGCCGGCTGATGGATCTGCGCGGCGCGATCAAGAACGCGGTGAAAGACTGGCCGCCGAGGCCGGACGCCGCATGAACTGCACGGCGTTGACACCCGGCGAGCGCTACCGGGACGGCATCGCGGGCCATCGCTGGGAATCGGACCCCGCCCAGTTGCCCGTCATCGCCCAGTTCGACCGCCTGCATGCCGCACTGTGCGCGCCGGCGCCCGTCACGGGGGGCGGTCTGTTCGGCCGCCTGCGCAACATGCTGGCCAGCGAACAGCGGCAGGCGGTGTCGGGACTGTACCTGTGGGGCAGCGTGGGCCGTGGCAAGACCTTCCTGATGGACCTGTTCGTCTCCAGCCTCGCGCCCGGCCTGGCGCTTCGCCGCCATTTCCACCGTTTCATGCTGGAAGTGCACGGCATGCTGCGCGACCTGGGCGAGCGCCAGAACCCCCTGGACGAAGTGGCCGAACGGATCGCACTGAAATGCCGCGTGCTCTGCCTCGACGAGTTCCTCGTCTCCGACATCGGCGACGCGATGATCCTCGCCGGCCTGCTCGACGGCCTGTTCGCGCGCGGCGTCGCGCTGGTCACCACCTCCAACACGCCGCCCCCGGGCCTGTACCGCGACGGCCTGCAGCGTGCCCGCTTCCTGCCCGTCATCGCGGCCATCGAGGCACATTGCGTCGTGCACGAGATGGTCTCGCCGCGCGACTGGCGCCTGCGCGCGCTCAGCCAGGCCTCGGTGTACCTGGTGCCCCCGGGCGTCGAGGCCGAGCTTTCCCTGGCGCGGATCTTTTCCACGCAGGCGCAGGGCGACACGGTGGAAGGGGGCGACATCGCCATCAACGGGCGCGACATTCCCGTGCGCAAGCGCGCCGACACCATCGTCTGGTTCGATTTTGCCGCCCTGTGCGAGGGCCCGCGCGCCGTCGCCGATTACATCGAACTGGCGAAGACGTATCCCACGGTCATCCTGTCCGGCGTGCCGCAGTTCACCGTGTTCACCGAGAACGAGGCCAAGCGTTTCGTGCTGCTGGTCGACGAATTCTACGACCGCCACGTCAAGCTGGTGATCTCGGCCGCTGCGCCGATCACCGAGATCTACGATGGCGCGAAACTGCGTGCGGAATTCGGGCGTACCGAGTCGCGGCTGATCGAGATGCAGAGCGAGGACTACCTTGGGCGTGACCATAAGCCCTGATACGCCGTGGACAGCGACGGCTGGAAGGCCGCATGCTTGCAGCTTCATGCTTTACGGGCGGGCATCCCGCGCCACCTGACGAGGAACGCCATGGACCATTGCGAACTGATTCCGGGTCGCGGCATTCGCCGCGGCGACACCGATATTTTCTTCGGCATGCCACGCAAGAAGCTCCGCGAGGCCCTCGGCTGGAAGGCCGGCGGCGAAGCCCTCTGGGACGACGAGGACGAATACACCGATACCGGCGGCACGGAATGGGTCCGCCTGCGTTTCCTCGACGACAAGCTGTGCGACATCGAGGTCATCGGCGGCACGCTCACCCATGAAGGCATCACGCTTTTCCCCTCCGACATGCCCACGCTGCGCGCCGCCCTGAAGGACGCACACATGGACCTGGAGAAGACCGAATGGCTTTCCGAGGGCCACGATTGCGTCGACCTGCACATCGTCGTCGCCTCGAAGAACGACGTGGGCGACGTGGGCGACGAAATCGAGTGGGTCATCACCAGTAGTGATTTCCGCACCGAATGATCCACCGCAACCGCCTCGCCAGGCACGCCCGCACTCTAGCGGGCGTTTCGCTTGCCCTGCTGCTCACCGCCTGTGCCGGTGCACCGGCCGTCGCGCCGCAACGCAGCGCACTTGCCCACTGGACGCCTTCGCCGAACTTCAACGTGCGCAAGGCGCAGCTGATCGTCCTGCACCACACGTCCATCGGTGATGCCGGTGCGGCGTTGCGTGTGTTGCGCACCCGCAACAGCGAGGGTCCGGTCAGCGCCCACTACCTGGTGGAGATGGACGGGCGTATCGACCAGCTCGTCGACGAGAGCCGGCGTGCCTGGCATGCGGGCGCGGCCCGCTGGGGCGACATGACGGACATCAACTCGTCGTCCATCGGCATCGAGATCGACAACGATGGCGTGTCGGCTTTCACGCCCGCCCAGATTCAGGCGTTGATCGCCCTGCTGGGCGACATCACGTCGCGGCTGGGTATCCCGCGGCAAGCCGTGGTCGGCCATGGCGATATCGCGCCCGGTCGCAAGAACGATCCCAGCGCGCTGTTCCCCTGGGCCACGCTGGCGCGCTACGGCTTCGGCCTGTGGCCCGATGCCACCCTCCTGCCGGCGCCCACGGGCTTCGACAGCCTCGCCGCCATCCGGCTCGTGGGCTACGACGTGTCCAATCCCCGCAACGCCATCATCGCCTTCCATCGCCACTACCGCGGCATGGAGTCGCCCGCGCTGGACGCCACCGATGCGGCCATCCTCTATTCGCTGCAACGCAAACTTATGGCGCCGCGTCAGTAGTCGAAGTCCGCGAACGCGGCAATGGTCCGCTCGACGTCTTCGTCGTCGACGTCCAGATGGGTCACCAGGCGGACCGAAGGCAGGTAACCGATGCTCAGCCGTATACCCGCCCTGGCCATGTGCGCGGCGAGACCCTTCAACCGATCTGCCGGAACGTCGACGAACACCATGTTGGTATGGCAGCCCGTGACGACAAGCCCTGCGACGGCACGCAGCCCATCGGCAAGACGGGCTGCGCGCATGTGATCCTCCGCCAGGCGGGCCACGTGGTGGTCGAGCGCGTACATGCACGCGGCGGCCAGCATGCCGGCCTGGCGCCAGCCGCCGCCCGCGACCTTGCGCCAGCGCCTGGCGCGCTCGATCAACGCAGCGTCGCCGAGCAGCACCGAACCCACCGGCGCCCCCAGGCCCTTGGACAGGCAGACGGACACGCTGTCGAAGCCCGTCGTGACCTCACGGGCGGCCCGGCCATAGGCAATGGCAGCGTTGTAGAGGCGTGCACCGTCGAGGTGCAGGCCGAGATGTCGGCGAGTCGCCAGCTCACGCGCCTGCGCCAGGTAATCGAAGGGGAGCGCGCGGCCATGCCAGGTGTTTTCCAGCGCAAGCAGCCGCGAGCGGGCGAAGTGCGGATCGACCGGCTTGATCGCGGCCTCGACCCGATCCAATGGCAGCGTGCCGTCGGCGGCCTGGGGAATGGGCTGCGGCTGGATCGATCCCAGCACGGCCGCGCCGCCACCTTCGAAACGATAAGTGTGGGCGTCGGCGCCGACGATGTACTCGTCGCCGCGCTCGCAGTGGCTCATCAGCGCGAGCAGGTTGCTCTGCGTTCCGGTCGGCACGAACAGCGCGGCCGCAAACCCCAACTCGCCGGCGAGGCGTTCCTGCAGCGCATTCACCGTGGGGTCTTCCCCATAGACGTCGTCGCCGACCGGTGCGCGCCACATGGCCTCACGCATGGCATCGGAGGGCTGGGTAACGGTATCGCTGCGCAGGTCGACGGTTTTCATGAGCAAGGTACGCAAGGAGATATCGGGCTCCCGATGGTACGCGAGCCGTTCACGAATCCGTAGCCGGCACCGCGGCATCATGGCCGTATGATCACCATCGTCATGGGCGTCTCCGGCAGCGGCAAGAGCACGATCGGCGAAGGCCTGGCCATGCGGCTGGGCCAGCCGTTCGTCGATGCCGATGCGCTTCACCCGCAGGCCAATCGCGACAAGATGGCACGCGGCATTCCCCTCGACGATGCCGACCGCAAACCGTGGCTGGAAGCGATCGTCGCCACGATGGACCAGCACCGGGCCAGCGGCGAGTCGATGGTGCTGGCGTGCTCGGCCCTGAAGCATCGCTATCGCGATGTCCTTCGCGGGACGCATGGCGATGTGCGCTTCGTCTACCTGCACGCATCCCGCGCCCTGCTGGCCGAGCGCCTCGGCCACCGCAGTGGCCACTTCTTCGATCCGACCCTGCTGGACAGCCAGCTGGCGACGCTGGAAGAACCCTCGCGGGAAGAAGCCCTGTGGGTCGACGTGGGCCTGCCGCCCGCCGAGGCCATCGAAGGCGTGATCCGGTCGGGATGCGACAGCGGCGCGGGCGCCATCGGCCGATGAGCCGGCCCGGCCTTCAGGCGCGGTAGAAGGTCGGCGGCCTGCCGAGCGCACGGCGGAACATCGTCGAGAAACTCGCCGGACTTTCGTAGCCCAGGTCCAGCGCCACGGCGGTAACGGCCTCGCCTGCGCCGAGCCGGGGCAGCGCGGCCAGCAGGCACGCCTGCTGTCGCCACTGCGCGAAACTCATCCCCGTCTCGCGACGGAACAGCCGGGTGAAGCTGCGCCGATGCATGCCGAGCCCGGCAGCCCAGTGGTCGATGCTCTCCGTCATGCGCGGCTGCTCCAGGAAGTGCGAGCAACGTGAGGCGAGTCGCCGATCGGTCGGCAAGGGCAGCGCCAGCGGGATGGTCGCGGCGCGCGCCACCTCGGCCACCAGCAGTGCCATCAGCATGCCATCCCGACCGTCGAAGTCGTACGCCGGGGGAACGTCCACCGCGGCGACCAGCAGCGCGCGCAACAACGGGGATACGGCAATCACGCGGCACGTATCACCCAGCGGCTCGGCGACCACGCGGTCGACATACACGCTGCGCGTGCTGACCGTACCGATCATCCGGACGGCATGGGGCGTGGTCGCCGGAATCCACACGGCACGCTCCGAGGGGGCCAGCCACGACCCCTGCGGCGTGGTGACAGCCAGCGTGCCCGTGGAGGCATAGAGCAGCTGGCCGCGCCGATGGCGATGCGCCTGCAGTTCGTACGACGACGGGTAGTCGTGGCCCCGGGACAGGACGGGGCGCGATGCCTCGTCGTGGAAGTCCCGATAGGGAATGTGCGGATTGTCCCGATCTCCACTATCCATGACCCATATCCTAGCGCGGGCCACCGGGATGGCGTGTTCTCATGGCGTTTCCCTGTTCCCAGGACCGCCCATGCAAGCGCCTGCCCGTGCCGCGTCGACCTCGCCGCGCACCGATCCGACCGTCTACGGCGTCATCTTCGCCATCAGCTTCTGCCACCTGCTCAACGACATGATGCAGTCGCTGCTGCCCGCCATCTATCCGGGCCTGAAGGCCGGTTTCCACCTGGACTTCGGCCAGATCGGCCTGATCACCCTCACCTACCAGATCACCGCCTCGATCCTGCAGCCGCTGGTGGGCCTCTATGCCGACCGCCGGCCGACACCCATGGCACTGCCCGGCGGCACGCTGTTCTCCCTCGCCGGGCTGCTGGTGTTGTCCGCGGCGCACACGTACCCGATGCTGCTCGTCGGTGCCGGGTTGCTCGGCATGGGTTCATCGGTGTTCCACCCGGAGTCGTCGCGGGTGGCCCGGATGGCCTCGGGCGGACGCCATGGGCTGGCGCAGTCGCTGTTCCAGGTGGGCGGCAACGCGGGACAGGCGCTGGGGCCCCTGGCAGCGGCGATCGTCGTGGTGCGCTGGGGTCAGTCGAGCCTGGCCTTCTTCGCGCTGCTGGCCCTGCTTTCCGGTGTCGTACTGTGGAATGTCGGGCAGTGGTACCGGCACCACGGACTGTCGCGCCTGACGGCCGGCGGGCGCACGCCCACATCGATCGCCGCGAGTAGCGCGGATGCGCGGCGGGGTATCGCCGTGCTGCTGGCACTCATCTTTTCCAAGTACGTTTACCTGGCCAGCCTGACCAGCTACTTCACCTTCTACCTGATCCACCGTTTCAACGTGTCCGTGCAGAACGCGCAGCTGCACCTCTTCGTGTTTCTGGCCGCGGTGGCGGCGGGCACGTTGCTGGGCGGCCCGTTGGGCGATCGCTTCGGGCGCAAGCGGGTCATCTGGTTCTCCATCCTGGGCACCCTGCCCTTCACGCTGCTGCTGCCACACGCCAGCCTGTTCTGGACCGCGCCGCTCACCGTGGCGATCGGGCTGATCCTGGCGTCGGCGTTTCCGGCGATCGTGGTGTTCGCGCAGGAACTGGTACCGGGCAAGGTCGGCATGATCTCCGGCCTGTTCTTCGGCTTTTCGTTCGGGATGGGTGGCCTCGGCGCGGCCGGGCTGGGCGAACTGGCCGACCATATCGGCATCGAGGCGGTCTACAGGATCTGCGCGTTCCTGCCGCTGATCGGCCTGCTGGCGGCCTTCCTGCCGGACCCGCGGAAAGCGAGCGCCACCACGGCGTGAGGCGATGCATCGGTCGCTATCGAACAGATAGCGGCCGATGCATCGACACGGGGTTACTTGGGCAGCGCGTAGGCGATGACCCAATCGCCCTGCTTCGTACCGAGCGAACCGTGACCGCCGGCGACTACCAGCAGGTACTGGCGACCGCTGCTGTCGGCATAGGTCATCGGCGTGGCCTGGCCACCGGCGGGCAGGCGCGACTCCCACAGCTTCTTGCCGGTGCGCACGTCGTAGCCGCGCACGTAGTAGTCCAGCGTGCCACTGAGGAAGGTCACGCCGCCTGCGGTGGTCACCATGCCGCCCAGGCTAGGCACGCCCAGCGGCATGGGGATCGGCAGCGGTGCGCTGTCGACGATCGTGCCGTTCTTGTGGCGCCACATCATCTTGCCACTGCGCAGGTCGACGCCGGCGACATAGCCCCACGGCGGTGCCTGGCACGGAATACCCAACGGCGACAGAAACGCCGAGAGCTCGATGCCGTAGGGAATGCCCTTGGCCTGCTTGACGCCTTCGGTCTCGCTCTTGGCCGGGCCCAGTTCCATCTTGGCCAGTTCTTCCTTGGGAATCAGCTTGGACTGGAAGGCCATGTAGCTGGGATTGATCAACATCAGCTGCCGCGTCGGGTCGACCGACACGCCGCCCCAGTCGAACACGCCGAAGTTGCCCGGGAACACCAGCGAGCCCTGCAGCGACGGCGGCGTGAACATGCCCTCGTAGCGCAGCGAGCGGAAGCGCACGCGGCACCAGAGCTGGTCCAGCGGAGTGGTACCCCACATATCCTGCTCGCGCACCTGCGGTGGGGCGAAGTTGAGGTCGGACAGCGGCTGGGTCGCCGCGGTGTGGTCGCCCGGCACCGCACCCTGCGGACGCGGCACTTCCTGGATCGGCACGATCGGCGTGCCGTCGCGGCGGTCGAGCACGTAGATGCTGCCCTGCTTGGTCGAGGCGACCACGGCCGGCTTCATGCCATCGGCCGTCTGCAGGTCGACCAGGGTCGGCTGGCCGCCCACGTCCATGTCCCACAGATCGTGATGGGTGAACTGGTAGTTCCACTTCACCTTGCCCGTGGCGACGTCGAGGGCGACAAGCCCGGCGCTGTATTTTTCCGACGTGGGGGTGCGACCGCCGCCGAACTGGTCCGGCGTCTGGTTACCCATCGGCAGGTACACGATGCCCAGGCCTTCATCGACGCTGAAGAGCGACCAGACGTTGGGCGAGTTGCGCGTGTAGACGCCATCCGGACCGATCGGCGTGGTGTCGTCGGGCTTGCCCGGGTCCCAGTTCCAGACCAGGTGGCCATCATGCACGTCGAAGGCACGGATCACGCCGGACGGCTCGTTGGTCGATTCGTTGTCGGTGACATGGCCACCGATGATGACCAGGTCCTTGGTGACCGCAGGCGGCGAGGTGGAGTAGTAGCCGCCCGGGGTGAAGGGGCCGACGTTGGCGCGGAGGTTGACCGTGCCACCCTGGCCGAAGTCGCCGCAGGGCTGGCCGTTGTCCGCATTCAGCGCGATAAGGCGGGCATCGGCGGTGGGCAGGAACAGGCGGCGGGGGCAGGTGGCGGTGGCGATGGCCGACGGGGGCAGCGGCGCCGTCGACGCGACCGCGGGAACGCCCGCCGCCGTGGTGGCCGGGGCCGGGATCACGGCCGCCGCATAGCGGGCATCGTCGTGGTACGACACGCCTCGGCAGGTCATGTGTTCCCAGTGCTTGAAGCCGACCGGGCTCTGGATCTTCGGATCGAATTCCCAGCGTTTTTCACCGGTGGCGGCGTTCACCGCGATCACCTTGCTGTGCGGCGTGCACAGGTATACGGTGTCGCCGATCTTCAGCGGGGTGTTCTCGGAGGTGGTCTCGGTCGGATCGTCCGGGCCCGGGCGATCGCCGGTCTGAATCTTCCAGGCGACCTGCAGCTGGCCGACGTTGTCGGGAGTGATCTGGGTCAGCGGCGAATAGCGCTGGCCGTAGGGCGAGCCGCCGTAATCGGTCCAGTCGCCGTCCGGCCGCGCGGCGCGGTCGCCCTGCGGTCCGGACACATCGGCCATGGGCAGTTCGCCAGGCATGTCGTTGGATACATGCATCGCGCCGACGATGCCGACGACGGCCACGATGAGCAGCGATACGAAGAGGAAGCCGCCGCCGGTACCACGCGAACGGCCATCGAAGCGCTCACGGCCGAGCCCGCGACGCGGCCAGGGCAGCAGCAGCCAGAGGCCGAGCGCAAACCAGATATCCAGGCGGGGCAGCAGCTGCCACCAGTCCCAGCGCACTTCCCACACGGCCCAGCCCGCAGTCGCGATCAGCAGCAACGCGTAGATCGGCACGGCGAGGCGCACGCGGAACAGCAGCAGGGCCGCCACGAGCAGGGTGACCGCACCGGATGCGAGGTAATAGACAGAGCCGCCCTCACCGAAGAGTCGGATGCCGCCCAACAGCATGACGGTGCCCCAGAGGGCAAAGACCAGCGCGCTGAACAGCGTCGCCGGGTGGTATCTCCTGACTCGATTCATCCGAACTCACTCAATTGGCGTGGGTCCTCCCCCAACCCTTAGGGTCGTGCAGCGGCCGTGAATCCGAGGTGCAGGTAGCGCCCTGCATGCCCCTACGAAGCCGTGGTCGCCGCGCCCCGTTCAGCCAACATGGCCTCGCGCATGAGGTATTTCTGCACCTTGCCGGTGACCGTCATGGGGAACGCATCGACGAAGCGCACGTAGTGCGGCACCTTGAAGTACGCCAGGTGCTTGCGGCAGTAATCCTGTATCGAGGCAGCCGTCGCCGGCGATCCCCCACGCAGGCGGATCCATGCGCATACCTGCTCGCCCAGCCGCGCATCGGGCACGCCGAACACCTGTACGTCCTGGATGTCAGGGTGGCCGTAGAGGAATTCCTCGATCTCGCGCGGGTAGATGTTCTCGCCGCCGCGGATGATCATATCCTTCAGCCGGCCCACGATGGTGCAATAGCCCTCGTCGTCCAGCGTCGCCAGGTCGCCGGTGTGCATCCAGCGCGCGGCATCCAGCGCCGCCTGGCTGGCCGGCTCGTCACCCCAGTAGCCGCGCATCACCGAGTAACCCCGCGTCAGCAGTTCGCCCGTGGTGCCACGCGGCACTACCCTGCCCTGCTCGTCGACGATCTTGACCTCCACGTGCGGATGCACGCGGCCCACCGTGGCCACCCGCCGGTCCAGCGGATCGTCGGGGATGGTCTGGAAGCTGACGGGGCTGGTCTCGGTCATGCCGTAGGCGATGGTCACCTCGCTCATGTGCATCTCGCGCACCACGCGGCGCATGACCTCGATGGGGCAGGGCGACCCGGCCATGATGCCGGTGCGCAGCGAGCCGAGGTCGAACTCGTGGAACCGTGGATGTTCCAGCTCGGCGATGAACATGGTGGGCACGCCGTGCAGGCCGGTACATCGCTCCTCGGCCACCGTCTGCAGCGTGGCCAGCGCATCGAAGCCCTCGCCCGGAATGACCATGCACGCGCCGTGCGTCACGCAGGCCAGGTTGCCCAGCACCATGCCGAAGCAGTGGTAGAACGGCACCGGGATGCACAGACGATCCTCCTCGGTCAGGCGCATGGCCTCGCCGATGAAGAACCCGTTGTTGACGATGTTGTGATGGGTGAGCGTGGCGCCCTTGGGCGCGCCGGTGGTACCGGAGGTGAACTGGATGTTCACCGGGTCGTCGAAACCGAGCGCCGGCTCGATCGCCGCCAGCCGCGCACGCGCCGCGTCGTCCGCCCGCAGGTCCGCCCAGCGCAGGGCGCCGGGCGCGGCCTCGTCGTCCAGCAGGATCACGTGGCGCAGGTCGGGCAGGGCCGCGGCGCGGAGCCCGCCGGGAATCGCCGTGGCCATCTCCGGCGCCAGCCCCGCCAGGATATCCAGGTAATGGGAGCTACGGAACACCCGGGGCAGGATCAGGGAGCGGCAACCCACCTTGTTGAGCGAGTAGGCCAGCTCGTGCGAGCGGTAGGCCGGGTTGATGTTGACCAGGACCAGGCCCGCCTTGGGCACGGCGAACTGCGCGACGACCCACTCCGCCCGGTTGGGCGCCCAGATGCCGACGCGGTCGCCCGGTTCCAGGCCGAGCGCTAGCAAGCCGGCGGCCACGCGGCTCACCTCGTCATGGAACGCGCGGTAGTCCCAGCGCACGCCTTGCTGGCGAACCACCAGTGCCGGCCGCTCCGGCCAGCGGGCGACGACGCGATCGAGCATCGCGCCGACGGTCTCGCCCAGCAGCGGCGTGGCGCTGGCGCCGTGGACATAGCTGGGGTTGGATGCCATGGGAGTCTCCCGGTGGTGACGTGAGCCAAACCATAACCTACCCGCGCGTCGGCATACCCAGGTGGCACGGGATGATCAAGGCGCGACCATCCGGTGCCGCCCCGAACCGAGCACCACGTCGGGGCGCCCGGGCAAGGTCACCACGGCTTCGGCACCCACGGGCACGCGCACGTCGAGGATCAGCGTTCCGCCTTCCTTGTGCCAGGCCACCGCGGCCTCGCCGTAGGGCGTCATGACCGAGGCCGATGCGTGCGCCAGCCATGCAGTGAGCGCGGGCCGCACTCCGATACGTCGCCAGCCCGGCGCCAGCGGGCGCAGGCCAGCCACGTCACCGAACAGCCAGTCGTCCACGGTGCCGAGGAAATAGTGCCCACGCGATCGCGAGGCCGGCTTCCAGTGTTCCCACAGGCTGGTGGCGCCGCTGGCGCGCCAGAAACCCCAGCTCGGGAAGGTAGTCTGGGTGGCGATACGCCAGGCCTCGTCCGCGTGTCCCGTGGCTGTCAGCACGGGAAGGATCGTTTTGGTCGCGAGCGCTCCGGTGTCGAGATGGTCGCCACGTACCCTGGCATCGTCGGCGATGCCTGCCGCGATGCGATCGCGCAGCTCGTCCGGGACGAGATCGAACCACAGCGCCAGCAGGGCATGGGCCTGGCGATAACCACGATCGCCCATGCCACGATAGCGACCCGCGGCACGATCGAGGAACCGGGCGTTGAACGCCTCGCGCACCCGGGCGGCCCTCGCTTCGAACGCGTCGGCAGCGGCCGGCCGGTCGAGCAGGCGATACATCCGGGCCACGGTGCGCTCCATGCCATACAGGTAGGCGGTGGCGGCGATGCGCTTGTCCTCCGGCGCGTTCTCACCGCCGGGGTCGGTTTCCGGGCTGACCCAGTCGCCCAGCTCCGTGTCGGCCACCCCGCCGGGGGAGCGTGCATCCTCCATGGCTACGTAACGCGCCATGCCGGCCAGGTGCTCCTCGATCGGCCGGCGGTCGCCCGCATGCATCCACAACGACCAGGGCACGAACACATACGCCGCGTGCCAGGTGGGCGCTCGGACATGGCCCCATCCCGGATTGGGCGCGATCAGCCACGGCGCGCCGTCCGCGCCACGAGTGTCGGCAATGTCGCGCACCCATTTGGCCAGTAGGCGGTCGGTATCCAGGTTGCGCAGGAACATGTCCGCCCCGAGCATGCCGTCGCCGGTCCAGCCGTTCTTCTCGTACATCGGGGTATCGGTGGGAATGCCGTGCAGGTTGTTGAGCAGGGTGTCCACCGCCGCGCGATGGATCCAGTCGAGCAAGGCATCGCTGCTGTCGAACCGGCTGGTCTCGGCGACGTCGGTGTGCACGACCTGCGCCGTGACCGCGTCGATCGGCGGCTTCGTACCCGGCCATCCATCCACCTGCACGTAGCGAAAGCCCTTGTACGAGAAACGTGGATGCCAGCGTGTGCGTACGCCTGCCAGCACCAACCGGTCGGTCTGGAAGCCGTTGCGGAAATAGTGGTGCTCGTCGCGAGCGTCCACGGTGCCGTCGGGCATCAGCTTCTCGCCGTAGTGCGCGACGACCGTGGTACCCGCCGGCCCGCTGACGTCGAAGGTGGCCCACCCGGCGATGACGCGCGGAAAGGCGAACACATACGTGCCCGGGCGCGGCTCGGTCACCGCCGTGGCCTTCAGCGTGGCCACCGCGCGGATCGGTTGCTCCGTCTGCGCGACCAGGGTGCCTTTGGGTGCGGGAAGCTCGCTGGCTGCACGCCATGCCGCCGGCGCCGTGGCACGCGCATCGAATGTCTCACCGCCGTAGAGGTCGTCGAGTCGCGTGGGTCCGTCGGCGAGCTGCCAGTCACGGTCGCTGACGATGTCCTGTCGCCGCCCATCGGCGTACCGGATGCGCAGCAGCGCGCGGAGGCGCGGCTGGCCATGCCAGGGCGCTTTTTCCCAGTGCCAGACATTCGGATTGGTCATGCCGTAGAAGCCGCGCCCGAGTTCGGCGCCCAGCACGTGATCGCCCGGCGACAGCGGTACATCGGTGGCCACCACTTCCACCCGCTTGTCGTAATCGGTGAAGCCTGGCGACAGCACGGCATCGCTCACGGGCCGGCCGTCGATGGACATGTCCGCGTAGCCACCCGCGGCAACGTATAACGTGGCACGCGTCGCGTCGGTATCCACATGGAATGCACGGCGCAACAGCGGTGCCGGCAGGCTGTCCGCCTTGGCCTTGCCGATCCAGCGCGCCCCGTGCCATCCGCGCTCGTCCAACGCGGTATCGAAGTGCGACGCGACATGGCCTTCGCCATCCGTGGTGTCGACATCGGCATGCCACTCGTAGCGCTCGCCTGGCAAAAGGGCTGGCCCCGCGTAATCGATATCGAACGAGGCCGGTGAACGCACCGAGCCGCTATCCCACACCACCTTACCCACATGAGTCACCACGAGGTGATAGCCGGTCTGCACGGTGTCCTGCCGATCGCTGTCGATGACCCAGGCGAAGCGGGGTACAGGCGTATCAACGTAGGTCGGCGTGTCGGTGCGCTCGGTCCGGGGTGTGTGCACCACGACCGCGGCATCGGCGATCGGCGCGAAGCAAGCCAGCAGGAGGGCGAGCCGGTGAAGTGCGTGCAAGGGGCAGGCCTCGGTACGACGACGGGTGAGCATATCGCGGAAAGGGAAACCCGAACTGACACCGTGTGGACGGCGCATGGACGTCCGTGACCGTAAACCTTGTGGCTCCCCATCCCGACGAGGACTCCCCCATGGCCGACGCCGTAAACGATCCCTATGCCATGCGCGATCCGCGCACGCAGTACCCGCAGCCGGAGTTTTCCCGGCAACCGCAACCGCAGCCGGGCCTGGCCGCCGAGATGTCGCCGAGGCCTGACCATGGCGAAACCAGCTATCGCGGCAACGGCCGCCTGAAGGGGCGCAAGGCGCTGGTCACCGGCGGCGACTCCGGCATCGGCCGTGCCGCCGCGATCGCCTTCGCCCGTGAAGGCGCCAGTGTGGTGATCAACTATCTGCCTTCCGAACAGAAGGACGCCGACGAAGTGGTCGCCTTGCTCACCGGCGAGGGACACAAGGTGGTTGCCGTACCGGGCGATCTGGCTGACGAGGCGTTCTGCAAGGAGTTGGTCCAGCGAAGCGTGAAGGAGCTGGGCGGCCTGGACATCCTTGCCAACATCGCAGGCCGCCAGCAGTTCAGCGAGTCCATCGACGACCTGGACAGCGCGTCGTTCGAGGCCACTTTCCGCACCAACGTGTTCGCCCTGTTCTGGCTGACCAAGGCCGCCGTGCCGCACATGCCGCCGGGCGCGGCCATCGTCAACACGGCGTCCATCCAGGCCTATCAGCCATCCGACATCCTGCTCGACTATGCGCCGACCAAGGCGGCCATCGTCGCCTTCACCAAGGCGCTGGCGAAGCAACTGGCCGAGAAGGGCATCCGCGTCAACGCCGTGGCGCCCGGCCCCGTGTGGACCCCGCTCCAGCCTAGCGGCGGCCAGCCGCAGGAGAAGGTGGTGGAGTTCGGCAAGAACGTGCCGCTGGGCCGCCCGGGCCAGCCGGTGGAATGCGCGCCACTCTACGTCCTGCTCGCCAGCCAGGAAGCCAGCTTCATCACCGGCGAGACCTACGGCGTGACCGGCGGCAACATGCTGCCGTAACAGACGCATCGAAAAGCACCCGTCGACGCGTCGGCACGCCCCGTGCCCGCGTCGACGGACAAGCGTCTATCAACGACGCGCGATGCGCCCCAGTGCTTCCATCAGGTCGGCCACTCCGTACGGCTTGACGATGATCGCCGTGCGATCGTCGCGGACCACGCCATTGGCGGTGTGGTCGCCTGTGGCGTAGATCACCGGCAATTCCGGCTGGGCCTCGCGCAGCCGCTCGGCCACATCCACGCCGCTCATGCCCGGCAATCCCACGTCGGCCAGCAGCACGTCGATGGCCTCGGCACCGTGGACGCGAAGCGCTTCGTTACCGTCACCGGCCTCGAACGCCACGTGTCCGCGGCTCTCCAGCATCTCGGTGATCGACATACGGATCAAGGCGTCGTCTTCAAGTACCAGTACGCGTAGCGGCACGGCAACGGCCGGGGCCGGGGCCGGCGACTGAGCCTGCGGAGGCGTCGCCACCTCGGCGATCGTCCGGGGCATGCGGGCGCCCAGCACCTGGCGGACCCGACGTGCCAACTGCTCGCGCGTGTACGGCTTGCTGAGCAATTCGACGCCCTCGTCCAGGCGACCGCCATGCACGATGGCGTTCTCGGTATAGCCCGAGGTGAACAACACGGCCAGGCCGGGCTGGCGCTCGACCGCCTTGCGCGCGAGCTCGGGGCTGCGCAGGGGGCCGGGCATCACCACGTCGGTAAACAACAGATCGATGGCGATACCGCTTTCCACGATCGACAGCGCGCTCTCGGCATCGCGTGCCTTCAGGACGCGGTAACCGAGTTCGGCGAGCATGCCGACCACGGTTTCCCGCACGGCCTCATCGTCCTCGGCGACGAGAATGGTTTCGTCACCACCGCGAATGGCTTCCTCTTCGACGACCACGATACGATCCTCGCTCTGCATGGACCGGGGCAGGTAGATCTTTACCGTCGTACCTTCACCCGGCTCGCTGTACACCTTGATGTGACCACCGGATTGCTTGACGAATCCGTAGACCATCGACAGGCCCAGACCCGTGCCGCGGCCCTCGGGCTTGGTCGTGAAGAACGGGTCGAACACCTTGTCCAGGATATCCGCCGGAATACCGCATCCGGTGTCGGTCACCGCAAGCATCACGTACTGGCCGGGACGGAGGTCACCGTGGGTTTTCGCATAGTTCTCGTCCAGCAAGGCGTTGCCTGCCTCCACGGTGAGCCTGCCCTGGCCGCTCATCGCGTCACGTGCGTTGATCGCCAGGTTGAGCAGGGCGTTCTCCACGTTGGACGGATCGACGAGCGTATTCCACAGACCACCGGCGATCACGGTCTCCACCTCGATCGCCTCACCCAGCGCGCGGCGGAGCAGCTCGTCCATGTCACGGACGAAGCGGCCGACGTTGACGACCTTGGGCGCCAGCGGCTGGCGCCGGCCGAAGGCCAGCAGTTGGGCGGCTAGCTTGGACCCGCGAGTGACGCCCGCCATGGCGTTGGCCACGCGACGCTCGGCGCGTTCGTTACCCGAGACATCGATGCCCAGCAGTTGCAGGTTGCCGCTGATCACCTGCAGCAGGTTGTTGAAGTCGTGCGCCACGCCACCGGTGAGGTTGCCGATAGCATCCATCTTCTGCGCCTGGCGCAGTTGCTCCTGGGCCAGGTCCAGTTCCGCGTCGCGCGCGCGTTCGATCGTGACATCGCGGGCCACGGCAAAGATCATGCCTTCGCTGGGCACGGCCCGCCAGGACAGCTGACGGAAGCCCCCATCGGCCGTGCGGTAACGATTCTCGAAGCGCAGCGTGGCCACCCCGTCGGCCAGCTGCCCGGTTTCCTCACCGGTACGATCGGTGTCGTCGGGGTGCACGAAATCCAGGTAGGACCGTCCCAGGGTCTCGCGCTCGCTCCAGCCCAGGATCGCGGTCCACGCCGGATTGACCGAGAGCAGGCGCGTATCCGCATCGGCCACGAGCAGGATGTCGCTGGAGAAGCGCCAGATACGGTCGCGCTCGAAGGTGCGCTCCGCCACCTGTCGCTCCAGGCTCTGGGCGAGTTGCTGCAGCTCGGCTTCGGCGCGGCGCCGCTCCACGGCGACGCGCGTACGATTGGCCACCTCACGGACGAAGGCGATCTCCTCCTCCGGCCACTCGCGGGGCCCCTCGTGGTTGAGGTAGAGCAGCGCCACGACGCCGCCCCTCTCGGTCACCGGCATATTGATGAAGGAGACGGCGCTGATCGCCGCCAGCGCATCGGCGGTGCGTTGGGTGCGCGGATCCTGGTAGGCATCGGTGACGACGGCGGTGCGACCGGCTTTGATATCGTCGATGTACGATCCGTAATCGCGGAAGTTCAGCACGCCGGCCAGCGTCAGGATGCCGGGGGCGTTCCAGTCGCGTTCGACGCTGATGGTCTCCGCCACGGTGTCCACGGTGCCGTAACCGGCCCGGCTGATCCGGAGCGTGCGGCCCAGCACCTCGGCGACGCAGTAGGCGATGTGGGCCGGATCCTCGAGGTCACGGAGCAGGTTGCCCACCTCGATGAGGGCCAGGCGCCGATCTTCCGTGTCGCCGGCCGTGGCGGCGGCATCGCCAACGGGGGGGGATACCGCGACCATGAAGACCGCCTCGCCAGCCACCGGGGCGCGCCACAGCTCGACCGAGACCCGCCAGGCGGTGCCGTCGACCGCCGTGAGCGCAAGCTCACGGACGCCCTCGATCCCGCCGGTCAGGAGCAGGGTGCTCAATCGCGCGCGGCTGTCTTCGGTCCACCAGGTCAGGAAGCCCTGCCCCGCCCCGTCACGAAGCCGTGCGGTCATCCAGGCATTGGCGTAAAGGAGCTCCCCTGTCGCCGACACGGCCGTGAAGCCGAACGGCAGTGCGTCGAACGCATGGGTGACCAGGGCGTGTTCCTGCAACGCGAACGTAGATGGCATCGAGCGAGCGGTCATGGGGCGGATCGCAGATGTTAAAGGTTCGAAGCCCTGCAATTTGTGTAGGCCATCTTCACGAAACGGTCATGTCGCGATGCGCAAATCGGTCCACGGGGGGTTGTAAAAAAATGACTCCCGGCGGATCAAGCACATAGCGCATTTACCCTATATCTTGTGTTGACGGTACCGGGGACCAGCTATATGGTGTGTCCCGTTGGTGTCCGAAGAGGCGCGACTGCCCGTCGGACTTAATAGGGAATCCGGTGCAAATCCGGAACTGCCCCGCAGCGGTAAGTGGAAACGAACCCGTCACACGCACTGGTCCCCCCGTGGGATTGGGAAGCGACGGCTAGGCCGGACCCGAAAGGCGTCCCCGTCCACGAAGTCCGAAGACCTGCCAACAGCTGTCGCCCCGCCAGGCGGCGGTTTTTGTGGTGACGGCTTCCGCGGGGAGGCACGTCGCGGTCCGGAGCCCCCGATGGCGTGCTCCGACGCGATCTTTTTCCGCCGGCCCACCGCTTCGAGCCCCGTCCGAGGGAACGGGAGTTTGAACCGAGCCCTGGGGCACGCCTGACATGACCACGATGGAATCCGCCGCGCGCGAGCGCACCGAAGCAGCCGATACGGCCGTCACCTCCCCCGCCCCGGCGGACAAGGCACCCGCTGCCGGTTACCGCAACGAGCCGCCGCCGGCGTTCGCGCTGACCCCGCCGCACAACCCCGGCCAGATGCGCGTCACCAAGCGCAACGGCGGCCAGGAAGCCGTCGACGTGAACAAGATCGTGCGCGCGGTGACCCGCAGCGCCGATGGCCTGTTCGCGGTCGACCCGATGCGCGTGGCGCTGAAGACCATCGGCGGCCTGTACGACGGCGCCACCACGCAGGAGCTGGACCAGCTGTCGATCCGCACCTCCGCGGCGCTCACCGCCGAGGAACCGGAATACGGCCAGCTGGCCGCGCGCCTGCTGGCCGCTTTCGTCGACAAGGAAGTGTCCGGCCAGGACATCCAGTCGTTCTCGCAGTCGATCAGCACCGGCTTCGAGCTGGGCATCCTCAACGAGCGCCTGCGTGACTTCGTGCTGGTCAACGCGCGCAAGCTCAACGATGCCATCGACACCGCCGGCTCGCGCCGCTTCGAATACTTCGGCCTGCGCACGGTCTACGACCGCTACCTGCTGCGCCACCCGACCCGGCGCTTCGTCATCGAGACGCCGCAGTACTTCTTCATGCGCATCGCCTGCGCCCTCGGCGGCAACGACGTGGCCGAGACGCTCGAGCTGTATCGCATGCTGTCGTCGCTGGAATACCTGGCCAGCTCGCCCACCCTGTTCAACGCCGGCACCGCGCACGAGCAGCTGTCGTCGTGCTTCCTGCTGGATTCGCCTCAGGACGCGCTGGAGTCCATCTACGCCAAGTACGGCGACGTGGCCCAGCTGTCGAAGTTCGCTGGCGGTATCGGCCTGGCCTATTCGCGTATCCGCTCGCGCGGCTCGCTGATCAAGGGCACCAACGGTCATTCCAACGGCCTGGTGCCGTGGCTGAAGACCCTGGATGCGTCGGTGGCCGCGGTGAACCAGGGCGGCAAGCGCAAGGGCGCCGCCTGCGTGTACCTGGAAAGCTGGCATGCGGACATCGAGGAATTCCTCGAGCTGCGTGAGAACACCGGTGACGACGCGCGCCGCACGCACAACCTCAACCTGGCCAACTGGGTGCCGGACCTGTTCATGCGCCGTGTCGAGACCGACGGCGACTGGTCGCTGTTCGACCCGAAGATCGTGCCGCACTTCGTCGACACGTGGGGCGCCGCCTTCGAGACCGCCTACGAGAAGGCCGAGGCCCAGGGACTGGCCGTCAAGTCGATCAAGGCGCGCGAGTTGTACGCCCGCATGCTGCGTTCGCTGGCGCAGACCGGTAACGGCTGGATGACATTCAAGGATCGTTCCAACGCCACCAGCAACCAGACCGCGCGTCCGGAAAACGTCATCCACCTGTCCAACCTGTGCACCGAGATCCTGGAAGTGACCTCGGAAGGCGAGACCGCCGTGTGCAACCTCGGCTCGGTGAACCTGGCACGCCACGTGGTCGACGGCCAGTTCGATTACGACAAGCTCGCCACCACGGTGCGCACCGCCGTTCGCCAGCTGAACCGCGTGATCGACCTCAACTTCTACCCGATCGCCACGGCGAAGACGGCGAACATGAAGTGGCGTCCGGTCGGGCTTGGCGTCATGGGCCTGCAGGACGTCTTCTTCAAGCTCCGCCTGCCCTTCGATTCCGCGGAAGCGCTGAAGCTGTCCTCGCGCATCCAGGAAGAGATCTACTTCCACGCACTCTCGATGTCCAACGAGATCGCTGAGCGTGACGGCGCCCATCCCGGCTTCGAGGAAACCCGCGCCGCCAACGGCGAGCTGCAGTTCGACTACTGGCCGGCCGCCACGCCGACCGACGTCGACGGTCGCTGGGCCGAGCTGCGCGAGAAGATCAAGGCGAAGGGCCTGCGCAACTCGCTGGTCATCGCCATCGCGCCGACCGCCACCATCGCCTCGATCGCCGGCTGCTACGAGTGCATCGAGCCGCAGGTGTCCAACCTGTTCAAGCGCGAGACGCTGTCGGGCGACTTCCTGGTGGTGAACCGTTACCTGGTGGACGAGCTGAAGACGCTGGGCCTGTGGACCGCCGAAGTGCGCGACCAGATCAAGCTCGCCGAAGGCTCCGTCCAGGGCATCACGTCCATCCCGGCCGCACTGCGCGAGGTGTATCGCACCACGTGGGAACTGCCGCAGAAGGCCCTGATCGACCTGGCAGCCTCCCGCGGCGCCTACATCGACCAGAGCCAGTCGCTGAACCTGTTCATGGAAAACCCGAACATCGGCCAGCTGTCGTCCATGTACATGTACGCCTGGAAGTCCGGCATCAAGACGACGTACTACCTGCGCTCGCGTCCCGCCACCCGCATCACCAAGACCACGGTCAGCTCGTCGTCGGCCGCGCTGCCGACGCCCGCCGCGCCGGTCGTCGCCGATGCGCAGGAGCAGGCGGAAGCCGCGGTGTTCTGCTCGCTCGAGAACCCCGAATACTGCGAAGCCTGCCAGTAACCGACCACGCACGACGATCCATGTAGGAGCGCACGCTGTGCGCGAAAACCAACAACGCGACGACGCGGCAACGCTGCGGATCGCGCTGCATCTCCGCTTCGTTGGCTTTTCGCGCACAGCGTGCGCTCCTACACGTGCCACGCTACACGCGCCACGGTGCCGCCGTGCCTGGCGCCATCCTTTCTGAGGTAGCCCCGATGTCCGCTTTGCCCGTCGCCCGCGACACCCATATCCTCGATCCCGGTTTCGAGCTCACCCTGCGGCCGATGAAGTACCCGCAGTTCTATGAGATGTACCGCTCGGCCATCCGCAACACGTGGACGGTGGAGGAAGTGGACTTCTCGCTCGATACCAGTGACCTGAAGTCGAAGATGTCAGACGCCGACCGGCACCTGATCCATCGCCTGGTGGCCTTCTTCGCCACGGGCGACACCATCGTGTCGAACAACCTGGTGCTCAACCTGTACCAGCACGTGAACTCGCCCGAGGCGCGCATGTACCTCTCGCGCCAGCTGTACGAGGAAGCGCTGCACGTGCAGTTCTACCTCACGCTGCTGGACACGTACATTCCGGAGCCGAGCGAGCGCAACAAGGCCTTCGACGCGATCGAGAGCATTCCCTCGATCCGCCAGAAGGGGGAGTTCTGCTTCAAGTGGATCGACTCGATCCAGAACCTCAACCGCCTGGAAACGCGCGAGCACCGCCGCCAGTTCCTGCTCAACCTGATCTGCTTCGCGGCCTGCATCGAGGGCCTGTTCTTCTTCGCCGCCTTCGCCTACGTCTACTACCTGCGTTCGCGCGGCCTGCTGCACGGCCTGGCCTCGGGTACCAACTGGGTGTTCCGCGACGAGTCGGGCCACATGGCCTTCGCCTTCGAGGTGGTGCGCACCGTGCGCGAGCAGGAGCCCGACCTCTTCGACGACCAGATGCGCCAGGAAGTGGAAGCCATGCTGGAAGACGCGATCGCCTGCGAGACCCAGTTCGCGGCGGATGTGCTCTCCGGCGGCGTGGCCGGCCTGTCCGTCACCGACATGCGCCAGTACCTCGAGTATTGCGCCGACCAGCGTCTGGTCCAGCTCGACATGCCGAAGAAATACGGCGCGAAGAACCCGTTCGACTTCATGGACCTGCAGGACGTCCAGGAACTGACCAACTTCTTCGAGCGCCGCGTCTCCTCGTACCAAGTGGGCGTGCAGGGCGAGGTCGCCTTCGACCAGTCGTTCTGAAACAAGAACCCTCGTTCAAAAAACGAGGGTGTAGGAGCGCACGCACGTGCGCGAACCCTCTCCACGGCAAGGGCAACCGATGCCATATCGCACCAGGCGAGCGAGCGTTTCCGTGAGCCTGGTACGCGATACCGGATGAACGGAAACGCTCGCTGGTTTAGGCGGTCGGCTTCTTTCGCCTCAGTTAGAGGCTGAGGGTTCGCGCACGTGCGCGCGCTCCTACCCCCCGCCCCCAAAAAAACGATTCGGTAAGTGCGGCACCCGCGTCCCGTACGTGCGGACGTCCTGTAAGATGCATGCTGCACTGCAACAGGAAGCGTCCCCATGACCGAGATCGACCGTCCCATCGAGGCCCGCGTCCTCGAAATCGTCTTCCCCGACCATACCAATCACCTCGGCACGCTGTTCGGCGGGCAGGCGCTGGCGTGGATGGACAAGGCGGCCTTCCTTGCCGCTTCGCGTTACTCCCGACAGATCGTCGTCACCGCCCGCTCCGAGCAGGTGGATTTCCACGTGCCGGTGCGCAAGGGCCAGATGGTGGAACTGATCGCCACCGTGGTGTCGGTCGGCCGCACCTCGATGAAGATCGACGTGGCGATGTACACCGAGGACCTGATCACGGGCGCCCGTGAGCTGTGCACCCGCGGCACCTTCACCATGATCGCGCTGGACGCGGAGCATAAGCCGACACCGGTCGCGCCGCTGCCGGTCGCCACCGCCGACCACTGACACCACGGAAACCGCACGCGCCGCTGGCGGTTTCCCGAGTAGATGAAAGCAGGCCGGCGCAGCCTCCAGCATCGTTCGCAAGCTGGCCGGCGCAGCTTGCTGTGTCGCTTGCGAGCAGGCCGGCGTGGCTCGCGTCGTCGCTCACCCGCCGCCCCTACCCAACGGACCGCAGCTCAGTCGAGCTTGTAATCGAATGTCAGGAACACTTCCCGTCCGTTGTACTCGGAGGCCGTCTGCCCCGTGGTGACGAACTCGAAGCCGCCGGCGTAGTAGGGAATCGCGCCGACCTTGTTGAAGATGTTCGATACCGTGAGCTTCAGGCGCGTGTCGGGATTGATCTGCACGGCGGCGGAGCCGTTCCAGGTGATCCAGACGGGGGTGTGGCCCTTGTAGGTCGTATCGGCCACGGTGACCTGGTTGCCGTCCTGGGTGACCTGGCACACACCGGTGGCCAGCTGCTGCCCGCCGTTGGGCACGGTGACCATGCCCGGCTGGATGCCGTTCGGCAGCGTGTCGCAACCGTCGTAGTTCGGCGCGCGCATGCTGCCGGCGCGCGTGCCGGAGATCGACACGTTCCATGCGCCCCTGTTCCATTCACCGATCCACGTGACCCGGCTGGCGACGTTCTGGTAACGGGTGTTCTGCAACTCGTCGGAGGCCAGCACGCGCTGCTTGTACGACAGGTTGTCGGTGTAATTGATGCCCGCGCGGAAATCGCCGTAGCCGTCCGTATGGAACTTGTAATCCAGCGACGCGTCGATGCCGCCGACGTAGAGCGAGGCCTCGTTGATCGGGCCGGACTGCACGGTAAGGATCTGCCCGGTGGCATCGCGCTTCACCATCTGCGTGACCATCTGGCAGTAGGCCGAACCCGCTACGTGTGCCGTATAGGGCGACAGACCGGACGTGCCGTTGGGCTTGGTGCCGGTCAGGCAGCCGGCTTCGTCATTGAGCACGGTGCCCTGGTCGAGGTACTGGATGGCGTTGTCCACGCCCATGTGCCAGTAGTCCGCCGACACGGACAAGCCCTGCACGCCCGGTACCTGCCACACGAAACCGTAGGTCCACGAGTGGCCGGTCTGCGGCAGCAGCAGGCGGCTGCCGTTGGTGAACAGCGTGTAGTACTGCGAGGTGGGCCGCTGGACCTGATTGCACCATGTGCTGTTGTTCTGGCCCGCCTTGATCGCACTTACGCACTGCAGCGGGTCGATGTAGTCGCCCACCGGCGAGGTGGAGCCGGTCAGGTAGATGGCCTGCATGTCCGGCGCCTTGAAATTGGTGCCGTAACTGCCACGCAGCAGGAGCCCGTCGTACGGGCGCCATTCGATACCTGAGCCCCAGGTGCGGGCGACGTCGGCACTGCTGGCGTCGTTGTACTTGTCCAGGCGGCCGGAGAGCGTCCAGGTCACCGAATCCAGCAGCGGCACGCGGAACTCCGTGCCCAGCGAATACCGCTGGCGGGTGCCGCCACCGGTGAGGTACGCACCGAACGGGTTCTGGAACGTGGCCGGGTCCTGCGCGCGTGCATCGGGCGAAAGCTTGAAGGTGTTGTGCGCCGCTTCCAGCACCGCCGCCCAACCCACCGCCTCGTCCACCCACGGAAACTTGAACAGGTCGCCATTGAGGCGCAGTTGCGCCTGGTCGAGCGACGACGACGAGGTGTTCTCGCCGTTCACCGCGAACTGGCTGTACTGCTGCGGCGTGATGGGATTCCAGAACTGCTGCCAGTTCATCGCGTAGATGGGCAGCCCGTCGGCCGTGGTGCCCTGCTGCTGGCCGAGGAAGAAGCGGCTCATGGCCTGCGCGTTGTAGCCGGTGAAGTCTTCGCGCACGATGTACTTCTGGCTATTGAGATTCAGGTCCCAGTTGAACCTGCCGTCGAAGACGGTGCCCCGCACGCCGGTCTGCAGGTTCCAGTTCTGCTCGCGGTCGTGCGTGTTGGCCGAGGTGCCGATTTCCTGCGCGGTCAGCTGGCGGATGGCCTGGTGGATGACCTGTCCGGTCGTCTGGTCGTAGAACGGCCCGGAGCCGAACACGTTCAACTGGGTGTTGGAGATACCGACGGTGCGGTACAGGGCCGCCGAGCCGTACAGCTGCATGCCGTTGCTGAAATCGTATTCGCCCGACACGTAGCCGTTGTTGCTGCGGCTGCCCGGCGTCAGTACCCAGTTCTGGAACAGGGCGGGCTGCGCGCAGTACGAACCGTTGTCCGTCACGCCGGTGATCTGCGTGCCGTTCGTAGACACGGTATGCGACTGGGCCAGGCGCGAGTTGCTGAACTTCTCGCACGTGCCCGCAGGCGGCGCGATGTACTGGCCGTTGCCGTTCATGACGGACAGGGCGATGGATCCCGCGGCGTCGTACTGGTAGCCGAACATGCGCGATGCCGGGCTCCATGAGCCGTAGCCCGCATCGGCCACGGAATCCTGGTAAGGCCGGTCCATGCCCCACAGGGCCGTGCGGTTCGACTTCTCCAGGTTGTAGACGACGCGCCAGTTTTCGCCCGACCGGCCGCCGAAGAAATTGATGTCGCCGTAGGCGCGTCCGCCCCGCGTGGCGCCACCGCCGGTCACCTGAAGCTCGTCACCCTTGTAGTTCTTCTTCAGGATCACGTTGACCACGCCCGCCACCGCGTCCGAGCCGTAGATGGACGAGGCGCCGGAGGCGAGTACCTCGACATGGTCGATCATGCCGGTGGGCAGGTTGTTGTAGTTCTGGAAGTTGCTCTGCTTGTTCAGCGGCTGCGGGTAGTCGACGATACGGTGGCCGTCGATCAGCAGCAGGCTGAAGCCCGGGCCGAGGCCACGAAGATTCACCGAGCGCGCATTCACCGAGCTGGAACCCCAGGCTGCGGAGTCGGATATCTGCTGGCCAACCTGCGGCAACGAGTCGAGGAATTCCCACAGCGTGGTGTAGCCCTGCTGCTTGATCTGCTCGCCCGTGATGGTGACCACCGGCGCGGGCCCTTCCACCTCCACGCGGGGAATCATCGAGCCGGTCACCGTCACGGCCTTCAGTTCGACGGCCTTGTCGGGCTTATCGGTGGTGCCGGTCGGCGGCGTGGCCGACTGCGCAAAAACGGCTGGCGCCCAAAGCGCGAGCGCGATGGAACTGGCGACGATGCTGCGCCGCAAACCGACTGTGTTCATCCCTTGTTTTCCCCGTGCGAGCGTTTGGTCAGGTGGATACCGACCGGCGCCAACCCCCATTGGCGCAGGACGGTTTATATACGCATCAACGATTCATATATGCCCGAATAGCCTTATAAGCCGAAATTCCCTCGATGCAAGTTGCGGCGCAGCAAGCCAGCGCATCGGCTTTTGTCTTGTCTGCCGGGACGCTTGACCTCGAGTGCACTCGAAGGCGTAGGCTTTCGGCATGACCACGACCCTGACCATCGCCGAGGCAGCCCTCGCCACCGGCCTGACCGTGCACACGCTGCGCTACTACGAGCAGATCGGCCTGATCGATCCCGTACCGCGGCGCAGCGGCCAGCGGATCTACGGCGAGAACGAACTCGCCATGCTGCGTTTCGTCGTCCACATGCGCGCCACCGGCATGTCGATGCGGACGCTGCAGGAGTATTCCGAACTGCGCCGCGAAGGCGAGACCCCGGAAAGCATCCGCCGCCGCGGCGACCTGCTGGCCCGCCACGCCGCGTTCCTGCGCGGTGAACTGGTCACCCTGACCGAGACGATCGCGCGGCTGGACACGAAGATCGCCATGTATCGCTCGGCCTATGGTGAGTCCGGCGCCGCGTTCCCCGACGACATCCCCTCCCCCTCCGCAAGGAAACACGCATGAAGACACGCAAGCTTGGCAAACACGGTCCCGACGTTTCGGCCCAGGGCCTGGGCTGCATGGGCATGAGCGAGTTCTACGGCCAGGGCGACGAGAAGGAATCCGTGGCCACCCTGGAGCGTGCGCTGGACCTGGGCATCACCTTCTGGGATACCTCCGACGCCTATGGCCCGCACACCAACGAGGAACTGATCGGCCGCGTGCTCACGGGGCGCCGCGATGCCGTATTCCTGGCGACCAAGTTCGGCATCGTGCGCGACCCGAACGACCCCGCCAAGCGTGGCATCAGCGGCCGGCCGGAGTACGTGCGCGAGTCGGTGGAAGGCAGCCTGCGCCGCCTGAACACCGATCACATCGACCTCTACTACCAGCACCGCGTGGACACGAGCGTCCCCATCGAGGAGACGGTCGGCGCCATGGCGCGGCTGGTCGAGGAAGGCAAGGTGCGTTACCTGGGCCTGTCGGAGGCCTCGGCCGAGTCGATCCGCAAGGCCGCCGCCGTGCACTCGATCGCCGCGTTGCAGAGCGAATACTCGCTGTGGACGCGTGACCCGGAAACCACCGGCACCCTGGCCGCCTGCCGTGAGCACGGCATCGCACTGGTCGCCTACAGCCCGCTGGGCCGGGGCTTCCTCACCGGAGTGATTACCCGCCCCGACGACTTCGCCCAGGACGACTACCGGCGCCAGAGTCCGCGGTTCATGGGCGAGAACTTCGACAAGAACCTCGCCATCGTCGAGAAGGTGCGCCGTTTCGCCGCCGACAAGGGCTGCACGCCCGGTCAGCTGGCCCTGGCGTGGGTGCTGGCCAAGGGCGAGGACATCGTGCCGATCCCCGGCACCAAGCGTGTGAAGTACCTCGAGGAAAACGCCGCCGCCGACGCGGTGGTCCTGTCTGCGGACGAGGTGGCCGAGATCGATGCGGTATTCCCGGCCGACGCAGCGGTGGGCGACCGCTACCAGACCAGCATGATGGCCTTCGTCAACGCCTGAATGGCGGGACAGCCGCGCCGCGGGCCGGCACGGGCCGGGGGCGGCTGTCCTTTATAATGGCGACCTGTTTCCTGCCGTGGTCGCCATGTCGTCCCCCGAACACTCGCCCCTGGGCAAGTCCACCGTGTACGCAGACCGCTACGACGCGGGCCTGCTCTTTCCCATTCCCCGCCAGGGCAAGCGCGACGAGATCGGCATCGCCGCTGGCGCGTTGCCCTTCCACGGAGTGGATGTATGGAACGGCTACGAGCTGTCCTGGCTGGATACGCGGGGCAAGCCGGTCGTGGCCATCGCGGAATTCCGCTTCCCGGCAAGCACGCCCCACATCGTCGAGTCCAAGTCGTTCAAGCTGTACCTCAACAGCTTCGCCCAAGAACGCCTGGCTGACGCAGACGCCGTACAGGCCATCCTGCAGCGCGACCTGTCGGCGGCGTCCGGTGGCATGGCCGACGTGATCCTGCGCGCGCCCGGCGACCTGGACGGCACCGCGCTGGCCGAGCCGGAAGGCACCCTGCTGGATAGCCTGGACATCGCCATCGACTGCTATGGGCCGCCGCGTGCGGATTTCCTCGCCACCACCGGCGAGGGCACCGTGGACGACGTGCTCGTCTCCCACCTGCTGCGTTCCAATTGCCCGGTCACGGGCCAGCCGGACTGGGGCAGCGTGCAGATCGCCTACCGCGGCCCTCGCATCGACCAGGCCGGCCTGCTGCGCTACCTCGTGTCGTTCCGCAATCACACGGAATTCCACGAGCAATGCGTCGAGCGCATCTTCATGGACATGACGGCGCGTTGCGCCCCGGAAGCCTTGTCCGTGTACGCGCGATACACCCGCCGCGGCGGCCTGGACATCAACCCCTTCCGCAGCACCGATCGAAACGCCGTGCCCGGCAATCCGCGCGGCGCGCGACAATAATGAATGCAGCATTCATGCATTCTTCATTGGTCTTGCCTTTAGTTGTGTAGCCTGTACTCTGCGGCGGCCATGGGGATCGGCCCCGACGCCGCCTCCGTTCGAACCTGACTCGTCATTCTCGGAATCCATACATGAAGCTTTCCTTCCGTTCGTCCGCCCTCTGCACGGCTACCGTTGCCGGCCTGCTGATCCTCACCGCCTGCGGCAAGAAGGAAGACCAGCAGAACGCACCTGCCGCTGCAGCCACCGCCCCGGCCCCGGCCGCCACCGCGCCGGCAACGGCTCCGGCCGCCTCGGGCACCGCCGCTGCCGCTCCGGCCGCCGCACCCGCCGCCCAGCCGGCCGCCACCCCGGCCGCTCCCGTCGCCGCCAGCGAATCGCTGAAGGTCGGCACGGTCACCCTGGGTAGCGCCGTCGGCGCCGACAAGAAGGTCGCCAAGGCGAAGACGGCCTTCGCGCCGAACGACAAGACGATCTACGCCTCGGTTGCCACCGAAGGCACCACCGCCGGCGCCACGCTGAACGCCAAGTGGACCTTCCAGGACGGCGAGACCGCCACCACCGTGAGCGACATCAGCCAGTCGATCAGCACCGATGGTCCGGCCGTCACCACGTTCAAGATCCAGAATCCGAACGAGTGGCCGGAAGGCAAGTACAAGGTCACCATCTCGCTCAACGGTCAGGCCGTGGGCAACGAGGCGTTCGAGGTCAAGAAGAAGTAATTCTTCCCCTCCCTACACCCGTCAAAAAAAGAGAGCCGCGCAAGCGGCTCTCTTTTTTTGCGTGTACGCCATGCATAGACGCGGTGAGCCGTCGACTCACCTGTCGAAGACATCGGTTTCAGGAACGCGGTGGTCGAATACAACCCGACTCGACGCGGCGATGGACGCCCGGCGGGGCGCCTTATAGAAACCCGCACCCCGGAGAATCATCATGCTGCATTGGGCCGTCATCTTCTTCGTCGTCGCGATCATCGCCGCGATCTTCGGTTTCACCGGTATCGCCGCGGGCGCTGCAAGCATCGCGAAGATCCTGTTCGTGGTTTTCCTGATCCTGTTCATCCTGTCGCTGCTGTTCGGCGGCCTGCGTCGCGGGCCGCGCATATAAGCCGCGACATATCCAGGTAAGAGGAACGACGCCCCGGCCCCAAACCGGGGCGTCGTTCTTTGTCTCGTCGACAAAAGCATCCGTCTTTCCCTCAGAGGCAACCCGCTCATGACCCGAATCCTTACGGCACTGCTGTCGCTGGTCCTTGCGGGCACGGCGGCGGCACAGGCGGTCAAGACCACGACTGCGGACACCGATTTCGTGCGACGCGCCAGCAGCGCCAGCCTGACGCAGATCGCGCTCGGCAAGCTCGCGGCGGAGCAGGCATCGTCCAAGGACGTGAAAACCTATGCGGCGAGCATGGTCGCCGACCACACCCAGGCCAACGACGCGCTGGCCAGGCTTGCCGGGAGCAAGGGCGTGCAGATCGCCATCGCCCCGGAACCGGCGCAGCAGCAGGAGATCGACCGGATCAAGGCGCTGGACGGCGCCGCGTTCGACCGTGCGTACTCGGATGCGGTGGTGCGCGACCACAAACAGACCACCGGGCTTTACCAACTGGAAGCCGAAAAGGGCGATGACGTGGAGATCCGCGACTATGCGCGCGCGCAGCTTCCGCTGCTGAAGGAACACGAGAAATCAGCGGGAAGCTTGCCGCCGTTCTGAGGGAAGATGGTGCGCCTGGAGGGATTCGAACCCCCGACCAATGGCTTCGGAAGCCACTACTCTATCCGGCTGAGCTACAGGCGCTGATGCTGCGGTCGGGCATTGTAGCGGGAATCGCCGGAGTGGCCTAGCCTTGCGATGCAGCCCGCGCCGCCAGCGGTTCGGTGCCGCCGGCGGCGGCCCGCACACCTTCCCGGTAACGACGGCTGCACGGCAGCACGGTGCCGTCGGCCATGTGCAACCGGGCCTCACCGGCCTCCAGCGGCTCGATCGAGGTCACCTGCCGCAGTTGCACGACGTAACTGCGGTGCACGCGTATGAACACAGTCGGATCCAGCTTCGCCTCCAGGGCCGCCAGCGTGGAACGCAGCGGGTAGTCGCGACCGCGCACGCGCAGGTTGACGTAATTGCCCGACGCCTGCGCCCATTCGATATCCGCCGTGGCAACCAGGAAGTCGCGGCCCAGCTTGCGGACGAGGAAACGCTCCGGCCGGTCGACCGGCTCGACTGCTGCCCCTTCGTCGGGGGCATCCAGCAGGCTGGCCTCGCCCTTGAGGTGCCGGCCGAACCACTCCACCAAGTGACATACCGCCACGATCAGGAAGAACGTGCGCACATCCTTGAGGTATTCGTAGATCGCCTGCGTCCACAACGAGCCCGGGCTGTAGTCCGCCCCGCCCAGGGCATACCCGAGCCAGCGCAGCAGGTCCATGCCGGTGATGTGCCCGGCGCACCACATGAAGCTTCCCGCCACATACAGCGGCAGGTAACGGCGCCAGGTGTCGGCGTGCAGGGGCCAGCGATCGCAAGCGCGCAGCAGCAGGGGCAGCATGGCCAGCGAGACGAGCATGCTGCTGAACTCGTTGACCGCGATCTGCCAGGTCGCGACAGGGACGCCATAGCGCTCCGCGTCGATCCGGCCGGTCAGGAGATTGCCAACGGCGCCGCTGCCGAACGCCAGCAACCAGAAGGCGGTCATGAAGACGCGCCGGCGGCGGTGGGCGAGGTCGAGTGCCTGGCCGGGCGGTGTGGGTCCTGTATCCATCGGACGGATGATAGCGTCCGCGCAGGCCCGAGGAGCTCGACAGGGACGGTCGTTCGTCCCACAGGGCCCACCGTTCGTCCCTCATCGCCCCTGCTACGACCCATCATGCTGGCCCCGCGGTGCCCCCGCGACCCAATCTGGCTGTACATCGCCACGGACGCCATGCCATGACCACCCGCCGCCACGACATCGACGCCCTGCGCGTCATCGCCTTCGGGCTGCTGATCCTCTACCACACCGGCATGGCCTACGTGGCCGACTGGGGTTTCCACATCAAGAGCGCCCACACCGCCGAGTGGCTGCAGTGGCCCATGCTGTTCATGAACCGCTGGCGGATGTGCCTGCTCTTCATGATCTCGGGCATCGCGATCGCCCTGGCCGCCCCCGAGGGTCGGCTGTTGCGCTTCGCAGGTCAGCGAACCTGGCGGCTGATGCTGCCGCTGATCTTCGGCATGTTCGTGGTCGTGCCGATCCAGCCGTACTGCGAAGGCGTGTCCAGCGGGCACGTCGTGCCGGGGTTCGGCGATTTCCTGCTGCGGTACTGGCAGGTGCGCCCGTGGCCGCCGCACAGCTTCACCGGCTGGGAGCATGGCATCACGTGGAACCATCTCTGGTACCTGCCCTACCTGTGGGCATACACGCTGATCCTTGTTGCATCGATGCCACTGCTTTCGCTGCCATGGGTGCGCGGTGCGTTGGCGACCTTCTGCCGGGCGCCCGCCATCCTGTTCATCGGCGCGCCCACGGCCTTGCTTACCGGCTTCCTGTTACGCCTGCATCCGCTCTACCCGGACAGCGGGGCGTTCTTTGGGGACTGGTACCAGCATGCCAAGTACGGCTTCGTCTTCCTCGCCGGCTACCTGCTGGCCCGTGACGACGCTTTCTGGGATCGCGTGGTGTCGATGCGGAAAGGCATGTTGGCCACGGCGATGATCGCGGTAACCGTGTGGCTAGGCTTGCGCCTCGCGGGTCAGCTGTTGCCGCCGGACGCCATCGCGTATCGCATTCCGGACAGCTTCTGGCACCCCTTCGCCGCTTCCGTGGAGACGCTCTACCTGTGGACCATGCTGCTGGCGATCCTGGGCTGGGGCAAGGTGTTCCTCGACCGTCCGTTCCGCTGGCTGCCCTACGCCACCGAAGCGGTGTACCCGTGGTACATGCTGCACCAGAGCCTGATCGTCCTGCTGGTGTTCGTGCTGAAACCGATGGGCCTGGGTGCCTGGCTGGAACCCACGCTGGTTATTGGCGGCACGGTGGCGGGGTGTGCGCTGCTGCATGAGCTGGTGATTCGGCGCGTCGCCTTCATACGGCCGCTGTTCGGACTCAAAGCCCGGCAGCGCGCCAACCACGAGGGACACGGTGCCCCGTCCCTCGCGGCGTCATCCACGATGCCCGCGCTGCATCATTCGCGATAGCGCGCAGGCTGCATTTCGTAGCCGGCTTTGTCGTCGTATTGATCGGTCTCGTGAATACCGAACCCAACCTGCTGCACGGGACCAAGTACGGTCATCACCGTCTTCATCGTGGAAACCTTGAATGCGACACGTACCCAGCAGAAGCCTTCTCGCACCATCCCTTCGCCATCGACATAGGTGCAATCAAACAGGCCATCGATCGGTTGGGTATTCGTTTCCGAACCTGCTTGCGACCATGCTTCCATCTCGGCGTCCAGGTTCTTTTGCCATGCGCGGGACGCATTGCCAGGAAAAACATCGAAACGCCATAACTGCTGCCATTGAAACGTGGCGAATTCGCCGAAGTGCCATTTGCCGTCGCGCAGTGCGCTTTGCATGGCATTTAACAGAATCCCCTTGGATGTACTTCGGGCGTTCGCACGAAACAAGGGGTGGCCCACATACCCCATGGTCTCTGCCTGATCATGGGCACGCGCTCGCGCGAACCGTCGTTCCCAGTCGCATTCCACGCGATGAGCCTCGACGCGCTCTCCCACGAATTCAAGCAATGCCTGCGGATTACTGAAGGGGGAGCTGCAACGCAAGCCCCCGTAGGATTGTTCGCGATCGAGATAGCTAGCCAACGCAGCAAACGCAGCGAACGCGTTATCGAACATGACACCCAACGCTTCTGGCGTTTCGTCCTTCCGTGACGGAATGCGAGCGCATGCCACAACGGCCTTCGGGAGGTCTTCATCCGAAAGGTCCTCGTCCGGGAGGTCTTCGCCATGCGTCAATTCACCATATAACCTTGCCGCTCTCAGGCAATCGCTACGAAGATCGTCGTACGCTTTCTCTCGCTCACTCACTTGCTCCGCTAGGTGCTTCGTCGACACATCCATGATCGTCTCTCCTTTTGGCTGGAAAGTCGATATAGCACGTGAAGCAACCGAAGCCAGGACTGAAGGCATAGCCACGGGATCTTTTGCAAAGCATGATCGGCAAGCGGATGACAACGTCTTGAAAATCAAGAAAAGATAACGAGAAAAGGAGAAGGGCCCCTTGCGGGGCCCTTCGGTGGTTCACTTGGTCTTGTAGAGTTCGCCCAGCCAGTCGGGCTTGCTCTTGTCGCGCTCCAGGTGGGGATACATCAGGCCACCGTGGTAGTCGATCTTGATCGTCTTGTACGTGTCGAAGTTCTTCACCAGCAGTTCGATCGGGGCGGACGTGCCCTTGGCGGCGGTGACAGCATCCTTCAGCGCATCGCCGTCGAATTCCTTGCCGTTGACGGCGACGATGTGCATGCCCGGCGAGAGGCCGGCGTTGAAGGCGGGACCGTCCCAGCGCACGTCGGAGATATCGCCCTTGGCCGACACGGCAAAGCCGGCCGAGTAGGTCAGGTCGGTGAAGTGGCGGCGCGACTCGTAGGCCTTGACCGCTTCGGAGGGCTTGTCGTTGTAGACCAGCTTCCAGCCGCCGCGCTCGATGCCTTCCAGGTCGTTGCGGTTGCCGTCGATGCGCTCGTGCAGGTAGGTGGCCCAGTCCATCGGCGCGATGCCGTTGAGGGTGGAGACCACGTCCTCGAAGGTGTACGGGTTGACCTTCCAGTCACCGTCCTTCATGCCGAAGAACGCCTTGGCGAAATCATCCAGGTTGCGCTTGTTCTTCGTCAGCTCACGCAGCTTGGTGTCCACGTCCAGCCACACCATCTGGCCGCCCGAGTAATAGTCTTCGCTCATCTGGTAGTTGCGGTACGAGAGCGGGCGACGCTGCGCGATGGTCGGATCGTTGGTGGTGTCGCCGATGCTGCGCCACGACAGGCCCGGACGGTTCTTGTCGTAGGTGGCCGCGACCATGGCCAGCAGGTCGCGCGCCTGGTCCTGCGAGACCAGGCCGGAACGGGCGGCCACGACATTGCCCCAGAATTGGGTCTGTCCTTCATAGACCCACAGCAGGCTGTCCCCCATGGGCACGTTGAAACTCGCGGTGGACAGGTCGGCACCGCGACGGTACTTGCCGTCCCACGAATGGTTGTATTCGTGCGAGAGCAGGTCGCGACCGAGCCAGCTCTTGTCCCACTCGGTGAAGTAGTTGGGATCTGCGCTGTTCTCGGAGGAGCGGTGATGCTCCAGGCCGATGCCGCCCAGCTTGTCGCTCAGCGCCAGGAGGAAGTCGTAGTGGTTGTAGTGGCGCGCGCCGTAAAGCTTGTCCATCTGCTGGACGAGCTTGCGGTGCGCCTCGAGCCCCTGGGGCGTGATTTCCAACGCCTTGGCGCTGTCGGCCACGATATTCAGGTGCACGGGCGAGCGACCATTGGGATCCAGGTCCACACGCTTGAAGTAGCGGCCGGCGAACACCGGCGAATCGACCAGATCGTCGTAGTCGATCGTCTTGAAGGTGACCGTGTCGCCGCTCTTGCTCGCCTGCTCCAGCGCGGAGCCGTACTGGAAGCCGGCGGGGAACTTGACCGAGGCATCGACCTGGATGCGATCCGCGCGGTAGCCCGCCGGATACAGGGACACCTGGTTCCACTGCACATTGACGATGTCGGGCGTCATGACGATCCGACCCTGGCGTGTGTCCTGCGGGGTGAGCGTCTGGAACTCGACGTCCACCGAGGAAGCGCCGGCCGGCACGTCCACATGGAACGCATAGACGTTGAACTCGTCGCGTTTCCAGGCCAGGCGCTTGCCGCCAGCGGTGACGACGAGGCCGGCGAACTGGTCGATCGGACCGGTGGGCGAGTGGTGGCCCGGGATCCATTCGGGGAACAGCAGGGTCAGCGGACCGGCCTTGGCCGGAATCGATTCCTTGACCCGGAAGATACGGTGGTCGGTGTCGGTGGCGTCGACGACAAGCTTGAGCGTGCCGTCGAACGCGACGTCGGCCGGCGGCGGCACATCGTCTGCGCGGGCGGCGGTGGCGCCGACGCTGGCCAGGGCGGCCAGCAGCGCGGAGGCGAGGATCGTGGATTTCAATGCATTCTCCCGTGGAGCGTGTGGGTCGCCCTGCCATCCCTGCGAGCGGGTCGGCGCGGACCCCTGGGGTCCGCGCAAGCCCTCGATGCTAAACGGCATCCCCGGGAGCGCCCTATGCCAGAGGTCACGGTTGCCGGGCGGGAATCTTCAGCCCACGCTCCACGCCGGGACGGGACATGCCCCGTTCCAGCCAGTCGGCGACATTGGCGAAGTCGTCGAAACCGACCAGCTCACGGGCGCCGTAGAAGGTCAGCAGGGTGTTCACCCAGCCAAGCGTCGCAATATCGGCGATGGTGTATTCGTCACCGACGATCCATGCCTTGCCGTCGAGCTGGCGATCGAGCACGCCGAGCAGGCGCTTCGCTTCGGCGACATAGCGCTCCAGCGGGCGCTTGTCCTCGTACTCGCGGCCGGCGAACTTATGGAAGAAGCCCACCTGGCCGAACATCGGGCCGATGCCGCCCATCTGGAAGAACAACCACTGGATCGTCTCCCAGCGCTTCGCAGGATCCTGCGGCAGGAAGCGGCCGGTCTTCTCGGCCAGGTAAAGCAGCATGGCACCGGATTCGGACAGGGCCAGCGGAATGCCGCCGGGGCCGTCCGGGTCGATCATGGCGGGGATCTTGCCGTTCGGGTTGAGCGACTCGAACTCGGGCAGCTTACTCTCGTTCTTCATGATGTCGACGAGATGCACTTCGTACGGCAGGCCTAGCTCCTCCAGCATGATCGACACCTTGACGCCGTTGGGCGTGGGCAGCGAATACAGCTGGATGCGGTCGGGATGCTGCGCCGGCCACCGGGTAGTGATCGGAAACGCGGACAGATCGGGCATGGGGCTTCCTCCAGGCGGGATGCCCTGAAGGTAGGGGGTGGCGACGGCCGATTTCAATGCCGGACGCGCCACCCCCTGTCGATCAGAACGTGTAGCGGGCCGTCAGTTGCAGCGACCAGCGCGACTGCGCGCGATCGTCCTCGCGGACGAAGGCGCCGGGGTTGTAATTACCCCTGGCATCGACCGGCAGCGCGTAGACGTACTTGCCGCTCACCGGATCGACACCCGCGAAGTTGGCCAGGCTGCGGTTGTACGGGTAGGCGATGTCACGCACCTGGCCCCACCGCTTGTTGATCATGTTGGTGAGGTTGAACACGTCCAGCCGCAGCTCGCCCTTGTTGCCCTTGAACAGGCCCGGGATCTCCTGCCGGATGGCCAGGTCCACCTCGTTGACCCACGGCGAATGCGCGCCGTTGCGCTCGGCCACGCTGCCCTCGCGCCCCTTCAGGTAGCTGTTGTTGCCCATGTACGCGTAGAACTGGTCGATCGTGGCCTGACGGGTGCCGGCCTGGAACAGCACGTCGCCGGGCTTGGGAATGTAGGCCAGGCCCAGCGGCGCCGACGTGCCCGTGGAAGCGATACCGCTGACATCGTTGCCGAACACCCAGCTGTACGGCTGGCCGGTGTGTCCGTCGTAGAACGCCGAGACCGAGGTGGTGTAATCGCCGAAGAAGCGATGCTGCCAGCTCAGCGACGCGATGATGCGGCGGCTGACCTCGAAGTTGCTGTGGCCCGTGGCGTCGGCATTGGGGTTGAACACGGCGTCGTTGGCCCAGGTGCTGGCCGCCACCTTCTCGTTACCCGAGCTGACGTCCTTCGAGCTGCCGAAGACGAAGCCCACCGAACCCGACCAGTCGGAGTCGGCGGTGAACGGCTTGGACAACTGCAGTGTGCCGTAGCTGGCCTGGCCCTTGCTGGTGTTGCTGAGGTAGATGACGTTGCCGAAGCGCGGATCGCGGTTGGCGCGCGGCGCCGCACACACGCCGTTGGCGGTGGCACAGATGTTCTGGCCGCTCGCCGTCTTGCCGACGCTGCGGAACGCACGCGGGTCGGTGGTGGTCCAGTAGCTGGCGCGCCCATCCGGAAGCTGGCCGGTCACGGCACCGAGGTTCAGGTCCTGGAAGCGCACCGCATCCTTGGTTTCCAGGTGCTCGACCTCAGCCGTCAAGACCAGGCTGGACCAGGGCAACTGGTGGTCGAAGCCCAGGCTGGCCTTCCACACCGTGGGCATCCTGAAGCCGCCATCGGTGACATCCACCTCCGGTGAGCCGCCACGGCGCGCACCAGCGGGAATCAGCGGGTTGTTGGGGTCGGCGGTGAAGCCCGTACCGTTGGACGCCGAGTAGCTGGTGAGCGAGCGGCCGTTGTTGGTGTACGGATTGGACAGCCACACGCCCGGGGGTGCGCCTTCCGAGAGGCCGATGCCGCCGCGCAGCTGCGTGGCCCGCTCGGTATCGAAGGCGTAGTTGAACGACGCGCGCGGTTCGAGCACCCCATTACCGTCGATGGTCGCGTTGTTGGGATAACCCGGGTACGCCGCGTTGAACGTGGGATTGGCCAGCGGTGCACTGCTGACCTTCGGCAGGTCGTAACGCAGGCCGTACTGCAGCGACAGGTTGCCGAGCTGCCAGGTGTCCTGGGCGAAGAAACCCCACTGGGTGAGATCCCATTTCGCGGCGATGCTGTCGAGGTTGCCGTCGGTGGGGCGGTAGACCGAGTAGCTGAAGTAGTTGCGGTTGGCGAACGCGTCGATGCTGGGGAACACGTAAGCACCGAACTCGGTACGACCGAACAGGTTGTAGAACTCGTCGCGCTGGTAATCTACGCCAGCCTTCACCGAATGATCGCCGACGTTCCACGTGCCGGCAAAGAAGCCGTTATAGGAGCGGATACCGAGGATGTTGTAGTGGCGGAATTCCTCTTCGCCCAGGTTGACAAAAGTTCCGGTGATCGTGCTACCGGTGACCACGCCGTTGGTGTACACCTTCACCTGCGGCTGCTGCGTCTGCACCGAGGGCGTGGCGTCGTACTTGGAATACGAGAACGATGCCTCGGTGGAGAACGAGTCGGTCCAGTCGTCGTACCCGTTGAGCACCCACTGCGAGTTCTCGCGGTGCTTGTCGAACCAGTAGCTCGACAGGCTGAGGCTGGGCGAGGTGGACGACGTGCTGTAGCCGTTGAGGTTGGGCTGTTCGCTCTTGGTCTTGTCGTAGCGCAGGCTGACGCGGTGGCCGTCGGCGATGTTCCAGTCCAGCTTGAACAGGCCGCGCTTCTCCTGCTGGTCGGCGCCGGCGGCGGTGGTACTGCCGGGGGTCATACCCAGGCCCGACGCGATGCTGGTGATGCGATCGAGGTCGGTCTGGCTGATCGGGATGATGTTGCCCTTGCCCGAGCCGATGGCACCGAAGTCGGGGGCCGGTGCCACGGTCTTCGATTTTTCCAGGCTGACGAAGAAGAACAGCTTGTCCTTGACGATCGAGCCGCTGAAGGTCGCCCCGCCCGTCCACTGACGCGTGTAACCCTTGAACGCGTTGCCGGCGCGATCGTCGCCCACCATGTCCGAAGCATTGCGATAGACGTAGTACGTGGAACCGTGGAAGTCGTTGGTGCCGCTCTTGGTCACGATGTTGATATTGGCGCCGACCGCGCGCTTGTTGGCCACATCGTAGTTGGCGGTCGAAATGTTGTACGCCTCGATGGCATCCAGCGACACCGGCTGGTTCAGCGCGGGCAGGCCGTTGTCTTCCAGGCCGAACGAGTCGTTGGTGGGCACGGAGTCGATCGTGATGTTGTTGTAGCGGCTGTTCTGGCCCAGCGCCGATATCTCGCCCTTGCTCTTGTTGGTGATGGTGATCGCGGGATTGAGGCGGGCGATGTCCTGGATGGACCGATTCGGCACCGGCAGCATCTTCAGCTGCTGCTGCGACACCTGCGTGCCCATACCCTTGTTGTCCGGCTGGAATATCTGCGCCATGGCCACGTCGGAGGCGTTGGCATGCACCTGCACGCCTTCCATCTGCGTGGCGGCGGCACCGGACGATGCGGCCACCGCCAGGTCCAGGCTGGTGTCCTGCGCCAGCTGCAGGAACACGCCATCGCGCTCCGCCGTACCGACGGCCGTGGTGGCGGTGACGTCGAACGGACCGCCGACGCGTAGGCCCTGCGCCTTGTAACGGCCGTCCGCATCGGTGGTAACCACGCGCGTGGTACCCGAGGGCACGTGCACGATCTGCACCGTGACGCCCGCGGCGGGTGCGCCGTCGGCGGTCAGTACCCTGCCACTCATGGACGACGACGTGTTCTGCGCGTGCGCCGTGCTGGCCGCGAGCAGCGAAGCGATGGCAGCGCACAGCCAGCGCCGTGCGATAGGTCCCTGCATGTCTTTCCCCTTGATCTGGCATCAATGCCGTGTTCCGGTCCCGGAACGGACTGCGCACCTTAGCGAGCGAGGATGACGAAAAAACGACAAGGGAACTGTGCGCTGGCGAGCAGTCCGGGCCGCCCATACAGCGTTCGCTGATGCCGCCACCCGACGACCTCGGCGACGCCGGGTTCCGCAGACGCCCGGGAACGAGGCGCGATTCCTAGGAATCGGCCTCGCAAATAAATAGCAATGCGGACGTCTAAACCTCTATACATCGCTTTTCGTTTTCCGTATAACCGATAGCAAGTGCTGCGCCGCAGCACCCTGTTCGACAGAACGGAAGCACCGCGCCCGCGCGTGTACCAAGCGGAGCGCCATGTCCCCCGGCACCTGCAGATGCCGGCCGGCAGGGCGTTATCCAGGGGTTTTGCCTTCATCACCGAATCCAGGTTTCGCCACCGCGAAGCCCGTGCATGCCTGTGGCGCGAACCACGGCCAAGGAGACGTTCCATCATGCCCAGCACCAAGCCGTTGACCCGAACCGCCCTTGCGCTTGCCCTCGGCCTTGCCGTGTGCCCCGCCGCGTTCGCCCAGTCGACCACCGGCGGCGTCTTCGGCCAGGCACCGGCCACGCCCGGCCAGTCCGTGGTGATCACCAGCGACACCGGCCTCAGCCGCGAGGTACCCGTGGACGAGCGGGGTCGTTACTCCGCCGGGCAGCTGCCGCTGGGCACCTACACGGTGACGCTCAAGGCCAACGGACAGGCCGTGGACACCCGCCAGAACGTCGTGCTCAAGGTGGGCGCAGGCACCGAGGTGTCATTCGCAGCGGCGGCGGGCACGGCCACGGCCGCCCAGGACATGAGCGGGGTGTCCGTCTCCGCGTCGGCGCTGGCAAAGATCGACGTATCCACCATTGACTCCCGCACGGTGGTGACCTCCGAGCAACTGGCCCGCCTTCCGCTGGGCCGCAACGCCGAAGCCATCGCGCTGCTGGCCCCCGGCGTGGTGAACAACGGCGGCAGCTTCAAGGGCCCCACCGGCAAGTCGTTGGTGAGCTTCGGCGGTTCGGCGGCCAGCGAGAATGCCTACTACGTCAACGGATTCTCCACCACGGATGCCCTGCTCGGCTTCGGCGGATTGTCGCTGCCGTACGGCGCGATCGATCAGCAGGAGGTCTATACCGGCGGTTACAGCGCTCAGTACGGGCGTTCCGACGGCGGCGTCATCAACGTCGTGGGCAAGCGCGGCACCAACGAATGGCACTTCGGCACGCAGGTGCTGTGGGAGCCGGCGTTCGCCCGGGCCAACCAGCGCAACCGTTACTACGAGAGCGGCCTGCCGTCGTCGCCGCGTGCCGGCAACCTCTACGCGCCGGACGGGCAGAACGGCACCGACAGCACCACGGTCAGCGCGTATGCCGGCGGCCCGCTGATCAAGGACAAGCTGTTCATCTTCATCGCCGGTGAATACCAGCGGCAGCAGGGCAACACGGTCAACCCGGTCAGCGGCTACACCAGCACCAAGCCTTACGTGGATTACACCTATAACTCGCCGCGCTGGTACGGCAAGGTGGATTGGAACATCACCGATAACCACATCCTCGAGCTGACCGGTGCCTCGGACAAGTACGAGACATCGGGCAGCATCTACAACTACGACTACGTGGGACGCACACGCCAGGCGCGCATCGGCCAGGACGACGACATCAAGACCGGCGGCGACCTCTGGTCGGCCAAGTACACCGGCTATATCACCGATAACCTGACCATCAGCGCCCTGTACGGCAAGCAGCACACCACGGCCTACGACGCCCCGGGCGGCTACGATCCGACGCTGACCTACGTCAACAACCAGGTGAACCAGAACCCCGCCCTCAACGGCGGCACCGCACGCGGCAACAGCCAGACCGTGGCCAGCCTGACACCCGCCGGCCGCGGCGGTCGCACCACGAATACGCGTTTCGACATCACCTACAAGATCGGCGACCACACGATCACCGCCGGCATCGACAACCAGACCGGCACGGCGATCGATCAGGGCAACGTCACCTCCGGGCCGGGGTATTCGTGGGAATACGGCGTGGCCGACCCGAACACACCGATCTCCACCGGCCTGGGCGTGCCCGCCACGGCGGGTTTCCCCAATGGCGCCGGCGGCTACTACGTGATCCGCAACATCAACAGCAGCCTGGCCACCGTGCGCTCCGCGCAGCGCGCTCAGTACATCGAGGACAAATGGCAGATCAACGACCAGTGGCTGCTGTCGGCGGGTATCCGCAACGACCAGTTCCAGAATTTCAATGCCAACGGCGATGCCTTCATCACCCAGCACAAGCCGCAGTGGGCCCCTCGGCTGGGTGCCAGCTGGGACGTATTCGGAGACGCGACGTTCAAGGTCTACGCGAACGCGGGACGCTACTACCTCGGCCTGCCGCTGAACCCCGCACTGAACGCAGCCGGCGGGGCGCTGACCACATCGCAATACTTCACCTACGGCGGCATTGCGGCTGACGGCACGCCCACGGCGCTCACCGCCATCTCGCCTCCCGTGGCCGCCAACAACACCTTTGGCCAGTTGCCCGATCCGAAGACGGTGACCACCCAGGGCCTCAAGTCCGAATACCAGGACGAGTTCATCCTCGGCTTCACCAAGACGCTGGGCACGGACTGGGTCTACGGCGCCAAGGCCACCCAACGCGTCCTGCGCAACGCGATCGACGATTACTGCGACATCGACGTGGTGCTGGCCAAGGCCACCTCGCTGGGCTACGACGTGACCGACCAGAGCAACCCGGTCAGCTGCTGGTTGTTCAACCCCGGCAAGGCCAACACGTTCAACCTGGTGGACACCAGCGGCAACTATGTGAAGGTGCCGCTTTCCAATGCAGAATTCGGCTTCGATCGCCTGAAGCGTCGCTACTACGCCCTGGAAACCTTCCTGGAGCATCCGTTCGCCGATGGCTGGTACGGCAAGGTCAGTTACACGTTCTCACGCAGCTACGGCAACACCGAAGGCCAGCTTCGTTCCGATCTCTACCGGGAATCCCGCGGTACCGGCCAGACGGCGGTGTCGACCACGCAGGACTGGGACAACGCGTACATCATGGTCAACACCAACGGCGTGCAGAACAACGACCACAAGCACCAGCTAAAGCTGTTCGGGTATTACCAGTTCAGTCCCGAGTGGCTGGTCAGCGGCAACCTGAGCATGATCTCCGGCGCGCCCAAGCCGTGCCTCGGCTACTTCGGCCCGGATCGCACCGACCCGGCGGGCTACGGCAACAGCTACCACTTCTGCAACGGGCTGCCGTCGCCTCCGGGAAGCCACGGCCGCCTGCCGTGGGTGCGCCAGGTGGACCTGGGCGTGACCTACCGCCCGGCCTTCGCCGATGCGAAGCTGGCGTTCAACGCGAACGTGTTCAACGTGCTGAACGAACAGCGCACGATCGGCATTTTCCCGAACTCGGAGCAGAGCCCTAACCTGGCCAACCCGCTGTACGGCACGCCGACGTCGGTGCAGCAGCCGCGGTATGTGCGGCTGAGCGTCAACTACGACTACTGAGACCATCGACGCCGGCGTGCAGACTCAGGAAGTCCAGTCGACAAGCAGAATGCCATGCATCTGCAGGTTGCCGCCAGACCACGTGAAGCCGAATACATACTCATTCATGTTGAAAAACATCCAGTCGTATCCCTCCGGCACGTCTTCGGACAGACCTAGAGGCTTGCCGTTACGGCCCAGCAACTGGAGGGTTGGCACGGGCGTGCCAGGTGTGCGATGGACAAGAAATCCGATCGTCGTACCCTGCCTCGCTCCGCGCACATTGCCCAGGACGTTAAGATCGTCAGGCTTGTTCGCCGTGATATATCGCTCACCCGGCGCGCCCTCGACAAGGAAAGCGGCCCCGTTGTTATCGCTGATCACAAAGTTATCGGTGAGTACACTCGTGCCACCAACGGCCTCTTCGAACGTCTCATCCCAGACCCTGCTACGGGCACGGCCGTCCGGATGTTTCAATCCGGATGCGTCAGCGAGTGCCCGCGCCCCCTTGTAACTGGCGAAGGCGGTTACTTCCGCGCGGTGTTCCGACTTTTTCATGATGTGCTCCCTGCGTGATGTGGAATGTGACGCCACCGGCGCCACTTCCGAGTAGAGCGCATGTGGCGCGCAACGCCATACCACCAGAAGACGTAAGCAGCGAACGAAAGGCTTGCCTACTCGCACACTTGGAACACGCCTGCCGATTCGGCTCGATGCATGAGCCCGTGCACACCCCGGCGCCAAGCCGCGTGCGCAGGGACGTCATGACATCACTGAAAGAACACAGGGTGCGTCGAGACCATCGCCACAACCACCGACACTCAGTCGCGATTGAGCTTGCTGTGCTTTATGCCGTAGGTGAAGTAGACGATCAGGCCCAGGGCCATCCAGATGGCGAAGCGCTCGAAGGTGATGGCCGGCAGGCCCCAGATCAGCGCGAGCGAGAACAGGATGCCCAGCGGCGCGACGAACCACACCGCCGGGGTACGGAACTTGCGCTCCAGCTCCGGCTTGCGCACGCGCAGCACCAGCACCGATGCGCAGATGAGGATGAAGGCGCTGAGCGTGCCGATATTGACCAGCTCGGCGACCTCGCCGATGGGCAGCAGGCCGGCGACCACGGCGGTGAAGATGCCCAGGATCATGGTCGGCCGGGCCGGCGTGCCGTAGCGCGGGTGCACGCGGGCGAACCAGGCCGGCAGCAGGCCATCGCGTGCCAGCGCGAACCAGATGCGCGCGGCACCGAGCATGAAGGCGAACAGCACGCTGATCACGCCGATGACGGCCGCTACGGCGATAACGTTGCTGAGCCAGGGCAGGCCAATGGCGTTGAACGCATCGGACACGGAGGCCTCGCCGTCGAGCGTGCCGTAGGGCACGATGCCGGTGAGCACCAGCGATACCGCGATATACAGCACCATGGCCACGGCAAGCGACAACAGCACCGCGCGCGGCAGGTCGCGCTGCGGATCACGCGCCTCCTCGGCCGCGGTGGTCAGGGTGTCGTAGCCGAACACGGCGAAGAACACCACGCTGGCACCGGTGAGCACGCCCTGCCAGCCGAAGTGGCCGATGCCCTTGGCGTCGACGATGCGCTCGGGGATGAACGGGTGCCAGTTCGCCGTGTTGATGAAAAATGCGCCCACGCCGATGACCAGCGCCACGCCGATGACCTTGATGCCGACAATGAACGTGTTCAGGCGCGCCCCCCACTCGGTCTTGACCGAGAGCAGGACGGCGACGAACAGCGAGATGCCGGCGGCGATGATGTTGAAGCGATGCCCGTCCGTCGGACCCGGCAGGGGCCGGCTGACCGACAGGCCCATGCCCAGCTTCGCCTGCTGCCAGTAGTAGGCCATGGTGTCGGCGCTCATGCTCTTCTGCGCCCACTCCGGCAGGTGCACGCCGGCCGAGGCCAGCAACACCTGCACGTAGCCGGACCAGCCGATGGCGACCACCGCCACCACCAGGGCATATTCCAGCAACAGGTCCCAGCCGATGATCCAGGCCGCGCCCTCGCCGAGCACGGCGTAGCCATAGGTATAGGCGCTGCCGGTGACCGGGATCAGGCCGGCGAACTCCGCGTAGCACAGCGCCGCGCACGCGCTGCCGAAGCCCGCGATGATGAAGCTCAGGGCCACCGCCGGGCCCGCGTTGAGCGCCGCCTGCTGGCCGGCCAGTACGAAAATGCCCACGCCGATGATGCCGCCGATACCGATGGCGGTGAGCTGCCACAACCCCAGCACACGTCTGAAGTCCTTGCGCAGGCCCACTTCGGCCTGCAATTGCTCGACGGACTTGTGCCGGAGGAACCTGGCTAATGACATCGGATAATCCCTTATGACTGGCTGAGCCGGGATCATAGCGGGGCAATCCACCGATGTCTGTCAGGCAAACGGCCTCAGTGAGCGTCCAGTGCCTTGCGCCCCAGCGCCGGATCGTCGGTGAAGAATGCATCGATGCCGGTGGCCAGATAGGCGCGGATTTCCGCCACCGACCCGGCTTCGTTGCGCGCCGCGTCGCCGCCAGCGTCGCGGAAATCGGCCGCCAGGAAGTGGTTTTCCGGCCGGAAGGTGTACGGGTGCACTTCCAGTCCGGCCGCGTGGGCGTCGTGCACCAGCGGCGCCACCGGCGCCAGTCGGCCGTCCTTCGTCAGCGGAATGATGCTACGCGTGGACGGCCCGATGGCATCCGCATACGCGGCCACCGTCTTGAGCCCCGCCGGCGTCATCATGGCGCCGTAGGTCAGCGAGGCATCGTCGGCGGGGTGCTTGTCCGGCGCGTCCATCAGCTGCAGCAGGCGGATGTTCGGATGGCTCTTACCCAGCTTGCCGTGCAGGTAGCGGAGGTTGCCCACCTCGAACGACTGGATTTCCACCGGCGCCGTGCGCGTGTAGGCATGGGCGGCCAGCATCGCCAGCAGCTTGTCCTCCATCGGCAGGCCGATGCCGTGGAAATAGGTGGCGTGCTTGATCTCCGGGATCAGGCCGATCACGCGGTGCCGGGCCGAGGCTTCGGCGGCGACGAACTCGATCATCTCCTCGAAGGTGGGCACGGTGAACTGGCCGTCGTAGGCCGTGTTCGCCTTGCGGATGTCCGCCAGGCGCTCGCGCGCCCGTAGCGTCTTCAGTTCGGCAAGGATGAAATCCTCCGTGAACCAGCCGGTGATCGTCTCGCCGTCCACCACCTTGGTGGTGCGGCGCGCTGCGAATTCCGGATGGGACGCCACGTCGGTGGTGCCGCCGATCTCGTTCTCGTGCCGCACCACCAGCACGCCATCCTTCGTGGAGACCAGGTCGGGCTCGACGAAGTCGGCCCCGTCCGCGATGGCCACGGCATAGGAGGCCAGCGTGTGCTCGGGGCGCAGCGCGCTGGCCCCGCGATGGCCGATGACGAGCACCCTGGCGGCGATCGGCGCGGCCGGGGCGACGGCAGGGACCGGGGCGGCGGGCGTGGACATCGGCAGCGCTCCAAGCAACAGGACCAGGGCGGACGAGGATAGAACAAGCGCCTTCATCAGAAATCCGCCGATAGGGTGACGAAGGTCTGCCGCGGTGCACTGGCGTGGAAGGCGAGCGAGCGGCCTTGCGCGTCGGTCGCCCCGAACGCGGACAGGTTGCTGGCGTAGCGATGGTCGGTGAGGTTGGTGACATTCAATGCCAGGGTCAGCGCCTTCAGGCTGCCCATCGCGCCGAACGCGTAGGCCGCGCCGAAGTCGAACGCCGTGGCGCCGGCCACGCTCTGGTCGTTGGTGTACGTGTAGTAGCGCTTGCCGGTGTACTTGCCACGCAGGCTGGCCGACCACGGGCCATAGGTGTAGCTGACTTCGCTGGCGAACATGCGCTTGGGCGTATCCACCGTGGTCTTGTCCTTCACCGGCACGACCACGCCATTGGCTACGTAGTTGTCGTCGTATTTCGAGGTGTTGAACGAGGCCGAGTTGTACCACTCGAAACCGCGGATCGGTTTCCAGATGAAGGTGAACTCCGCGCCGCGGCTGGACACCGAACCCACGTTAACGAACGCGGTGTTGCAGCCCGGCCGCGTGCCCTGCTCGATGCTTGAGCACGGGTTGAGCGACAGCAGGCGGTTGTCGAACTTCACGTCGTACAGCGCCACGGAAGCCTCGTACGCCTGGCCGACACTGCGGAAGCCGCCGTCGATCGAGCGCGACTGCTCGGGCTTGAGGTCGGACTTCGACCCGTCGAACGCGGCCTGCCCCACCGCCAGCGGACCACCGGCACCGCCGCCCTGGAACGCGGCGATGTTCTTCGCGTACGACAGGAACAGCTCCTGGCCCGGCGCCAGCTGGAAGGCCAGGCCCGCCTGCGGCAGCAGCGCCTTGTCCGCCTTCAGGGTGCCGTTGGCATAGGGACTTTCCACGCCCGGGCCTTCCACCGCCTTCATCGTGGTGTGCGGGCTCTTGACGCCGAAGTCGACGGTCAGCCGATCGTCCATCGCCTTGAAGCTGTCCTGCAGGTAGGCCTGCCGGGTGGTGATCGTATAGTCCTGGGAGAACAGGCGGCGATCCGGATCCGACAGGTAATAGTTGTCGCTGACCGGCCCGTCGATGTAATAGAAGTTGCGCTCGACATGGTGGTCGTTCTTCTCGTACCACACGCCGCCTTCCACGTGGTGGCCACCCAGGTCCCACGCCAGCGACGCAATGGCGCCGTTGCGATTGATCGTGTAGTTGGTGCTGCGGATGGAGATCGGCAGTTCCTCGGCCGTGCCCGGGTTGGAGCGCTGGCCCGGCGACCACCAGTGGCCCTGGCCGGCGTTCTCGTGATGGTATACCTGCGTGTGCAGCGTGGCGCCGTCCGCCACGGCGAAATCGCCGGCCAGGTAGTAAAGATCATCACGGCGCAGGGCGCGGCTCTGGTAGTAGGCATCGTCGATGTTGTCCACGCCACCGGAAAAGCCGCAGCGCGGGTCCTTCACGCCGCCTTTGGTGTAGACCGGTGCGCAGTACGCCGCGGCCAGCGCGCGGTTCCAGTCCGGCGCATACAGGTTCCAGTCCCAGCCCAGGCCACGCTGCAACCCGCTCTTGGACAGGTAGGCGTAATCGGCCTGCGAGGTGCGCGAGGTGTCGGCGAAGCCGGTGATGCGATTGCCGTCGCCGAACTCGTACACGGCCTTGCCGTTGAACTGTTTGGTGTCCGTCTTCGAACCGGGCTGCGCCCACATGTCCGCATCGGCCCTGGCGCCGGACAGGTACATGGAGAAACCCTTGTAGTCACCGGAATCCAGGCGGACATACGTGCGGCGGTTGTGGTCGCTGCCGAAGGTCTGTGCCACCTTGCCGCCGAAAGTCTTCGACGGGTCGGCCGAGAAATACTGGATGGCGCCGCCCAGGTTGCTGGTGGACGCGGTGCCCAGCGCGCCGATGCCCTCGGACAATTCCACCGTGGCCATGTTCTCGGCGATCAGGGCGCGCGAGATGTTCAGGCCGTTGTAGTTGCCGTAGGCGTTGTCGCCCAAGGGCAAGCCGTCCAGCGTGTAGCCCAGGCGCGTGGCGTTGAAACCGCGTAGGGTGATCGTCTGCGACTCCTCGTTGGCACCGAACGCGTCGTTGGACTGCACGGACACGCCGGGAAGGCGATTGAGGATCTTCTGCGGGCTGGTGCCGGGCGGCAGCACCTTCTGGTCGTCGGGCACGATGCGCTGCACCTGGCGCGTCTCGCCCTGGCCGATCACGGATACCGCGTCCAGGTCCTGGGTTTTCGGCGGCGGCGTGTCGTCCGCGTGGGCCTGCATGGCAAAGGCGGAAGCGAGGGCGAGGAACAGGGCACTGCGGCAGGGCTTCATCGATGGTGGCTCGTCGAACGGAGGAAGCCGCCAAGCGTGACCGCGCACTGTGTACATTTTCTTACGAAACCAAGACGGTGCCGCGCACGGTGACGATCGTCACGCGGGGCGGCGCGGTACCGATATTGCAACACGCACGCCTCACCATGGCCCGTTTTACCCTCACGCGGAACTGATCCATGCATCCTCTCGCCCGACTCGTCGCCCTTCCCCTGGCCGTACTGACCATGCAGGCCCACGCGGCGCATCGCGTCATCGTGTTCGTCTGGGACGGCATGCGGCCGGATGCCATCAGCGCGGACGACACGCCGCACCTCGCGGCACTGGCGAAGCAGGGCACGTTCTTCGCGGACAACCACGCCACGTACCCGACCTTCACCATGGTCAACGCGTCCAGCTTCGCCACCGGCTCCTTCCCCGGGACCATCGGCTTCTTCGGCAACCGCTTCTGGGCGCCCGGCGCGAACGGTGCCGATGCCAAGGGCGCGCCGGTGGACTTCAGCGTGCCGATCTTCACCGAGGACTACGCGATCCTGCGCGACCTGGACGACCACTGGCACCACGACCTCCTGCAGGCACCGACCCTGCTGGAACGGGCGCGCAAGGCCGGGCTGAAAACGGCCGTGGTCGGCAAGTCGGGCCCGGCCTTCCTCCAGGACATCCACGAGGGCGGCCTGATCCTCGACGAGAACGTGGCACTGCCGCTCGCCTTCGCGCAGAAGCTGCAGCGCGCCGGGTTCGCGTTGCCCGCCAACACGGTGCATGCGTACGATCCCGACCACTTCCACCTGGAGCCGGACAACGGCACGCCCACCGCGCAGTTGCCGCTGGTCACGCTGAAGGACGGCGTCACCTCGGATGCCTCCGACGGGGCCGGCGCGCCGCCGACGCCCTCCAACGCGTTCCTGATGAAGGCCTTCCTGGAGTACGTGCTGCCGGTCGAAAAACCCGATGTGAGCTTCGTCTGGCTGCGCAACCCGGACGCGACGCAGCATGCCTACGGCGTGGGCTCGCCGAACTTCCACCTGGCGCTGCGTGCGCAGGACGAACTGCTGGGGCAGTTGCAGGATCGGCTGCAAGCGCTCGGCATGGCCGCCGACACCGACCTGGTGATCGTCTCCGATCACGCCCACAGCAACGTCGCCGGCCCGGCGGATCTTTTCCCGCTGCGGCAGATCGCCGACGGACGGGTCGGACGCATCGATCCGGAATGGGGTTTCTCCAGCGCGGGCGCGATTCGCCTGGCTGACGAAATGACGCGTGCCGGGCTGCCCGCCTTCGACGGCATGGGCTGCATCTACGCACCGGTGATGGCCGGCGTGAAGGCCGACGGCACGCCGCTGCGCCCCACCCGCTTCGACGACGACGGTCGCGTCTGCGGCAAGCCTGGCCCATACACCACGCCGTCGTACAAGCTGCCCGCCGACGGCGCGGGGAAGGCGTTCGTCCTCGCACCCAACGGCGGCAGCGAATACCTCTACCTGCCCTCGCACGATCGCAACCGCATCGTGGACGCCGTGCGCTTCCTGCAGAGCCACGAGATGTTCGGTGCGATCTTCGTCGACGCGCGTTACGGGAAGATTCCCGGCACGCTGCCGCTGGCCACCGTACACCTGGAAAACACCCGCTCGCCCGACATCGTGGTCAGCTACGACTTCGATACGGAAGCGACGGTGCAGGGATTCAAGGGCACCGAGTACACCAGCATGTCCAACGAGCGCGGCATGCACGGCAGCTTCAGCCCCATCGACGTGCACAACCTGCTGCTGGCCAGCGGGCCGGATTTCCACAAGGGCCTGCGCAGCGAACTGCCCAGCGGCAATGTCGACCTCGCACCCACGCTGGCCGCCGTGCTGGGCGTGAAGCTGGGCAGTCCGGACGGGCGCGTCCTGCGCGAGGCGCTCGAAGGGCATGAGGCCGGCCGGTTGAGTGTGCGCCCGGTGGATGTCACCACCGACACCGCGCATGGCCTGGACGTACGCCGCGTGGACGGTAGCGCGATGCAGCGCTCGGCCTATCGCTTCGTGCTGAAGACCAAGCAGCTGGACGATAACGGCAAGGTCTACACGTATTTCGACCAGGCCAAGGCCGAGCGCCTGCCCTGACCGCCCGCGTTTCTGCTAGCGTGCCGACCGCACTCCCGATTCCACACGGACCTTTCCGATGCTCAAGTCCCTCGCACTGGCCACGCTCTCGGCCGCCCTGCTCGCCGGCTGCACCACGGCGCAGAAAGCCGATACCGTCACGCCCCGTTCCGGCAGCGTCGCGAACGGTTCGACGCTGGATCTGGCGATCCTCGAAACCACCGATATCCATTCGAACATCCTTTCGTACGACTACTACAAGCAGAAGAACGACCCCAGCTTCGGCTACGAGCGCTTGGCCACGTTGATCCGGCAGGCGCGCAAGGAGTTCCCGAACACCGTGCTGTTCGACAGCGGCGATACCATCCAGGGCTCGGTGCTGGCCGACTACCAGGCGATGGTCAAGCCGGTGGGCTGCGACACGGAGCTGGGCATCTACGCGGCCATGGACGCGATCGGCTACGACGGCGGCACGGCCGGCAACCACGAATTCAACTACGGCCTGCCCTTCCTCGCGCAGGTGACCAACACGCCGATGAACGTGGATGGGGTGAAGCCCGCGGCGTGTGCCGGTCCGAAGTTTCCGCTGGTGCTGTCCAACGTCTACAGCGCTCGCGACAAGCAGCCGATCTTCAAGCCGTGGACGATCGTGAGCAAGACGGTCGAGGTGAAAACCGCCGACGGCAAGACCGTGCCGACCACGTTGCGCATCGGCATCATCGGTTTCACCCCGCCGCCCATCCTCGACTGGGACAAGCGCAACCTGCAGGGCAAGGTCACCGTCGACGGCGTGGTGGAAGCCGCACAGCGGTACATGCCGGAGGTGCTGGCACAGAAGCCCGACCTGGTCGTCGCCATCCTGCATGGCGGCCTCAATACCGCGCCGTACACGCCGCAGATGGAGAACGGCGGCTGGTACCTCGCCGGCGTTCCCGGTATCGATGCGTTGCTGCTCGGCCATTCGCATACCGAATTCCCGGGGCCGCGCTACATGGGCATGAAGGACGTGGACGCGAAGCGCGGCATCGTGCGCGGTGTGCCCGCCGTCATGGGCGGCTTCTTCGGCAAGGACCTGGGCGTCATCAACATGACGCTGGCACGCGATAACGGCCGCTGGGTGGTGCAGAAGGACAAGAGCCATAGCCAGGTCCGGCCGATCTGTCCGAAGAAGAACGAGTGCGTGCCCGTCGATCCCACCATCGCACCCATCGTGATGCCGGCCCACGAGGCCGCGGTGGCTTACGTCAACACGCCGATCGGCGCCACCGACCACGACCTGACCAGCTACTTCGCCGACGAAGGCAACATGAGCGCGCTGGCGGTGGTCAACGCCGCGCAGGCCGACTACGCCCGCGACGAGATCGCCCGCGCGCATCCGGAACTGAAGGACATACCGGTGATCTCGGCGGCCTCCGCCTTCCGCACCGGCTTCGGTGGCCCCGACGACTACACGGACGTGCCTAAGGGCCCGATGACGATCCGCAACGCGGCCGATCTCTACTTCTATCCGAACACGCTGGCGGCGGTGAAGATCGACGGCGCGGCGGTGAAGGCGTGGCTGGAAAAATCGGCCACGCGTTTCAACCGCATCGATCCGACGAAGGAAGATGAGCAGACGCTCACGGGCAAGCTGGTGCCGTACAACTTCGACCAGATGCAGGGTGGCATCACCTACACCATCGACATCACCCAGCCGGAAGGGCAACGCATCGGCGACCTGCGCTACAAAGGCAAGCCGATCCGCGCCGACCAGTCCTTCATCGTCGTGACCAACAGCTATCGCGCCAACGGTGGCGGCGAGTTCCCGGGCATGAACGGCGAGTCCGTGGTGCTGAACGCGCCCGACGGCAACCGCGAGGTGGTGATCCGCTGGATCCAGGCGAAGAAGACGATCACCGGCAAGGACGTCGACCCGCGCTCGTGGCACTTCGTGCGCGTCAAGACGAAGGGTCCGGTGACCTTCACCGCCGCGTCCGGCAAGCAGGACATCGCGGCGGCACAGGGCCTGGCGATCACGCAGGTGCACGACAACGGCGACGGCACGGCCGTGTACGCGCTGGACCTGTCGAAGCGCTGAAGGTGCGTGCCTCGGTTTCCACCCGCCATCATGGCGGGTGGAAACCCGATTCAAACCGCTTGACAGCCGCTATCACGCGGGCATAACGTCGGGCTCATGTCTTCCCTTGCGCCCGCGCTGCATTTCCTTACGGCCTCCACGGCCGGCACGCGTGCGTCCGTGACCACCACCGCGACTACAACGACTACGACCATTACCATGGTCGGAGGATCGGAGTTCGCGCGCGCCTAGTTCTTGTCGCTGCCGGCCCCGACCTCCCGCAGGACGGGACCGGCGCCGGAACTTCCAGCCGACACCCTCCCTCCTGATGTGACCAAGGGCCTCTTACCGGAGGCTTCGATCGTGTCCATCGCTGTCGCGTTACCCCGCTCGCCCTTACGTGCCGCGCCCGTACGCGCCGCCGTCCAGCCCCTCGTCGTGCATGTGGGCGTCGTTGGACCCGGCAAGGTCGGCAGCGCACTGCTGAACCAGCTACGCGGCGCCGCACCGCGCCTGCGTCGCGACTTCAACCTGGAGCTCAGCCTGCGCGGCGTCAGCGACAGCCGCCACATGTGGCTGGATTGCGACGACGACGCCCTCAACGCTCGGCAGCACGGCGCCCAGACCTGGCGCCCGGTGGAACTGGACGAATTCGCGGCCTATGTCGCCGGCGACGGCAGCCATGTGGCCATCCTGGCGGACTGTAGTGCCAGCGACCGGGTAGCGGACCACTACGCCGGCTGGCTGGGTGCCGGCATCCATGTGGTCACGCCCAACAAGCGCGCGGCCAGTGGTCCGCTGGAACGCTGGCGACAGATCGGCGCCGCGGCCGAGGCCAGCGGCGCCCACCTGTATTACGAGGGCACGGTGGGTGCCGGCCTGCCGGTGGTGCAGACGCTGCGCGACATGATCGACACGGGCGACGAGCTGACCGCCGTCGAAGGCATGCTGTCGGGCACGCTGGCCTGGCTGTTCAACCGGTTCGACGGCTCCGTGCCGTTCTCGGCGCTGGTGCGCGAGGCGCATGCCATGGGCTATACGGAGCCCGATCCGCGCGACGATCTGTCCGGCATGGACGTGGCACGCAAGGTCGTCATCCTCGCTCGCGAGGCCGGCCTGGCGCTGTCGCTGGAGGATGTCGCCGTGCGAAGCCTGATTCCCGCGGAGCTGGCCGAGGCCTCCCGCGAGGCCTTCATGGACCAACTCGCCCTGATGGATGCCCCGATGGCCACGCTGCTGGCCGATGCGCGGTCGGCAGGCGGCGTGCTGCGCCATGTCGCCCGGCTGGACGGCGGTCGCGCCAGCGTCGGCGTGCAGGTGGTCGAGGCCGACCACGCCTTCGCCCATTCGAAGCTGACCGACAACGTGCTGCGTTTCGCCACGCGCCGTTACTGCGACAATGCACTGGTCGTCCAGGGGCCGGGTGCCGGCCCCGAAGTCACGGCCGCCGCGGTGTTCACGGACCTGCTGCGCGTGGCCGGCGCCATGGGAGTAAAACGGTGCGCATGCTGAACGAAGATTCCTCGCCTCTGGCCCGCGCGGATGTCGCGGTGGCGGAGGCCTATGCCAGTGTCGGCAATGTCGGCATCGGCTTCGATATCCTGGGCCACAGCGTGGCCGGCGCGGGCGATCGCGCCGAGGTGCGCCGCATCGCCGAGCGTGAGGTGCGCATCGCCGCCATCCATGGCGTGGTCACCGACCTGCCGCTGGCCGCCGCGGACAACACCGCCGGCGCCGCGTTGCTGTCCATGATGCACGCCCTGTCCCTACCCTTCGGTTTCGAGCTCACGCTGCACAAGGGCATTGCGCTGGGTTCGGGCATGGGCGGATCGGCCGCGTCGTGTGTCGCCGCATTGGTCGCCGCGAACGCCCTGCTCGACGAGCCGCTGCCGCGCGAGGCGCTCTATCCGTTCGCGCTGGACGGCGAGGTGGTGGCCAGCGGCAGCCGGCACGGCGACAACCTGGGGCCGATGCTACTGGGCGGCCTGGTGCTGTCCACCGACACACGCCTGGTGCGCATTCCCGTGCCGGCGGCATGGCACTGCGCGCTGGTGCATCCGCATGTGGTGCTGGAAACGCGCCGGGCGCGCGCCGCGTTGGCCGGGCACTACGCCCTGGGCGAGTTCGTCGCGCAGAGCGCCCACCTGGCCCTGGTGCTGGCAGGCTGCTACCGCGGCGATACCGCCCTCGTTCGCGAAGGCCTGTCCGATGTGCTGGTCGAGCCGCGCCGTGCGCCCCTGATCCCCGGCTTTGCGCGGGTCAAGCAGGCCGCCCTGGACCACAGCGCCCTCGGCGCCAGCATCTCCGGCGCGGGACCCAGCGTGTTCGGCTGGTTCGAGGATCGCGCCTCGGCGCAGGCCGCGGCACAGTCCATGCGCGCGGCGTTCGCCGCCACAGGCCACGACAGCGACGTGCTGGTGGCACCGGTGGACGGCCCCGCGGCGAGGGTGTTGTGACCATGCGCTACGTCAGCACGCGCGGCGATGCCGCGCCCGTTCGCCTGAGCGATGCGATCGCCGCAGGCATCGCACCCGACGGCGGCCTGTATGTCCCGGACGCCATGCCCTCGGTATCGCCGCCACCGCGCGGTGGCACGCTGGCCGATACCGCGTCGTGGATGCTGCGGCCCTTTTTCGCGGGCGATCCGCTGGAAGCGGCGCTACCGGCCATTTGCGCCGATGCGTTCGCGTCTCCGGCGCCACGCCGGGCGTTGCCGATCGACGGCGCGCACGTGCTGGAGCTGTTCCACGGGCCGACGGCCGCCTTCAAGGATTTCGGCGCGCGGTTCCTCGCCGCCTGCCTCAGCCGACGGCGTCGCGAAGGCGACCGCCCGCTGACCATCCTGGTCGCCACCTCGGGCGATACCGGCGCAGCCGTGGGCGCGGCATTCCACAACCTGCCGGGCGTGCGCGTCGTCATCCTCTATCCGGACAACCGTGTCTCGCCGCGCCAGGCCCACCAGCTGGGCAGCTTCGGCGGCAACGTGCGCGCGCTGCGCGTCGAGGGCAGTTTCGACGATTGCCAGCGACTGGTGAAAGCCGCGCTGGGCGATCCCGCCCTGCAGGCGGACGTGCCGATGTCTTCCGCCAACAGCATCAGCCTGGGCCGCCTGCTGCCGCAGATGGCGTACTTCGGCCATGCGGCCATCCATGCGGACGAACCGATGAATACCATCGTGCCCACCGGCAACCTCGGCAACGCCGTGGCCGCGTTGTGGGCTCGGCAGATCGGGCTGCCCCTGGGCGAGGTGGTGTTCGCCTGCAACGCCAACGACACCCTGCCGGCCTTCTTCGGCGGCCAGCCGTATCGCCCTCGCGATGCGGTACCCACCATCGCCAATGCCATGGACGTGGGCGCGCCGAGCAACTTCGAGCGCCTGGTCCACCTGTTCGGTGGCGAAGACGCGGCGCGGGTCCACGGCCATGCCGAGGGCGTCGACGATGCCCAGATCCGCGACGTGATCCGCCGGCATGCCGCCAACGACGGCGAGGTGTTCTGCCCGCACACGGCCACCGCCATGCGCGTGTTCGAGCGTCTGCGCCTGGCAGGCGATCGTCGCGCGTGGACCCTGGCCGCCACGGCCCACCCCGCCAAATTCGAGAGCGTGGTCGAACCCCTGATCGGTCGCCTCGTCGCCGTGCCCGAAGCACTGAACGCCATGCTGGCGCGGGAAGCCCACGCCGAACCGCTGGCCGCCGACGGCCGCCTGTTCGCCGACTGGCTGCGCCAATGGGCGCACGGGTAACGCAGGGCACACCCGTAACCCAGGCGCGGCGAGGCACCGCGGCCCCGAGGGTAGGAGCGCACGCACGTGCGCGAACCCTCAGCCTTACACTGAGGCGAATGAAGCCACCCGCCAGACCATGCGAGCGCTTCCGTGCATCCGGCGTGCGCTTTTCGGACGCACGGAAACGCTCGCATGGCTGTGGGGGGACGGCATCGATCGCCTTTGCCGTGGTGAGGGTTCGCGCACGTGCGTGCGCTCCTACGCCCTTATTGTGCGGATCCGTCACCCGGACGGATCCGCACTGTCGATATCCGCCAACCCGTACGTGTCAGGGTGCGGGGTTGTCCAGCAGCGCCCTGATCGATTCGCCGGCACGGGTCACGGCGCCTAGTGCGCCGGTGGACGACGACGCCGGCAGGGTCTGGGTCGCGCGACGAAGAAGCGAATCCAGTCGCCCCTCGGGGTCGTAACGGCCCTGGCGATCGATCGAGGTGCCATCGGCTCCACGCGCCGCCTGGAGCGTGCCGTCCGCGGCGTAGACAAGCGTCACCGCATCGTCGAGTATGACCACCCGGTCGTCGCTGACCAGGAAACTGGACGTACCGAGGGTGGACATCGCCCGCACATGCCGGCCGTCCGCTTCCGGGGTGACGGTCCAACGGACCGTTTGCTCGCCTTCGGTCACCTCGCGCACGGCCAGCTCCCCCTTGTCGAAGGTATCGACGATGGCCAGCCGGGGAGCACGGGCGGACGGATACCCGCCCGCCTGGCAATACACGGGAAATGGACCACCCAGATCGATGCTGCGGTTGGCGTAAGGGCCCAGCGGCATGCCGAACGCGATCTGGTAAAGGGAAAAGCCCGCCGGGCAGGAGTACACGCCGGGGCCACCGTCTTCGAAGCGCATCCACTCGGCGTCGCCCCCGGGACGATCGTGCAGGTACTGGTAGATGTAGTCGTAGCCCGAGTCGGTGGTACGAACCACCAGCAACTGGCATTGCAGGTAGCCGCTGTTGTCGCAGTCCTGCCACATGGCGCGCATCGAGGCTTCGGCCGGGTCGCGGTAATACTGGCCTGCGGCGCGGTACTCGGCGAAAGGCGGCGGTGCGTCGTCCGCCTGGGCCAGAGGAGAGATCGCGAGGAAAGTGCATGCCGTGAGCCGCGCCATGCTGCGCGCTCCGACCGTCCGTTGCTTGGTCATGGAATCATCCTTTTGGGGAGACATCGTAGGAACGTGGCCATTCTGGTAGGCGGAAATCCGCACGGTCAATGCGGCCCATGCGATGCCCGTCACACTCCGAAAAGTTGTCCGTTTTTCTCATTTTCGAGGGCATACCACTTTGTCGCAGGCCGCAGTCCCATGCGCCTGGACGCAACGGACCACAGCCACGGGCGTCTAGCCGTCCAAACATCCGCGCAAGAATGTTTCATCCGAAAGTGTTGACACGACGATCAGAACTGGCATACGTTCGATCGCATGACGCAGCGCACCACCCATGGCCGCTTTGACCTGTCCCGCCTCCCGGCGGTAGACGGCAAGCTGCGTCTCGGTGGCGGCCTCCTTCTCCTTAGCCTTGTACTTATTACCTGCGGAGGTGCGGGCTGAGGGCAAGTGTCCAGGTGAAACAAGCAAAACCTGAAGACTCCTGAAGAACCCCGCACCCGGCAACGGATGCGGGGTTTTTTATTGCCCCCGACCCGCCTCTTCCACGAGCGGAGCCAGACATGAATCCAGCAACCCAGGGCAGCAACGACACCATCGAGAGCGACGTAGGCGACCGCGTGCGTATCTTCGACACCACCTTGCGCGACGGCGAGCAAGCCCCCGGCTTCTCGATGGATCGGCGCGCGAAATTGCGCATGGCGCATGCCCTGGAAGAGCTTGGCGTGGACATCATCGAGGCCGGTTTCCCCCAGGCCTCGCCCGACGATTTCGCCGCTGTGGCCGAGATCGCCCGCGCCTTGAAGGCACCCACCGTGGCCGCGCTGGCGCGGTGCCAGGCAGGTGACATCGACAGCGCGGGCCGCGCCCTGGAAGGGGCCCACCACGCACGCATCCACCTGTTCCTCTCCACCAGCCCGTTGCACCGCGAATACAAGCTGGGCAAGAGCAAGCAGGAAGTGATCGATATCGCCGCCGCGGCGATCCATAGGGCAAAGGCACTCGCCCACGAGGTGGAGTTTTCCGCCGAAGACGCCCTGCGCACCGAGCCGGAGTACCTGGCCGAGATCTTTTCGGTGGCTGCCGAGGCAGGTGCCACCATCCTCAACGCACCGGACACCGTGGGCTACGTGACGCCGGACGAGATCACGCGCATGTTCACCTACCTGCGCCAGAACGTGAGAAACGCAGACAAAGTGGTGTTCTCGACGCACTGCCACGACGACCTCGGCCTGGCCGTCGCCAACTCGCTGGCCGCCGTCGCCGCGGGTGCCCGGCAGGTGGAATGCACCATCAACGGCATCGGCGAGCGTGCGGGCAATGCGGCCATGGAAGAGATCGTCATGGCGCTGCACACGCGCCGGCCGCTGTTCCAGGTCGACACGGGCATCGTCACCCGCCATTTCTATCCCACCTCGCGCCTGTTGGCCGAAGTCACCGGGCAAACCGTGCCGCGCAACAAGGCCATCGTCGGCGACAACGCCTTCGCGCACGAGTCCGGCATCCACCAGCACGGCATGATTCGGCATCGCGGCACCTACGAAATCATGCGGCCACAGGATGTGGGCGCGAAGACCTCGCTGGTGCTGGGCAAGCATTCCGGACGCCACGCGCTGCGCCAGCGCCTGGAAGAGCTGGATTACGACCTGGACGAAGCGACGCTCGATGCCGTCTTCGACCGGTTCAAGGTGCTGGCGGATCGCCAGCGCTCCGTCACCAACGACGACCTCACCACCCTGATGACCACTCCCCCCGCACCCACCCCCACCCAGGCCGCGTGTGTCGCGGTCGAGTCCTGAGGAGGAACCATGGAAGCCCCGAAACATCTCTGGCACAACGGCCGTATCGCATCCTGGCAGGACGCCACGGTGCACGTCGGTGCCCACGCACTGCATTACGGCTCCTCCGTGTTCGAAGGTATCCGTGTGTATGCCACGCCAGAGGGTCCACGCTACTTCCGTCTGGAAGAACATACCGAGCGCCTGTTCCACTCGGCACGCGTGTACGACCTGATCATTCCTTACGATGCCGCCACCATCAATCAGGCCTGTCGCGAGGTGATTACCGCCAACGGGCTGGAATCGGCGTATGTGCGCCCCATCGTGTTCCGCAGCGGCTTCACCTTCAGCCTGGCGCCGTCGCTGGATACCAAGGTGGACGTCTCGATCATCGCGCTGCCCTGGGGCGCCTACCATGGCACCGACGCCCTGGAAAAAGGGGTGGACGTCTGCGTTTCCTCGTGGAACCGCGCTGCGCCGAACACCTACCCCAGCGGCGCCAAGGCCGGTGGCAATTACCTCAACAGCCAGCTGATCGCGCGCGAGGCCATCAACGGCGGCTTCGCCGAAGGCATCGCCCTGGGCACGGACGGCTTGCTGAGCGAAGGCGCCGGGGAAAACCTGTTCATCGTGCGCAAGGGCACGATCTATACTCCACCGGCGGCGTCCTCCATCCTGTGCGGGATCACGCGCGATTCCGTCCTGACGCTGGCCCGCGAGCGCGGATTCGACGTGGTCGAGCAGCCGCTGCCACGCGAGATGCTGTACTTCGCCGACGAAGTGTTCATGACCGGCACCGCCGCGGAAATTACCGCCGTGCGCTCCGTCGATCGCAAACCGGTCGGCAGCGGCCATCCCGGTCCGGTCACCCGCCAGTTGCAGGCCGATTTCTTCGGCCTGTTCGACGGCCGCACCGACGATCGCTGGGGCTGGTTGTCAGCCGTGACCGAAACAGAACACGGGAGGGTCGCCGCATGAGCGCCCGCACCCTGTTCGACAAGCTGTGGGACAGCCATCAGGTAAAGGCCGAGACGGCCAGCACGCCCGGCGTGCTCTACATCGACCTGCACCTGGTGCACGAGGTGACCTCGCCACAGGCCTTCGACGAACTGCGCTCCCGCGGCCTGAAGGTACGTCGCCCGGATCGCACGCTGGCCACGCTGGATCATTCCACGCCGACGCTGCCGGCCGATGCCGATGGCAAACGTCCTTACTACACCAAGGAAGCCGAAGCGCAGGTCGTCAAGCTGGAGTCCAACGTACGCGAGTTCGGTATCGACCTGATGGGTTGGGACAGTCCCCAGCGCGGTATCGTCCACGTGGCTGGGCCGGAGGTGGGAGCGACCCAGCCGGGCATGACCATCGTCTGCGGCGACAGCCACACCGCCACGCACGGTGCCTTCGGCGCGCTGGCCTTCGGCATCGGTACCACCGAGGTGGGCCATGTGCTGGCCACCCAGTGCCTGCTGCAGCGCAAGCCGAAGTCGTTCGCTATCCGTGTGGACGGCGCCCTGCAGCGCGGCGTCACCGCGAAGGACCTGATCCTGCACGTGATCGGCACGATCGGCATCGGCGGCGGCACCGGCTACGTGCTGGAGTACACCGGCGAGGCGATCCGCGCCCTGTCGATGGAAGAGCGCATGACGGTGTGCAACATGTCGATCGAGGCAGGCGCCCGCGCCGGCCTGATCGCCCCTGACGAGACCACGTTCGCCTGGCTGAAGGGCCGCGAGCGCGTGCCGAAGGGCGACGCCTGGGGCCGCGCCGTCGCCGCATGGCGCGACCTTCCCACCGACGAAGGCGCCACCTACGATCGCGAAGTGCGTATCGACGCCTCGGCGATCCAGCCGTCGGTCACTTACGGTACGCACCCGGGCATGGTGGTGCCGATCCACGGCAATGTTCCCGCCGCCGCGGATGCGATGGAACAGCGCGCGCTCGACTACATGCAGGTCACCGCCGGCAAGCCGATGTGGGGCGAGAAGGTCGACGTGGTGTTCGTGGGCAGCTGCACCAACGGTCGCCTGTCCGACCTGCGCGCGGCAGCGGGACTGCTGCGCGGTCGCAAGGTCGCGGAAGGCGTGCGCATGCTGGTGGTGCCCGGTTCCGAGCAGGTACGTCGGGATGCCGAGCGCGAGGGCCTGGACGAGGTGTTCCGTGCCGCCGGCGCCGAGTGGCGCGAATCCGGCTGCTCGATGTGCATCGCCATGAACGGCGACCTCGCCCAGCCGGGCCAGCTCGTCGTCGCCACCAGCAACCGTAACTTCGAGGGACGCCAGGGCAAGGGCGCCCGCACTGTCCTCGCCAGCCCCCTGGTCGCGGCCGCCTCCGCCATCGCCGGCCATGTGGCCGATCCCCGCGATTACATGACCCAGGAAGTTGCCGCATGAGCCAGACCAGCCGACCGCTCGCCTACGTGCATTCGCGCACGGCGGTGTTGCGCAACGAAAACATCGATACGGACCGGATCATTCCGGCGCGCTTCCTCACCACCACCGAACGCACCGGACTGGGCAAGCACTGCTTCCAGGACTGGCGTTACGCCGCCGACGGCAGCGACGACCCGGCGTTCCCCCTGAACCAGCCGGAAGCACGCGGCTGCGCGATCCTGGTCGCCGGCCACAACTTCGGCTGCGGCTCGTCGCGTGAGCACGCCCCCTGGGCGCTGCTGGACTACGGCATCCAGGCGGTGATCTCCAGCGAGATCGCGGACATCTTCCGTGGCAACTCGCTGAAGAACGGCCTGCTGGCCATCGTCGTCGGCACCGCCGAGCACCGCTGGCTGCTCGACAACCCCGGCGTCGAACTGCGGATCGATATCGCCGAGGGCACCATCGCGCTGCCCGAGGGCGGCATCACCCGTTTCGATCTGGACGCCTTCTCGCGTCACTGCCTGCTCAACGGTGTCGACCAGATGGGTTTCCTGCTGCAGCACGAGGCGGATATCGCCACCTTCGAAACCCACCGGGAGAAAGCCGCATGAAGGCGTCCATCGTCGTATTGCCGGGCGACGGCATCGGCCCGGAAGTGGCTGCCGCCGGCGTGGCCGTGCTGACCGCCATCGCCGATCGTTTCGGCCATGCATTCACTTTTACCGAGCATGCCATCGGCGGGGATGCGATCGATCGCTTCGGCGATCCGCTGCCGCCCGCCACGCGCGAGGCGCTGCTCGCCGCCGACGCTATCCTGCTGGGCGCCGTGGGCGGACCGAAGTGGTCGGACCCGAACGCGGCCGTGCGCCCGGAACAGGGCCTTCTGGCCATGCGCAAGCTGCTGGGCGTGTTCGCCAACGTGCGTCCGCTGAAACTGCATCCGCGCACCGCCGCGCTGTCGCCGCTGAAACCCGAGCGCACCAAGGGCGTAGACCTGGTGTTCATCCGCGAGCTCACCGGCGGCATCTATTTCGGTGCGAAGACGCGCAGCGAGACGGACGCCACGGACGAATGCCGCTACAGCGTGGTGGAGATCGAGCGCGTGGTACGTCATGCGTTCGAGCTGGCTCGCACGCGGCGGCGCAAGGTCACCTCGGTGGACAAGGCCAACGTGCTGGAAACCTCGCGCCTGTGGCGTTCGGTGACCACCCGTGTGGCCGCCGAGTATCCCGACGTGGCGCTGGAACACCAGCTGGTGGATTCGATGGCCATGCACCTGCTGACCCGACCCGCCGACTACGACGTGATCGTGACCGAGAACATGTTCGGCGACATCCTGACCGACGAAGCCTCGGTGCTGGCCGGCTCGCTGGGCCTGTCGCCGTCGGCGTCGCTGGGTGGCCCGGGCGCCGGCGTCTACGAGCCCATCCACGGTTCCGCGCCCGACATCGCCGGGCAGTCGCTGGCCAACCCCCTCGGCACCATCCTTTCCACCGCGATGCTGCTGCGCCATTCGCTCGGCTTGGCCGCCGAGGCCGCCGTGGTGGAAGCCGCGGTGGACCACGTGCTCGAGCACGCCAACCTCACCCGCGACCTGGGCGGCAGCGCAAGCACGCATGACGTGACCCGCGCTGTCCTGGACGCCTGTCATACCGAAGCGGAGGCCCTGTGAACACCAAGAAGATCCCCATCCGCACGCTGCGCAGCGACGCGATCAAGACCGGTCCGGACCGGGCCCCGGCACGCGCCATGCTGCGCGCCACCGGCCTGGACGACGAAGCCATCGCGCGGCCGATGGTGGCCATCGTGCACAGCTGGTCCAACGTCTCCCCGTGCAATCTCAACCTGCGCGACCTCGCCGAGGCGGCTGCGGACGGCGTGCGCGCGGCGGGCGGCACGCCGGTGGAGTTCAACACCATCGCGGTCACCGACGGCATCGCCATGGGCACGAGCGGCATGCGTTCGTCGCTGGTCAGCCGCGAGATCATCACCGACTCCATCGAGCTTGCAGTGGACGGCCATTGCCTGGATGCCATGGTGGTGCTGTGCGGCTGCGACAAGACGATCCCCGCCGCGGCCATGGCCCTGGCACGGCTGAACATACCCGGCGTGGCGCTGTATGGCGGCAGCATCGACCACGGCACGCACAACGGCTGCCCGATCACCGTGCAACAGGTGTTCGAGGCGGTGGGCGCGCACGGCGCGGGCAAGATCGACGACGCGGAACTGGATGAGGTGGAACGCCACGCCTGCCCCGGTGCCGGTGCGTGCGGTGGCCAGTACACCGCCAACACGATGGCGATGGTGCTGACCACGCTCGGGCTGTCCCCGGTGGGACTGAACGACATTCCGGCGACACACCCGGCCAAGCGCGACGCCGCTTTCCGTTGCGGCGAACTGGCCATGGCCTGCCTGGAAGCCGACCGCAAGCCGCGCGACATCATGACCCGCGCCGCCTTCGACAACGCCGCACGCATGGTCGCCGGCACGGCGGGCTCCACCAATGCCGTGCTGCACCTGCTGGCCATGGCCAACGAAGCGCGCGTGCCGCTGTCCATCGAGGACTTCGAGCCGGCCTCGGTCCACACCCCGGTGATCGCCGACCTCATGCCCGGCGGCCGGTTCAGCGCCGTGGAACTGACCGCGGCCGGCGGCACCACCATCGTCGCCCGCGAGTTGCGCAAGGGCGGCATGTTGGTCGATACGCCCACTGTCACCGGACGCAGCCTGTTCGCCGAACTGGATGCCGCACCTGCGGCGACCGAAGGACAGCAGGTGGTGCGCCCCGTCGACACGCCGTTCAAGCCGCGCGGCGGCTACAGCATCCTCTACGGCAACCTGTCGCCGGAGGGCTGCATCCTCAAGCTGGCCGGCCACGGCCGCACCAGCCATGCCGGGCCAGCGCGCGTGTTCGAAAGCGAGGAAGACGCCTTCGCCGCGGTCAAGGGCGGCCGTATCCGTGCCGGCGATGTCCTGGTCATCCGCAACGAAGGCCCGGCCGGCGGACCGGGCATGCGCGAGATGCTAGCGGTCACCGCCGCGCTGATCGGTCGCGGTCTGGGCAACGACGTGGCGCTGATCACCGACGGCCGTTTCAGCGGCGCCACCCACGGCTTCATGGTCGGTCACATCGCGCCCGAAGCCGCACGCGGCGGCCCCATCGGCCTGATCCGCGAGGGCGACGCCATCTTCATCGATGCCGCCAGCCGCGAACTGCGCACGGACGCGGACCTGGCCTCCCGCCGCGCCGCGTGGCGACCGGGACCGCCGAAGGTGGCGCGCGGGGTGCTCGCCAAATACGCGCGACTGGTCGGCTCCGCCGCCGAGGGCGCCGTGACGCAGGCCTTCGACGATGCGCCCGCCACCGCCGCCGAATCCACGCGCCGCGAATTCGCCGAAGCGGACTGCACGCAGGAACTGATCGGCAACTGATCCACCTTTTCCCCTTTCTTTCGAACATCCACCTGGAGACACCCCGTGACCGACAAGCAAGCCACCACCGCTCCGCTGCAGAACGCCCGTATCGCCGTGCTCGGCTACGGTAGCCAGGGCCGTGCGCACGCGCTCAACCTGAAGGACTCCGGCCTCGATGTCGTGGTCGGCCTGCGTCCGGGTGGCCCGTCGTGGAACCGTGCGTATACCGATGGCTTTGCCGTCGCCGAACCCGCCGAGGCCGTGCGCGACGCCGACCTGGTCGCCGTGCTCACCCCGGACATGACCCAGCCGGGCATCTACAAGGACGCGATCGAGGCCAACATGAAACCCGGCGCGGCGCTGCTGTTCGCCCACGGCTTCAACATCCACTTCGGCCAGATCACGCCGCGCAAGGATATCGACGTGGTGCTGGTGGCGCCGAAGGGTCCCGGCGCGCTGGTGCGTCGCGAGTACGAGATCGGCCGCGGCGTGCCCTGCCTGTACGCCGTGCACCAGGATGCCACCGGCCACGCCACGGAGCGTGCCACGGCCTACGCCGCCGGTATCGGCGGTGCACGCGCCATGCTGATCGAAACCGACTTCAAGGAAGAGACCGAAACCGACCTGTTCGGCGAGCAGGCGGTGCTGTGCGGCGGCGCCTCCGAACTGGTGCTCAAGGGCTTCGAAACGCTGACCGAGGCGGGCTATCGCCCGGAGATCGCCTACTACGAGGTGATGCACGAACTGAAGCTGATCGTCGACCTGTTCTACGAGGGCGGCATCGCCCGCATGCTCGAATTCGTGTCCGAGACCGCGCAGTACGGCGACTACACCCGCGGCCCGCGCGTGATCGACGACAGCACCAAGGAACGCATGAAGGCGGTGCTGAAGGATATCCAGGACGGCACGTTCGCCCGCGAATGGACGGCCGAATACCAGGCCGGCCTGCCCAACTACAAGGCGTTCAAGCAGCGCGACCTCGACCATCCGATCGAAAAGGTCGGCGCCCAGCTGCGCGCCCGCATGCCCTGGCTGCAAGCCAACCAGCCGCAGCCCGCCAAGGCCGCGGAATGATCCGTATCCCCACATGATCCCTGTCCCAACATGATCCCTTTCCTCCACACGATCCCTTTCCCCCACATGTAGCAGCGCACGATGTGCGCGAACCCTCAGACGGTACTCGGCGAAGGATGCATGGCGCTTGCACCGGGCCGGCTGTCCGGTCTTACGGGGCGGCGGTTGGATGTAGGAGAGTCTAAAACCGCTCCTGACGATGCCGTGCATGGCTTCGTTCGCCGCTGGCCAGCCTGAGGGTTCGCGCACAACGTGCGCTCCTACACAGTCATCTCATTAAAGGAATCTTCGACACCGTGAACGCGCAACTGGACACCGTCGGCGCACCGCGCCGCGTCACCTCGAACCACCCGCTGGCCGGCCAGACCATGACCGGCGCTGATATCGTCGTGCAGGTACTTGCCGACGAGGGTCTCGACGTACTCTTCGGTTACTCCGGCGGCGCCATCCTTCCCGTTTACGACGCCGTGTTCCGCTACAACGCGCTGCATACCCGCGACGACGGCAACGAACCGATGCCGCTGATCGTTCCCGCCAACGAGCAGGGTGCGTGCTTCATGGCCGCCGGCTACGCAAGGGCCTCCGGCCGTGTCGGTGTCGCGCTGGTGACCTCCGGCCCCGGTGCCACCAACGCGGTGACGCCCGTGCGTGACTGCATGGCCGATTCCGTTCCCGTCGTGGTCGTCTGCGGGCAGGTACCCACCGCCGCCATCGGCACCGATGCCTTCCAGGAAGCCCCCATCAGCACCATCATGGGTGCCTGCGCCAAACACGTGTTTCTCGTGACCGATCCCTCCACGCTGGAGGCCACCCTGCGCACGGCGTTCCACATCGCCCGCAGCGGTCGCCCCGGCCCCGTGGTGGTCGATATCCCCAAGGATGTCCAGAACGCACCACTAACATTCGAGGGCAGCCGCGAACTGGCTGTGCGCGGTTACCGGTCGCGTCTGCATGCCGTGGAGTCCGCGACCATCGACGACGCCCACTGCGCCGCCTTCTTCGATCGCCTGGCCCGCGCGAAGCGTCCCTTGATCTACGCCGGTGGCGGTGTCGTCTCCGCCAGCGCCTCGGCGGTGCTCCGCGAGTTCGCGCATGCCTTTGGCATGCCCGTCGTGACCACGCTGATGGGCATTGGCGGTTTCGACACCACCGATCCGCTGGCGCTACACATGCTGGGCATGCACGGCACGGCCTATGCCAACTACGCGATGGACGACAGCGATTTCGTTTTCGCGCTGGGCGCACGCTTCGACGACCGCGTGGTCGGCGTGCCGGCCCGCTTCGCGCCGAGTGCACGCACCATCGCGCAGATCGACATCGATCCGGCGGAGATCGGCAAGGTGAAAGCCGTGGACTGGCACCACGTCGGTACACTGGATGCGTCGCTGCAACGCTTGCTGGATTACGGCAAGTGCATCGGCTTCACGTCGGACCTCACCGATTGGCACGCCCATGTTGCGGCACTGAAGACCACCCACGCCATGGACTTCTGTCGCGACAGCAAGAGCATCCAGCCGTGTGCGGTCATCCAGGCGATCAACCGCATCACCGATGGCCGCGCGATCATCAGCACCGGCGTGGGACAACACCAGATGTGGGCTGCGCAGTATTTCGATTTCCGCGAGCCCCGCCGCTGGCTGACCTCCGGCTCCATGGGCACGATGGGCTTCGGCCTGCCCGCGGCCATCGGCGCCCAGTTCGCACGACGCGACCTCACCGTGATCGACATCGACGGCGATGCCAGCATCCGCATGAATATCGGCGAGATGGAAACCGTCACCACGTATGGCCTGCCGGTGAAGGTGGTGGTACTGAACAACAGCGGCGACGGCATGGTGCGCCAGTGGCAGAAACTGTTCTTCAAGGGGCGGTTCTCCGCGTCGGACAAGAGCCTGCACAAAAAGGACTTCGTACGCGCCGCCCATGCCGACGGTTTCGAATGGGCGCAGCGCCTCGACGATCCCGCCGCCATCGAGACGACGATCGCCGATTTCCTGGCCTTCGACGGCCCGGCGTTCCTCGAGGTGGTGATCGATGCGGAAGCCGGTGTCTACCCGATGGTCGGACCGGGCGCCACCTATGCCGAGATGATCACCGGCGATTGGATCGCCAGCCGTACGGCACCGACGATCACCACTGCCGAACCCACAGGGATGTTCTGACCATGCGCCACCTGATCTCCATGCTGTTGCAGAACGAAGCCGGCGCCCTGGCGCGCGTGGCCGGACTGTTCGCATCGCGCGGTTACAACATCGAGTCGCTCACCGTCGCCGCCACGCACGACGTGGATGCCTCGCGGCTCACCTTGGTAATCTTCGGCGACGACGAGGTGATCGAACAGATCATCAAGCAGTCGGCCAAGCTGATCGACGTGCTCGAGATTGCCGAACTGACCCGACGCGACTATGTGGAACGGGAGCTGCTGGTGGCGCGCGTCGAGGCGGACGACGACGCCACCGACCTCTGCCTGGCCCGATTTGGCGGGCGTCTGTTGCAGCGCGCGGCGGGGCAGTCGGTGGTGGAATACACCGGCCGTGCCGACGAGGTGGACGCGTTCCTCGATGCCCTGCGCCAGGCCGGTGAGATCGTTGACCACGCGCGCAGCGGCATCGCGGCGCTGGAGCGGCCGGTGGCGCTGGCTTGACACGCCATCGGCACTACCAGACCTTGTAAACCCGCCCCGTCTCGCGACCTTCCACCGAACGCGAAAACGCACGTGCGGCACTGGCGGCGCTGACCGGCTCGAAGCCACGGAAGAAGGGGCCGTACGCTTCCATGGCTTCCGTCAGCACGCTCGGGCTCACCGCGTTGATCCGGATACCGCGGGGCAATTCGATCGCCGCGCCGCGCACGTAGCCTTCCACCGCGCCGTTGACCATGCTGGCGCAGGCACCGGCGAGGATCGGTTGCTCGGTCAGGATGCCGGTGATGAGCGTGAACGACCCGCCGTCGCCGAGCGAGGCGACTCCGGAGCGGACCAGGCGCACCTGGCCCAGCAGCTTGTCATTCAAACCTTCGAGGTACTTCGCCTCGGTCAACTCGCCGAGCGGAGCGAAAGGCACCTTTCCGGCCGCGCAGACCACCGCGTCGAGCGGACCGGCCTCGCGGTACATCGCCTCCACGCTCGCGCCGTCACGCAGGTCCACGCGCAGATCGCCGCTGGTGCGGCCGGCCGTCACGATATCGTGGCGGACGCCCAGCTCCGCCGCGACGGCCCGGCCCAGGGTGCCGCCGGCACCGACGATGAGGATCTTCATGGTTTGCTCCTTGGAGGTTGCGGACCGCGCAGGGTACTCTCGGCGCCATGAATCGTCGCGCCGCCCTTTCGCTGCCGCCGCCCATGGCCGATACCTCGGCGCTCGGTCGTGAGCAGGACCTGCTCGGCCTGTCCGACGAGCCGTCCATCCATTACCTGGAACACGGCTCGCGCAGCCGGCTGATCCGCTGGCATTACCACCCCGCATATGAGCTGCACCTCATCGTCTCGACGGAGGGTACGGCCTACGTCGGCGATTACGAGGGCCGCTTCTCGCCCTACACCCTGATGCTCACGGGACCCAACGTGCCGCACAACTGGGTGACCGACGCGCACTGCGAACCCTCGGTCCTGCGCGACCGCGTGATCCTTTTCTCAGAGACCTTCGTGCGCCGGTTCACCGAGTTCTTCCCGTCGGCACGTCACGTGAAGTCGTTGCTCCTGGAAGAAGCGCGCTATGGCATACGTTTCTCGCCCGAGCTGGGACGGCAGCTGGAACCGCTGTTCCGCCGTGTGTCCGATCATCCGGGCCTGCGCCGCGTGGCCAGCTTCTTCGAGATGGTGGAGGCGCTTTCCGAGGATGCCACGCGCTGCCCGCTGAGCAGTCGTCCATTCCAGGCATCGGCGGACCCGGGGCAGTCGATGAAACTGCACCGCGCCGTCGCCTTCATCGACCGTCACTACGCCGGCGATGTATCGCTCAAGGCCGTGGCCGGACGTCTGGACATGTCTGAGTCGGCGTTCTCGCGGTTTTTCCACCAGCACACCGGGTATCGCTTCATCGACTACGTGAACCAGACACGCGTGCAACACGCGTGCGAGAAATTGTCGGGCTCCGCGGTGTCGATCACCGACATCTGCTACGAGGTCGGCTTCAGCAACCTCTCCAATTTCAATCGTCGCTTCCTCGCCCTGACCGGCATGACGCCGCGTGACTATCGCATGCGACATCGTGAGGCGAGCGCCGAGGCGTGATGTGGCGGCGCATCATGAGCACGTCCGCATCAAAGTCGATAGCCTCTCTTTACGTACTTTATTGATGAAGGTACGGCATGCTGCAACGCGTCATTATGGCGCACTTGTCCGGCATTTTCTAACGCCCGCACCGTCTCTACGATCAAGAAAGTACGTATTTTCACCGGAAACCGACACCTGACGTATTGGTGAGCCGCACGGCATAGAACCTATAAACGCACATCCGTTTCGTACGCGCCGCCCTACGACGTCGCGCCGGGACATGCCACCCAGGGAGGCACGATGAGCGATTACCGGAACCGGCTCGGCACCCTCGCCGTCTCGGCGATGTTCGCGGCGACGGCGGCACCTGTCGCCCTCGCGGACACCACGCTGACCATCGGCACCGTCAACAACGCCGACATGGTGCGCATGCAGGCGCTGTCGCCGGAGTACGAGCGCCAGCATCCCGGCGTGCACCTCAACTGGGTGGTGCTGGAAGAGAACACCCTGCGCCAGCGGCTTACCACCGACATCGCTACCCACGGTGGCCAGTTCGACGTGATCACCATCGGCGCGTACGAGGCGCCACTGTGGGGTAAGCAGCAGTGGCTGAAGCCGCTGGACAACCTGCCCGCCGATTACGACGGCAACGATCTGATGAAGAACGTGCGCGAACAGCTGACGGTGGACAACCACCTGTACGCGGTGCCGTTCTACGCCGAGGCCAGCATCACCTACTTCCGCACCGACCTGTTCGCCAAGGCCCACCTGACCATGCCGGCCGAGCCGACCTGGGAGCAGGTGAAGGGCTTTGCGCAGAAGCTGCACGATCCGGCCAACGGCGTATACGGCATCTGTCTGCGCGGCAAGGCAGGCTGGGGCGAGAACATGGCCCTGCTGGGCACCATCGTCAACAGCTACGGCGGACGCTGGTTCGACGAGCAGTGGCACCCGCAGATCGATACGCCGGAATGGCACCAGGCCGTGAACTTCTACGTGGACCTGCTGAAGACATACGGGCCGCCCGGCCCGTCCGACAACGGCTTCAACGAGAACCTGGCCTTGTTCGCCGCGGGCAAGTGCGCCATGTGGGTCGATGCCAGCGTCGGCGGCGGTACCGTTACCGATCCGAAGGAAAGCAAGGTGGTCGGCAAGGTCGGCTTCGCGCGCTCGCCGCACCAGCTTACCGATCGCGGCTCGTCGTGGTTGTGGGTGTGGTCGCTGGCCATCCCGGCCAGCTCGCGCCAGACCGACGCCGCGCGTGACTTCATCCTCTGGGCCACGTCCAGGCCCTACCTGAAGATGGTCGCCGATAAGTACGGCGAGCAGGCCACGCCACCCGGCACGCGTGAATCAACCTACGCCAACGCCGCCTACATCGCGGCCGCGCCCTTCGCGAAAGTGACCTACGACTCGCTCAAGGCCGTCGACCCGGCGCACCCGACGCTCAAGCCCGTGCCCTACAAGGGCATCCAGATCGTATCGATCCCCGAGTTCCAGGCCGTCGCCACGCTGGTCGGCCGGCAGATCGCCGGGGCACTGGCCGGCCGCGGGAACGTGGACGACCTGCTGCACACGGCACAGGACGCGGTGAGCCGCACCATGAAGCGTGCCGGCTATTACGACAACAAGCCCGTCATCCAGAAGGAGTCGCCGTAATGAGCGCGCGTATCCGCAAACGTCCGGAGCGGCTGCTCGCGCAGCCCGCCATCATCATGCTGCTGGCCTGGATGATCGTGCCGCTGGCGATGACGCTGTACTTCTCCACGCAGTACTACAACCTGCTGTACCCGGGAAAGTCAGCCTTCGTGGGCCTGGAGAATTTCGCCTACTTCTTCGCCTATCCCAGCTTCTGGACGTCGATCCTCAACACGATCCTGCTGGTGGGCAGCGTGCTGGTGGTCACCGTGGTCGGCGGGGTGCTGATATCCGTACTGGTGGACGAGACGTTCCCCGGCCAGGGCATCGTGCGCATGCTGCTGATCTCGCCGTTCTTCATCATGCCGACCGTGGCCGCGCTGGTCTGGAAGAACCTGATGATGAACCCGGTGTCCGGCTTCCTCGCCTGGGTGTGGAAGCTGTTCGGTGCCACGCCGGTGAACTGGTTCGCGGACTGGCCGTTGCTGTCGGTCATCATCGTGGTGTCGTGGGAATGGCTGCCGTTCGCCATCCTGATCTTCGTCACCGCGCTGCAATCGCTGGACCGTGAACAGATGGAAGCGGCCCGGATGGACGGCGCACGCGGCCTGGCCATCTTCCGCTACCTCACCCTGCCCCATCTCGCCCGCCCCATCGCCGTGGTCGTGATGGTGGAGGCCATCTTCCTGCTCAACATCTTCGCCGAGATCTTCGTCACCACCAACGGTGGTCCAGGCGATGCGACCACCAACATCCCGTACCTGGTCTACACGCAGGCTTTGCTGGAGTTCGACGTGGGTGCGGCGTCCGCCGGCGGCCTGGTCGCGGTGGTGCTGGCCAACATCATGGCGGTGGTGCTGATCCGCCTGATCGGCAAATCGCTGACCGAGAAGGCATGAGGAGACAGCCATGGCCAAGACCCACCGTAACCCGCTCGCCCGCACGCTGCGCATCGTCGCCTCATGGATCGTCGCCCTCGTCGTGTTCTTCCCCATCCTGTGGATGGTGCTGACCAGCTTCAAATCCGAGCTGGATGCCTTCAGCATGCCGCCGCACTTCCTGTTCGCGCCCACACTGGAAAACTACGAACAGATCCTCGCACGTGCCAACTACCTGCACTACGCGTGGAACTCCATCGTCACCGCCGGCGGTGCCACGATCCTGGGCATGCTGGTGGCCGTCCCGGCCGCCTATGCCTTCGCCTACCACCCGACGGCGAAGACCAAGAGCGTGCTGCTGTGGATGCTCTCGACCAAGATGCTGCCGAGCGTGGGCGTGCTGGTGCCGATCTACCTGATCTGCCGCGACCTGAACATGCTCGATTCCAAGGCCGCGCTGATCGTGATCTTCGCGCTGATCAACCTGCCGATCATGGTCTGGATGATCTACACCTACTTCCGCGACATTCCCTACGACATCCTGGAAGCCGCGCGCATGGACGGCGCCAGCACGACGCAGACGATGTTCCGGGTGCTGATTCCCGTGAGCCGCGGCGGCCTGGCCTCCACGGCGCTGCTGTGCCTGATCCTCTCGTGGAACGAGGCGTTCTGGTCGCTCAACCTCACTACCACCAGCGCCGCGCCACTGACGGCACTGGTGGCCTCGTTCTCCAGTCCCGAGGGGCTGTTCTGGGCGAAGCTTTCCGCCGTGTCCACCCTGGCCTGCGCACCCATCCTGGTGCTGGGCTGGCTGTCGCAGCGCCAGCTCGTCCGCGGTCTCACCTTCGGCGCAGTCAAATAGGAGTCGCCCATGTCCCGTCTGGAAATCCGTCAGCTGCGCAAGTCGTTCGAAGGCGTCGATGTCATCAAGGGTATCGACCTGGTGGTGGAGGATCGCGAGTTCTGCGTGTTCCTCGGGCCGTCCGGTTGCGGCAAGTCCACCACGTTGCGCCTCATCGCCGGACTGGAGGAAGCCGACGACGGGCAGATCCTGCTCGACAGCGACGACATCACCGATAAGCCGGTGGACAAGCGCGACCTCGCCATGGTGTTCCAGAGTTACGCGCTGTATCCGCACATGAGCGTGCGCGAGAACATGTCGTTTGCACTGAAGCTGGCGAAGATGGACCAGCGCGCCATCGACGAGAAAGTGGCAAGGGCGACGAAGATCCTTGCGTTGCAGCCCTATCTCGATCGCAAACCCTCCGCGTTGTCGGGCGGGCAGCGCCAGCGAGTAGCCATCGGCCGGGCGATCACCCGCGAGCCCCGCGTGTTCCTGTTCGACGAGCCGTTGTCCAACCTCGATGCCGCCCTGCGCGCGGCGACACGCCTGGAAATCGCACGCCTGCATACCGAGCTCAACGCAACCATGGTTTATGTCACCCACGACCAGGTGGAGGCGATGACGCTAGCCGATCGCATTGCGATCTTCAACGAAGGCCGCATCGAGCAGATCGGCAAGCCCATGGCGCTCTACCACAAGCCCGTCAACCTCTTTGTCGCCGGCTTCCTCGGCATGCCGCAGATGAATTTCTTCCGTGCCACCGCGCAGGGCGGCACATTCCGCCTGCCCGGCGGCAACGCGCTGGCGGTGCCCGGCGCCGAGGCGACCGGCGAGGTCACCCTCGGCATCCGCCCGGAACACCTGCGCGTGTGCGACGACGACGGCACGGGCCACACCGTGAAAGGCGTCGTGTCGGTGGTCGAAAGGCTGGGCAGTGAGACGTATGCGTATGTCGATGTACCGAACGTCGGTTCGGTCACGGTACGCGCCGAAGGCGATTTCGAGCGCCGGGCGGGACGCGAGATCTGCATCCGGCTCGACCCGACCCACGCGCATGTGTTCGACGCCACCGGCGTCGCCATCCATCATCCGGCAAGAAACTGACCATGGCCGTCTCCCTCCACCCCGCTTCGCTCGACAGCCTTCCCCAGGGTGTCGATGCACCTTCGTTCGATCGCTCGCAGGTCACCGCCGGCATCGCGCACATCGGCGTCGGCGCCTTCCATCGCGCACACCTGGCGATGTACACCCATCACACGCTGTCCGATCCGGCCATGCATGCATGGGGCATCCTCGGCATCAACCTGCTGGAACATGATCGCCCGCTCGCCGAGGCACTCAAGGCGCAACAGGGCCTCTACTCCGTCAGTGAGTTCGATCCACGTGGCAAGCGCCGCACCCACGTGGTCGGCGCCATGGTCGAGTACCTCTACGCGCCGGACGACGGCGCCCGGGTGCTCGAACGCCTGGCCGATCCGGCCATCCGTATCGTCTCGCTGACGATCACCGAAGGCGGTTACCTGATCGACGAGCACGGCACGTTCCGCCTCGACGACGACACGGTTGCCCACGATCTCGCCCATCCGGACACGCCCCGCGGCGTGTTCGGCTTCCTCGTCGGCGCCCTGGAAAAGCGTCGCGCGGCCGGCGTATCCGCCTTCACCGTCATGTCCTGCGACAACCTGCGCCACAACGGTGCACAGGCGAGGAAAGCCGTGCTCGCCTTCGCGCGGGCCCGCTCACCGGAACTGGCGGCGTGGATCGACCGCGAGGTGGATTTTCCCAACGGCATGGTCGATCGCATCACCCCCGCCACCACGCCGTCGGTGCGTGACGAACTCAACGCCGCTACCGGCCTGGACGACCGCGCGCCGGTGGTCTGCGAGGATTTCATCCAGTGGGTGCTGGAAGACCGCTTCCGCCAGGGGCGCCCGGCGTGGGAGAACCACGGGGTGCAGATCGTGGATGACGTGTCTGCGTACGAAGACGCGAAGATCCGCCTGCTCAACGGCTCGCACCAGATGCTGTCGTACCCGGCCTTCCTCTCGGGACATCGACAGGTGGACGTGGCCGTCAGGGACCCGCTGTTCAACGCCTACCTCACCGATTTCCTCGACGAGGACGCCGGCACCTGGCTGACGTCGCTGCCCGGCATGGACCTGGGGCCTTACAAGAAGAAACTACTGGACCGTTTCAGCAACGCGTCCATCGCCGACCAGCTCGACCGTCTGTGCCTGGACGGCGGGTCGAAGATCCCCGGCTTCCTCGGCCCCACGATCACGGCCTGCCTGGAGAACGGCAAGGACGCGCGCCGCCTGGCCTTCGCGCTGGCGGCGTTCGATCGGTATGTTCGGGTCGGCAAGGACGATAACGGCGAGGGCTACCCCCTGCGCGAGCCGAACGCGATGCGCCTGGTGCAACCCATGATCGACAGCGGCTCGAAGGACACTCTGATCGAGAGCGTCGAGCTGGTGGGGCCGCTGCCCGCGCGGGATCAGCGTTTCCGTCGCCAATACGACATCTACGTGGACGCGCTGGAACAGCAAGGGGTGCGCCGTACCCTGAAGCAGCTGGACGCCCTCGTCGACTGAGGGTTCATGGCGCACTCTCGGTGGCTTCACTTGGCCAAACCTACCGTGGATAGCCTTATCCGTCGCGAAGTGGAGTCCACCATGCCCTACACCCCGACCAACCCGCAGCCGCCGTTCGCCGAGCCGGGCAAGAACCGTCCCGAGGACGAGATCCGCCAGCCGGGCAGCTACAAGCCCGAGCGCGATGCGGACCCGGAGCCGCCGGTGAACGACGACCCGATTGAACCGCTGGAACGTTGACGATACGAAGGCGCCGTGAGGCGCCTTTTTTTGGGTCTTCGCGCATGACCCAGGCGCTTGCCGAAGCCGAAACCAGAGCCAGAGCCGCGGTGGCTCGCATGGTGCCGCGATGAGGAGCTGGGTGGTCACACTCTGCGCTCGAGCAGCGGCTTTAAACCCAATTACCACGCCACCCTCCCGCGGTTAGGCGTGAACAGCCTTTTTCCGTTTGTGATCGCTAGACTTCTCTTATGAGCCCTTCCTCCAAGAAACCCACGGCGCGACGTAAGGCATCGCCTGGCATGCGGCCCGCGAGCAGTCCCACACCCGCGCCCGCCGCGCGCCCCGCGGATGCCTCCACCACCGCCGAGCGCGTACTGGCCTTCCTGCTCAAGGGCCTGCCAACGGCACGCCGCGAGAAGGTCCACGCCTACCTCGTACTCACACGCATGGATCGGCCCATCGGCGCCCTGCTGCTGCTGTGGCCGACCTGGTGGGCGCTGTGGCTCGCGGCGCGCGATTTCCCGCCGATCGGCCCACTGGTGATCTTCACGCTGGGCGTGTTCGCCATGCGCTCCGCTGGCTGCGCCATCAACGACTACGCGGATCGCAAGCTCGACCCGCAGGTGGCTCGCACCGCCGGGCGGCCCATCGCGAGCGGACGCGTGACGCCTCGCGAGGCGCTTTACGCGTTCGCCGGGCTGCTCGTGTTCTCGTTCGTGCTGGTGCTGTTCACCAACACGCTGACGATCCTGCTGTCGTTCGGCGGTGCCGCCCTCGCGGCGCTCTATCCCTTCACCAAGCGCTACACCAACCTGCCGCAGGTGGTGCTCGGCGCGGCGTTCGGCTGGTCCATCCCGATGGCGTTCGCCGCCGTGACGCACAGCGTGCCGCCCGTGGCCTGGCTGCTGTTCATCGGCAACATCCTCTGGTCGGTGATCTACGACACCGAGTACGCCATGGTGGACCGCGAGGACGACATCAAGGCGGGGGCCAAGTCCACGGCGATCCTGTTCGCCGACGCGGACCTCGTCATCATCGGCATCCTGATGGGCACGTTCCTGCTGGCCATGCTGCTGGTCGGCACGCGCTCGGAGCTGGGCTGGCCGTACTGGCTGGGTCTGGCGGTGACCGCCGGCCTGTTCGCCTGGCAGCAGTGGACCATGCGCCATCGCGAGCGGCAGGCCTGCCTTACCGCGTTCCGCCAGAACAACTGGGTCGGCCTCGCGCTGTGGGTGGGCATCGTGCTGGCGCTGGCCTTACGCGGGTAAGGGCGTTCGCGCCAGCGCCCAGACATCCACCCGGGCCACACCGGCATCGGTCAATGTGCGCACGCATTCGCCAAGAGTGGCGCCGGTGGTCATGACATCGTCGACCAGGGCGACATGGCGCTGGGACGGCACGCGCCTTACATGGAACGCACCGCGGATGTTCGCCGCACGCGCGGCCGCATCGAGGTCGGTCTGCGGCCGGGTCTTCTTCACCCGTTGCAGGACGTCATGTCGCACGGGTATGGAAAGCCGTCGACCCAGATGACGCGCCAGCTCCATCGCCTGGTTATAGCCGCGCGAGCGCAGGCGTGAACGATGCAGCGGCATGGGCAACAGCAGATCGGGCGTCGTCGGCGGGCATCCGGTGTCGAGCCAGCATTGCGACAGCACGCGTCCGGCGACGAGGCTGCCTGCGAACTTGAAGCGTCGCTCCAGCTCGTCCAGCGGCCAGGTGTAGACGAAGGGCACCCAAAGGTCCGCCCAGGGGCGATCACCCTGCAGGCACGTGGCGCAGGCCGGAACGGCGGTGGGAAGGGGCTGCGCGCAGCGCCCGCAGCAACTGTCGTTGCGCACCAGGCCGGCATGACAGGCCCGGCAGAGCGCGCGTGCGGTCTCGCTGGGCGCCTCGCAGACCAGGCATCGCGGCGCCAGCAGGAAGCGGTTCGCCGCGCTCAGCCAGGGTCGGAAATGGGACGCGTCCATGCGTCGGACGCCATGTCAGTCGCGACGGCGGAACATGGCCGCGTCGACGATGGACCACAGGTGGATGATCCAGCCGAGCCAGATGATCCAGAGCACCGCGGCCAGCACGAACATGATCAACGCCTTGAAGACACGGCCCTGGACGAGCTGGCCCAGGCCAGGAATGAAGAAACTGCAGATAGCGGCAAGGACGTTGCCGCCGCTGCCTTGACCGGTGCTCATGGGAAGGCCTCCTGTAGGAATGACACCATGGTAGGCGGGTTGTGTGAGGATGGGTTGAAGGCGCCGCCCCGCCGTTAAGCTGCGGCTTGGCCCCGATCATCGTCAACTTTACATAAGCCACTCTGGTTGACAGTAGGAGCAGGCCTTTCCACACTGCGCGCCTTCGCCCCTGGAAGCCACGCCATGACCGCAGCCCTTCGCCACGACTGGTCCCGCGACGAGGTCGAGCACCTCTTCGCCCTGCCCTTCAACGACCTGTTGTTCCAGGCCCAGGGCGTACACCGCCAGCACCACGATCCCAACGCGGTGCAGGTGTCCACCCTGCTGTCGATCAAGACCGGCGGCTGTCCGGAGGATTGCGCGTACTGCCCCCAGGCCGCCCGCTACGCCACGGGGGTGAAGGCCGAGAAGCTGATGAGCGTCGAGGCCGTGGTCGCCCGGGCGCAGGCTGCCAAGGATGCCGGCGCCAGCCGCTTCTGCATGGGTGCCGCCTGGCGCTCGCCGAAAGACCGCGATGTGGCCAAGGTGGCCGAGATCGTCGGCGCGGTGAAGGCCCTGGGACTGCAGACCTGCGCCACGCTGGGCATGCTCAGCCAGCCGCAGGCGCAGACGCTGAAGGCCGCCGGGCTGGATTTCTACAACCACAACCTGGATACCTCCCCGGACTATTACGGCGAGATCATCCACACGCGTGAGTACCAGGATCGCCTGGACACCCTGGAGAACGTGCGCCATGCCGGCATGAAGACCTGCTGCGGCGGCATTGTCGGCATGGGCGAATCGCGCGCGCAGCGGGCCGGCCTGCTGATGACGCTGGCCAACCTGCCCGAGCATCCGGAGTCGGTGCCCATCAACCGCCTGGTCCAGGTCCCCGGCACGCCGCTGGCCGGCACCGAGGCGCTGGACCCGTTCGAGTTCGTGCGCAGCATCGCCGTGGCGCGCATCCTCATGCCTGCATCGGTGGTGCGCCTGTCGGCGGGACGCGAGTCGATGGACGACGCGCTGCAGGCCCTGTGCTTCGCCGCCGGCGCCAACTCGATCTTCTATGGCGAAAAACTGCTGACCACGGGCAATCCGGACGTGGAACACGACCGCCGCCTGTTCGAGCGCCTCGGCCTGAAGCCGATGGAGGTGGAGATCGAGCCCGGCACGGTACACGCGGACATCGTCGAACGCGCCGACGCGGCGTGAGCCAGCCGCGACTCCTCGTTCGCCTGGAAGCCGCCCGCGCGGCGCGCGAGCAGGCGGGCCTGTTGCGGCGCACGCGCACCTGCGAGGTGCGCGGCGGCTCGCGGCGGCTCGTCGACGGGCGCGTGCTGGACGACTTCTGCGGCAACGATTACCTCGGCCTGGCCGGTCACCGCGACCTGATCACCGCCATGCACCGCAGCGCCCTCGCCGAGGGCGTCGGCACCGGGGCCGCGCATCTGGTCTCGGGCCATCGGGGCGAGCACGCGGCGCTGGAGGAAGAGCTGGCCGACTGGACCGGCCGCGAGCGCGCCGCCCTGTTTTCCACCGGGGTCATGGCCAACCTGGGCGCGTTACAGGCGCTGCTCGGCGCGGGAGCGATGCCTTCGCCCGGCAAGCCCACCGCCCTCTGCGTGCAGGACCGGCTCAACCACGCCAGCCTCCTGGATGGCGCCCTCCTCGCCGGGGCGGACCTGCGGCGATACGCGCACGGCGATGCCGCCTCCGCTGGACGTCAGCTCGACGCCTGTCCCGGGCTGCCGGCGTTGCTGGCCACCGATGGCGTGTTCAGTATGGATGGCGACGTCGCGCCGCTGGCGGACCTGGCGCAGGCCTGCCGGGAGCGTGGCGCCACGCTGTATGTCGACGACGCGCACGGCCTGGGCGTACTCGGTCCCGAAGGTGCCGGCTCCGTCGCCGCCGCGGGCCTGGACGCCAGCGACGTGCCGGTGCTGATGGGCACGCTGGGCAAGGCCCTGGGCAGCGCCGGAGCGTTCGTGGCCGGCAAGGCCGAGGTCGTCGAGGGCATCGTGCAGTTCGCCCGCTCCTACATCTACACGACGGCCATGCCGGCGGCGCTGGCGGCGTCCACGCGCGCCGCCCTGCGCCTGGTACGGCAGGATCCCGAAGGCCGGCGAGCACGACTGGAAGACAACGTCGCCCGGTTTCGTGAGGGCGCCCGGCAGCTGGGCTTGCCGGTGATGCCGTCCCGCACCGCGATCCAGCCTCTGCTGATCGGCGGCGCCGACGATGCCATGGCCGCCGCGGCCGCGCTGGAAGCCGCGGGCTTCCTGGTCGTGGCGATCCGCCCGCCGACCGTGGCCGCGGGTGCCGCCCGCCTGCGCATCACGCTGTCGGCAACCCATACGCCTTCGCGCATCGACGCCCTGCTGGATGCCCTGGCGGCGCTGCCCCGCGCGCGGGAAGACGTGGCCGTATAATGGACGGCCGCACGTGCCCTGCCATGCCCATGTCGATCCTCAATATCTCCGCCTACAAGTTCGTCGCCCTCGACGATACGGCGGCGTTGCGCGCGCGCTTCGTCGAACGATGCGACGCACTCGCGCTGAAGGGAACGATCCTGCTGGCGCCGGAAGGTATCAACCTGTTCCTGGCCGCACCGCGCGACGCCATCGACCGATTCCTCGCGTGGTTGCGCGAAGACACCCGCTTCGCGGACATCGTGCCGAAGGAAAGCCTTTCCGATGCGCTGCCTTTCAGCCGCATGCGCGTGCGCCTGAAGAAGGAAATCATCACCATGCGCGCGCCGGCCATCCGTCCCGAAGCCGGGCGGGCGCCGCACGTCATGCCCGCCGACCTGCGCCGCTGGCTCGACCAGGGCCATGACGACGATGGACGCGACGTGCTGCTGCTGGACACGCGCAACGACTACGAAGTGGCCGCGGGTACGTTCGAGAACACGATCGACTACGGCATTGCCAGCTTCACCGCCTTCCCCGAAGCCGTGGCCGCGGATCGCGCCCGCTTCGAAGGCAAGACGGTGGTGTCCTTCTGCACCGGCGGCATCCGCTGCGAGAAAGCCGCGATCCACATGGCCGGCATCGGCATCGAGCATGTCTACCAGTTGGAAGGCGGCATCCTGAATTATTTTGAGAAGGTCGGTGGCGCCCACTGGCGTGGCGACTGCTTCGTGTTCGACGACCGCGGCGCGGTGGACCCGACCCTGGCACCGAGCACGCCGGCATGACCGGCCTGCATATCGAGACCCGCGGCAGCGGCCCCACGCCCCTGGTGATGATCCACGGCTGGGCCATGCACGGCGGCATCATGGCGCCCCTCGTCGAGGCACTGGAAGATCGCTTCGCGATGTATATCGTGGACCTGCCGGGCCACGGCTACTCCCGCGACGCCGATATACCGCTACAGCCGCTGGCCTGTGCGCGCGCCATTGCCGGGGCCACGCCGCCGGCCACCTGGCTGGGCTGGTCGCTGGGCGGCCTGATCGCCGTCACCGCGGCCCTGGAGTTGCCGGCACACGTACGCACCGTGGTGCCGATGTGCTCGGCACCGTGTTTCGTGCGCAGCGACGACTGGCCGTACGGCAACGATGCCGGCATGGTCCGGAAACTCGCCACGGATCTGGATGCCGACTACCGCGCGACGGTCGAACGCTTCATCGCCCTGGAAGCCATGGGCAGCCCGGACCCTAAGGCGGAAGCACGGCGTCTCAAGGACGAGGCTTTCTCGCGGGGCGAACCCGACCCACGTGTCCTTGGCGAAGGCCTGCGCGTGCTCGAGGCCACCGACCTGCGAGCACGCTTGCCCGACATGGTGCCGCCCAGCCTGTGGATCGCTGGCCGACGCGATCGCATCGTCCATCCCGATGCGATGCGCTGGTGCGCGGAAGCCGCCGGCGGCCAGTTCATCGAGATCGCCCACGCGGGGCATGCCCCCTTCATTGGTCATGCCGCCGCCGTGGCGGAGGCCCTCACGCACTTCACCGACGCGAATCCATGAGCGACTTCCACTTCGATCGACGCCAGGTACGCCGCAACTTCGGCCGTGCCGCGGGCACCTACGAAAAGCACGATGCCCTGCAGCGCGAAGTGCAGGCCACCCTGGTCGACCGGCTGGAGATGTACGAAGCAACGCCGAACATCGTGCTCGATGTCGGCGCGGGTACCGGCCGCGGCAGCGCCGCCCTGAAGAAGCGCTATCCGAAGGCGCAGGTGATCGCGATCGACCTGGCGCTGCCGATGCTGAAACAGGCGCGCCAGCATACGGGCTGGCTGAAGCCCTTCGGCCGCGTGGTTGCCGACGCGTATACCCTGCCCGTGCCTGACCACAGTGTCGATATCCTGTTTTCCAACCTCTGCTTCCAGTGGTGCGAGGACCTGACGCGACTGTTCGCCGAATGCGCGCGCGTACTGAAGCCCGGCGGCCTGCTCACCTTCTCCACCTTCGGGCCGGACACCCTCGGCGAGTTGCGCGCCGCCTGGGCGGCGGCGGACCAGCATGCCCATGTCGCCCGCTTCCTCGACATGCACGATGTCGGCGATGCGATGCTGGCGCAGGGCCTGAAGGACCCGGTGCTGTTCGCCGAGCGCTACACGCTGACCTACCCGACGCCGCGTGCGGTCCTCGACGAACTCAAGGGCCTGGGCGCGAACAACGCCGACGCCGACCGCGTGCGCGGCCTCACCGGCAAGCAGCATTACCGGCGCATGATCGATGCCTACGAGGGCATGCGTAGCGAGGGTGTCATTCCATCCACCTGGGAAGTGGTGACCGCCCATGCCTGGGGCCCGCCCGCCGGCCAGTCGCGGCGCGAAGGCAGCGGCGAGATCGCTAGCTTCCCCATCGACAACCTTCGCGGCTCCCGCCGCAAAACGCCGTTCTGACACACGGCCTTTCATAGCAGCGCTGCCAGCGCCTTCGCATCCCGTGGCGCCTTGACCTTCGTGTCGTTGTCGAAATAGACATAGACATCGCGCGACGCCGGCTTCCGCGGCGGCTTGTCCGATATCCGCGCCACACCGGAGGGCTGGCTGCCGCGCTCCCATGCGCGCAGGCACCGTGCCCATTCTTCCAACGCGGCCTCGGCGTACCCACTGCTGTACAGCTTTTTGTCGCCATGCAGGCGCACATAGACGAAAGGCGCAGTAACGTCGAAGTAACGCGGAAACCTGCCCGCCGTGTCGGCAACGACGAAGGCCACCCCGTACCTGCGCAGCAGTGCGATAAAAGCCGGATCGACGAAGCTGTCGTGACGTATCTCTACCGCGTGACGCAGGCGGTGATTTCGCCCGGCCTTCAGCCATGCCGGCCGTTTCAGGTGCGCATCGTGTCTGCGACCGAGTTCGACCGCCTGCTTCACGTTGCGCGGCAGCAGGGCCAGGAAGGCTTCGAACACCTCGGCATCGAAACGGAAGTTGGGCGGGAACTGCCAGAGGATGGGACCAAGCTTCTCGCGCAGCGCAAGCACGCCCGATGCAAAGAAGTTGGCCAGCGGTTTCTCGACGTTCCGGAGTCTCAGCGTGTGGGTAATGAACCGCGGCCCCTTGACCGAGAATACGAAGCCACGCGGTGTTGCCGCGTACCAGCCCAGGTAGCTTTCCGGTCGCTGCAGCGCGTAGAACGAACCGTTGATCTCGATGGTGGGAAACGCTCGCGCCGCGAACGGAAGCTCGTCACGCTGGACGAGGCCCTTGGGATAGAACACGCCCCGCCAGGGCGCGTAGCGCCATCCCGATATGCCGATGCGATGCTTGGCCATGGGCGAATGTCAGCGTGCCCGCCGTGGAACAACCGTGAAAACGCTGTCAGCGATAACGGGGACACCCGATCAGGTGATCGTTGACCATGCCTGTGGACTGCATGAGTGCATAGCAGATGGCCGTGCCGGCAAAGCGGAACCCTCGCTCACGCAACACGGTGCTCATGCGATCGGACACCTCGCTACGCACCGGCACGTCATGGGCGTGACGACAGGCATGCATGCACGGAACGCCGCCGACGAAGGCCCACAGATACGCACTCAGGGAACCGACCTCCTCGATGACCCTCATGCTGGCCCGTGCGTTGCCGCGAACCGAGGCCAGCTTGAGGCGGTGCCGGATGACACCGCGATCCGCCACCACGACGGCCATCTCGGCGTCATCCATCGCGGCGACACGCGCGATGTCGAAACCGTGGAAGACGCGCCGGTAGTGCTCACGCTTGCCCAGGACCAGTCGAAGGCCCAGCCCGGCCTGCGCGCCATGCAGAGTCAGCCGCTCGAAGAGGCGACGGTCGTCATACAGCGGAATGCCCCACTCGTTGTTGTGGTACTCGCGCTCGAGGTCGCTTCGTTCGGCCCAGTCGCACCGCATGGCCCCACCTCACGCTTTTCCGGACGAAGCGTCAGCATACGAAGACGAACGGGCCGGCCGATGTCCGCGCCGCCTGTCACCCGCTGTGCGAAATACGGCGGCGTGGCTTCCGTGGGCTGCCTAGGGGGACACGGGGCGTTTCCGTCAGCGTGTCGGCGTCATGGGCGGATTCGCGGGTTTACCAGGGCAATGCATCCAGGTCGACATTGCCGCCACTGAGCACCGAACAGATGTGGCGCCCGGCAAAACGCTCCCGGTGGCGTAGCATCGCGGCGAACACCGTCGCACTGGACACTTCGACCACCAGGCGCAGCTCCGCCCACAGCAGCTTCATCGCAGCCACGGCTTCGGCATCGCTGACGCGCAGCACATTGACCTCGTGGGCGCGCAACACCTCCAGATTGGGCTCACCGACGAGCGTGCGCAGTCCATCACACACGGTGTCCGCCGTGAACCGCTCAGCCCGGCGCCCTGTTTCCAGCGAACGTGCCGTGTCGTCCGCGCCTTCGGGCTCGGCACCGAAGAGCACGATGCGTGGATCGATCGCATGCGCGGCGACGGAACATCCGGCGGCAAGCCCACCGCCACCGACAGGGAAGATCAAGGTATCCACACCCGGCGCCTGCCGAAGCAACTCGGGCACGAGCGTGCCCTGCCCCGCCATGACACGCGTATCGGCATAAGGATGCACGAGGGTTGCGCCGGTCTCCGCTTGCAGGTCGGCCGTCATCCGTTCCCGCGCCGCGGTGCTGGGTGCGCATCGATGGAGGGTGGCGCCGGCCATGCGGATGGCCTCGACCTTTGCCCGCACGGCGCCCTCGGGCACCACGACGTGGGCCGCGATGCCGCGCGTGCGCGCCGCCATGGCCAACGCGTTGCCGTGGTTGCCCGACGAGTGCGTGACCACGCCGCGCGCCGCTTCCTCGTCGCTCAGGGACCACACGGCGTTGGTCGCACCGCGAAACTTGAAGGCACCGCCGCGTTGCAGGTTCTCGCACTTGAAGACCACCGACGCGCCGAGCAAGGCGTCCAGCCGGTCGCTGCGCAGCACGGGGGTGACCAGCGCATGCGGCGCGATGCGTGCGGCCGCGTCGCGCACGTCGGCGAACGATGGCAGTCTCACGCGACGAACTCCACACCGCAGGCGAAGCGGCGTTCTTCGCCCGGCGCCAGCATGATCAGTGGCGTGCAATCGTCGCGGTTGAACGCGTTGGGCATGCACTCCATCGGCTCGAGCGCCACGGACTTGCGCGCGTCGCGTTCGGCCGTATCGGCGGTGAAGACCAACATGACGCCACGCTCCTGCCATACCGCGATGCACGCGCCCGTCGCGGGGTCGCGCAGGCGTGTGCGTGAACGGCCATCGGTATCCCGCTGCAGGTCGGCATACGTGTGGTTCAACTCGGCGTGGCCGATCGGGCGCGCCTGACGGAAATCCAGGCTGCGATCGGCCTTGTCCATCGCCTGCCAGGCTCGTGTCCCCGGAAGGGGGATGAAACCCTCATCGGTGGCGATGATCTGCTCGGCCGGGACGTGCAGCTCCCAGGTCTCGATGGGGTTATCCGACAACCGGAAGTACGGATGCCAGCCGAAGAAGGTGGGTGCGGTGTCGTCGCCGACGTTCCGCGTGTGCGCTTCGACGCCGAGGCCATGCTCGTCGAGCGTGAAGGTGACGGTGAAATCCAGCGAGAACGGATAACCGGGTTGCAGGCCCGGGCGAATGACCTGCGTGCCCAGGGTGACCGAGGCACGGTCGTCGTCGCCACCTTCCCGCTGCACGTCGAACAGCACGCCGCGAAGGAAGCCGTGGCGGGCGGCGCGGTCTGCCCCGGTCACGCCCGGCTGCAGATCGTAGGGCGTGCCTTCGAACGTGTAACGCGAGTCGTCGATGCGGTTGGCGAACGGCGTCATGATCGCGAAGCGCGAGCCCTTGTGTCCGACCAGTTCGGCTTCGTCGCGGAAACCGTCGGCGATGTTGCGGTGTGCGTTGCCGGCACGCGTGTCGATCGAGAGCACGGTCGCACCCCGGCGCGCGATGCGGACCTCGCGATCCGCGTCGGCATCGACCAGCACGATCAGTTCCTGGGCGCCGAGGGCGGAGCGCGTCACGGTGAAACGGGGCATGGCAGGCTTCCTTTTGGGGGATCTGGCCGCATGTTAGCCTGCCTGTCTGACCAGAATATGTGTGTGACCTGCCATGAGCGATCGCCTGGACGCCCCCACCGCCCCTATCCGCCTCGCCGATTACCGGCCCCCTGCCTGGTCGGTCGAACACACCGCACTTTGTTTCGACCTGGGTATCGACCGCAGCGAAGTGACGGCCACCCTCGTGCTGCGCCGCCGCGCCGCCGAGCCCGTGCGGCTGGATGGCGAGGGTGTGGAACTCCTGGAAGTGTCGGTGGACGGCCGTGTACTCCACAAGGGTGAGTACACGCTGGCCCACGGCGTGCTCGAGGTGCCCGTCCAGGCAGACCATTGCACGATCGGCACGCGCGTGGCCGTGCGCCCGGCGCAGAACACGGCGTTCGAAGGGTTGTACCTTTCGGGCAGCCGCGAGAAGGGCTTCCTGCTGACCCAGTGCGAGGCGGAAGGGTTCCGGCATATCACCTTCTTCCCCGATCGTCCCGATGTCCTGTCCACCTTCACGGTGGAATTGCGTGCCGACAAGGCGCGTTTCCCGGTTCTGCTCGCCGGCGGCAACCCCGACGGCTCGGGCGACCTGCCCGACGACCGCCACTGGGCGCGCTTCGTCGACCCGCACCCGAAGCCCAGCTACCTGTTCGCCCTGGTCGCGGGCCACCTGGAACGCATCAGCCACGACTACACCACGGCGGAAGGCCGTGCGGTGGCGCTGCACATCTGGGCGGAGGCCGATGTCATCGATCGCTGCGACTACGCCATGGATTCTTTGATCCGCTGCATGCAGTGGGACGAGCGCACCTACGGGCGCAACTACGACCTTGACGTCTTCCACGTCGTCGCCACGCACGATTTCAACATGGGTGCGATGGAGAACAAGGGACTCAACATCTTCAACGCGAAATACCTGCTGGCCGACGCCGACTCGAGCACGGACGACGAATATCGCCATGTCGAGGCCGTGGTGGCCCACGAGTATTTCCACAACTGGAGCGGCAACCGGGTCACCTGCCGCGACTGGTTCCAGCTCAGCCTCAAGGAAGGCCTGACCGTCTTCCGCGAGCAGGGCTTCTCGGCCGATATGAACTCCGCGCCGCTCAAGCGCATCGAGGACGTATCGTTGCTCCGCCGGGCCCAGTTCCCGGAAGATGCCGGCCCGTTGTCGCACCCGGTGCGGCCCTCGCAGTACAGCGAAATCAACAACTTCTACACCGCCACGGTGTACGAGAAAGGCTCGGAGCTGGTCCGCATGCTGGCCGGCCACCTCGGCGCCGACGGCTTCCGTCGCGGCATGGACCTCTACTTCGACCGCCACGACGGTCAGGCCGCCACGATCGAGGATTTCCTCACGGCGCTGGGCGAAGCCAACCACACGGACCTTTCGCCCTACCTGGCCTGGTACGGCCAGGCGGGCACGCCACGCCTGACCGCCGAAGGGCAGCACGACGCGGCACGGCGGCGCTACCAGTTGACCCTGCGCCAGCGCACACCGGCAGGCCCCGGCCAGCCGACCAAGCAGCCGCTCCCCATACCGGTGCGGCTGTCGCTGTTCGCCCGGGACGGCACGGCGCTGCCGTTGCGCCTCGACGGCGAGCCAGCGGCAGCCGGCATCGAACGCACAATGGTGCTGGATGGTCCGGAACAGGTCTTCGTCTTCGAGGACATCGACGCGCCTCCCGTGCCCTCGCTGCTGCGTGGCTTCTCGGCGCCGGTGATCCTGGAATGCGACTACGCGCCCGACGAGCTGGCGCTGCTGCTGCGCCACGATGCCGACGGCTTCAATCGGTGGGAAGCCGGCCAGCAGCTTGCAGGGCTGGCGTATGACGACGTCCGCGACAGCCGGCCAGGCGCCGCGGCGCTCGACGCCTGGACGGCGGCGCTTGCCGACCTGTTCCACGACGCGTCGGTGGATGACGCCCTGCTCGCCGAACTGCTGACGCCGCCGGGCGAGATCGAACTGGTGGAGCGCCAGCCCGAACGCGATCCCGACCGTATCCGCGCGGTGCGCCAGGCCATGTTGCACGCGCTGGCTACCCGCATCGGGCGCGACGCACTGCACGATCGCTACCGATCGCTGCATGCCGCCACCACGGCGGCGCTGGATGCACCCGCCCAGGCCGGCAGGCAGCTGAAGCGTCGCATGCTCGATCTGTTGGGGCTGGTCGATCCAGCCACCGCCACCGGCCTGGCCCGCGCGCAATACGACGAGGCACCGGGCATGACCGATCGCCTGGCCGCACTGACCACGCTGGCGACGCTCGACCCTGTCGCGGCGGAGCCCGCCCTTGCCCACTTCCGTCAGCGCTACGCGGGCAATGCGCTGGCACTGGACAAGTGGTTCGCGGCGCAGGCCCAGCTGCCGGGGGACGGCGCATTCGCGCGCGTGCAGTCCGTCGAGCACGATGCGGCGTTCACGCTGAAGAACCCGAACCGGGTGCAGTCGCTGATCGGAACGTTTGCGCGGGCCAACCCCTCGGGCTTCCATCGTGCCGACGGCGCGGCCTACCGTTGGCTGGGTGACCGGCTGGTAGCGATCGATGCCCTGAACCCGCAGGTAGCAGCACGGGTGGCCACGGCCTTCAACGGCTGGAAGCGACTGGAGCCGGTGCGGCGGGAGGCCGCCCATGCGGTGATTGCCGACCTGGCGGCGCGCAAGGACCTGTCTAGGGATCTGACGGATATCCTCGCCCGCATTGCGATGGGCTAGCCGACGGCGGAAGCGTGATCTGCGTCACAACCTGCGACAGTGAGGGTACAAGACTGACGCACTGCGTCACTCACTGCCGAATTAGAGCGCAACTTTGACAAAAAAATCACACCCGGGGCATGTTAACGGTGTAGATTCGCCTACAACGAAGAAAGCCGCAGCGGTCAGCTACGGCCTTCGTGCCAGTCATAAGGTTTCTGGCGCCCGGCAGCACGGTCATCCTGGATTCCCCCTGTTCCTGAGACCGCCGGGCGCCAGATCTCATTCGAACCGAATGAGGCATCCTTGCCCACATCCCGCTTCCTTCTACCAGCACGCGACCAAACCCCTGCGTTCGGTCTCGGCGCGCGTCTGATCGCGCAGCGTCTGCCTGGTTGAAGTGCAAAAGTGAGAAAGCACGAGGCGTGCCAAACCCACCGAGCGAAGCTGACGTGCCGGCCGGCGCGGCGGCTCCACTCGGCGTAAAATCACGGCACGTCCCGCCCGAAACCTTACCATGCTGCATTCAGAAACCTATGACGTCATCGTGGTCGGTGGCGGACACGCCGGTACCGAAGCCGCGCTGGCCGCCGCGCGCGCCGGCGCTCGCACGCTCCTGCTCAGCCACTCGATCGAAACCATCGGCCAGATGAGCTGCAACCCGGCGATCGGCGGCATCGGCAAGGGCCATCTGGTCAAGGAGATCGACGCCCTGGGTGGCGCCATGGGCCGCGCCGCGGATCGCGCCGGCATCCAGTGGCGCACCCTCAACGCGTCGAAAGGCCCGGCGGTGCGTGCCACGCGCTGCCAGGCCGATCGCACCCTTTACCGCGCCGCGATCCGCTCGATGGTGGAGACGCAGCCCAACCTGTCGCTGTTCCAGCAGGCGGTGGACGACCTGATTCTCGTCGACGGTCGCGTGGCCGGTGTGCGCACGCAGATGGGGCTGGACTTCCATGCGCCCGCCGTCGTGCTCACGGCAGGCACCTTCCTCGCCGGCAAGATCCACATCGGCAGCGCGCAGTACGCGGGCGGGCGCGCAGGCGATCCGCCGGCCTCCACGCTGGCCGCGAAACTACGCGAACTGCCCGTCGCCGCCGACCGCCTGAAGACCGGCACGCCGCCGCGCATCGACAGCCGAAGCATCGATTTCTCGCTGCTGGCGGAACAGCCGGGCGACCAGCCCATGCCGCACTTCTCCTACATGGGCTCGGCCGCGGAGCATCCGCGGCAGGTCAGCTGCTGGATCACGCACACCACCGAAGCGACACACGAACTGATTCGCGGGTCACTGGATCGCTCGCCGCTGTACAGCGGGCAGATCGAAGGCGTCGGTCCACGCTATTGCCCGTCGATCGAGGACAAGGTGGTTCGCTTCGCCGACAAGACCTCCCACCAGATCTTCGTCGAGCCGGAAGGACTGGATACCTGCGAGATCTATCCCAACGGCATTTCCACCTCGCTGCCGTTCGACGTGCAGTACGCCCTGGTGCGTTCGATCCCCGGCTTCGCCAACGCGCATATCACGCGCCCCGGCTACGCCATCGAATACGACTATTTCGATCCGCGAGGCCTGCATCCCTGGCTGGAAACCAAGGCCATTCCGGGCCTGTGGTTCGCCGGCCAGATCAACGGCACCACCGGTTACGAGGAAGCGGGCGCCCAGGGCCTGATCGCCGGCATGAACGCCGCGCTGATCGTGCGCGGCGAGGCGCCCTGGTACCCGCGTCGCGACGAAGCCTACATGGGCGTGCTGATCGACGACCTGACCACCAACGGCACCATCGAGCCCTATCGCATGTTCACGTCGCGGGCCGAGTACCGCCTGCACCTGCGCGAGGACAACGCCGACCTGCGCCTCACCGCCCACGGTTACGCCAAGGGCTTGGTGCCGGAGGATCGGTTTCGCCGCTTCGAGGCCAAACGCGATGCGGCCGAGCGCGAGACCGCTCGCCTGCGCGGCCTGTGGGCGGCGCCCGCCAACGCGCTCGGTGCCGCCGTGCAGCGTTCGCTGGGCATTGCCGTCAGCCGCGAGACACATGCCCTGGATCTGCTGCGCCGCCCCGAACTGGACTACGCATTGCTGACCGGCGTGCCCGAACTGGGTCCACCCGTGGACGATGCCGAAGTGGCACTGCAAGTCGAAGTGCAGGCGAAATACGCCGGCTACCTGGAGCGCCAGCGTGAGGACATCGAACGCCAGCGCCGGCAGGAATCCACGAGCATCCCCGAGAGCTTCGACTACGATCGCGTCCGGGGCCTGTCGGCCGAGGTGCTGCTCAAGCTGAAGCGTGCGCTTCCCGCCACCATCGGCCAGGCCTCACGCATCAGCGGCGTGACGCCCGCGGCCATTTCGCTGCTGCTGGTTCACCTCAAACGCCGCGCGGCCTGACCTGCCGGGGCATCCATCTGGCATCATCGTCCCGTCAGCAAAGGCGGGATGAGCACAGCATGCAAGTGTGGATCGGACGTAACGGCGAGCGGTTCGGACCTTACACGGACGACGAAGTCCGTCAGTGGCTGAGGGACGGCACCTGCCGCTCCGACGAACTCGGCTGGCACGAAGGCATGACCGACTGGCGCCCCCTCGGCGAACTCTTCCCCGATGAGCGCCCCGCCGTCGCGCCGGGCGCGGTGCCGCCTCCGCCGCCGCCCTTCCTCGGCATCAACGATGCCGCCGTGGAGCCCGAGCACGCCGGTTTCTGGCTGCGGCTGGGCGCGTGGGTGATCGACTACATCGTGCTGATGGTGCCGTTCACCTTCATCAGCATCATGATGGGCATGAGCGACGTCATCACCAGCACGTTCGCCCGGATGGAGCACGACCAGGCGGCGGCCATTACCGCCTATGTCGAAGCCATGCGGCCGATCTCCTACGTGCTGCTGGTGGTGGGTTTCGCCTACTACGTGCTGTTCGAGAGCTCGAAATGGCAGGCCACGCCCGGCAAGCTGGCCTGCGGCATCCACGTCACCGATACCACCGGCCAACGGCTGACCCTGGGCCGCGCCGCCGCGCGCAACGCCGTGCGTTTGTTGAACGCGGTGACCCTGCTGGTGCCGATGGTGTTCTACGTCACAGCGGCCTTTACCCAGCGCAAGCAGGGTGTGCACGACCTGCTCGCCAGCACCTACGTGGTCATGGGCCGCGTGGGCAGGCAGCCGCGCCCGGCCCCGCGCGGCGGTGTCGGCGGCAGCTTCAACGCCTGACCCGGCTGCCCCGCCCGGCCCCACGGCCGGGTGGCTCCCCGTGCTTGCTATCATCGGCGGCCCGGTCCGACGTTCCGGCCGGCTGAGCAAAGCACAGGAAAGCCATGCAGAGCATCGAACAACGTATTGCCCAGGACATCGCCGCCAAGCCCGAACAGGTGCGCGCGGCGGTGGAGCTCCTCGACGGCGGCGCCACGGTGCCGTTCATCGCCCGCTACCGCAAGGAAGTCACCGGCGGGCTCGACGACATCCAGCTGCGCCTCCTCGAAGAGCGCCTGCGCTACCTGCGTGAGCTGGAAGACCGCCGCGCGGCGATCCTGGACAGCATCGTCGAGCAGGGCAAGATGACCGACGCCCTGAAGGCCGACATCCTGGGCGCCGATACCAAGGCGCGCCTGGAAGATCTCTACCTTCCGTACAAGCCCAAGCGACGCACCAAGGCCCAGATCGCACGCGAAGCCGGCCTGGAACCGCTGGCGCTCGGCCTGCGCGACGACCCCACGCAGCAGCCCGAAACCGTCGCCGCCGGCTTCGTCGATGCCGACAAGGGCATCGCCGACGTCAAGGCCGCTCTCGACGGCGCGCGGGCCATCCTGATGGAAAGCATCGCCGAGGACGCCACACTGGTCGGCGAACTCCGCGACTGGCTGTGGGAAAAAGGCCAGATCCGTGCCGTCGTGGTGGCCGGCAAGGAAAACGAGGGCGCCAAGTTCCGCGACTACTTCGACCACACCGAAGCCGTCTCGCGCATTCCGTCGCACCGCCTGCTCGCGCTGATGCGCGCACGCAATGAAGGGGTGCTGGAAATAGACCTCCAGCCGGGAGTGGACGCCGACCAGGGCCATGCCGAGGGCGAAGGCCGCGTGGCGGCACGCGCGGGCATCGTCAACAAGGGCCGCGCCGCCGATGCCTGGCTGCGCGAGACCGTGCGCCTCACCTGGCGCGTGAAGCTGCACCTGCACCTGACGCTGGACCTGTTCGGCCGCGTGCGCGAAGGCGCCGAGGACGAAGCGATCCGCGTGTTCGGCGACAACCTGAAAGACCTGCTGCTTGCGGCGCCGGCCGGCGCGAAGACGGTCATGGGCTTGGACCCGGGCATCCGCACCGGCTGCAAGCTGGCCATCGTGGACGCCACGGGCAAGCTGGTGGCCTACGACACCATCTACCCGCATGAGCCGCGCAACCAGTGGGACCAGTCCATCGCCCGCATCGCGCAGCTGAGCAAGCAGCACGGCGTCAACCTGATCGCCATCGGCAATGGCACCGCCTCGCGCGAGACCGACAAGCTGGCCGCCGAAGTGATGCGCAAGCACGCCGATCTCAACCTGTCCAAGGTGGTGGTCAGCGAAGCGGGGGCCTCGGTGTACTCGGCGTCCGAGCTCGCGTCGAAGGAATTCCCGGACGTGGACGTCTCCATCCGCGGCGCCGTGTCCATCGCGCGCCGCCTGCAGGACCCCCTGGCCGAACTGGTGAAGATCGAGCCCAAGGCCATCGGCGTGGGCCAGTACCAGCACGACGTGAACCAGGTGAAGCTGGCCCGCGCCCTGGACGCGCGCGTGGAGGACTGCGTGAACGCCGTGGGCGTGGACGTGAACACGGCATCCGCGCCGCTGCTGGCACGCGTGGCGGGCCTGTCCGGCAGCGTGGCCGAGAACGTGGTCAAGCACCGCGACGCGAACGGCCCGTTCCCCAGCCGCAAGGACCTGCTCAAGGTGCCGCGCCTGGGCGACAAGGCATTCGAGCAATGTGCCGGCTTCCTGCGTATCAGTGGCGGCAGCAACCCGCTGGATGCCAGCTCGGTGCATCCCGAGGCCTACCCCGTCGTCGAGCGCATCCTCAAGCAGTGCGGCCGCGAGGTGAAGCAGGTCATCGGTGACACGTCGTTCCTGCGCAACCTCAAGGCGGAAGATTTCACCGACGCAACCTTCGGCGTGCCCACGGTGCGCGACATCCTGAAAGAGCTGGAAAAACCCGGTCGCGATCCGCGTCCCGAGTTCGTCGCGCCCAGCTTCGCCGAGGGCGTCGAAGACCTGAAAGACCTGACCGTCGGCATGGTGCTCGAGGGGCGCGTCACCAACGTGGCGGCCTTCGGTGCGTTCGTGGACATCGGCGTGCACCAGGACGGCCTGGTCCACGTGTCCGCCCTGTCGCACACCTTCGTCAAGGACCCGCGCGATGCCGTGAAGGCCGGCGACGTGGTCAAGGTGAAGGTGATGGAAGTAGACCTGCCGCGTAAACGTATCGCGCTGAGCATGCGCCTGGACGACGTACCGGGCGAAGCCCGCGGCGGCCGCCCGGGGTCACGCGACGACACGGCCGGCACCGGCGGCAACCGCCGTGGCGGACAAGGCGGCGGCAACCGCAACGCGGCACCGCCCAAGCCGGCGGCCGCGCCCGCCAACAGCATCTTTGCCGATGCGTTGTCGCGCGCCCTTAAGAAATAACGCAACATACGCGCGCGCCTCTTCGGGGGCGCGCGACTCAGGGACAACCCGTACGCAAGCCCCTACCGCGGCGCAGCATGCGCTCGCGTATGGCTTCGATTACCGTAACGTTTCTCTAACGCCCCACACACGGAGTGATTCCACATGCGTATTCGTCATCTCGCCGGCGCCATCGGCGCTGCCCTCCTCGCCAGTGCCGGGGCACACGCCGACGGTTTTACGCAGGTGGTGTCCTTCGGCGACTCGCTCAGCGACAGCGGTAACGTCTCCACGCTGCTTCGCTCGCCGGTCGCGCTGCGCTTCACCACCAACCCGGGTACCTTGGCCGTGGAGAACATCGCGGCCAACTACGGCCTGACGCTCACGCCGTCGCTCAAGGGCGGCACCGACTACGCCTACGGCAATGCGCGCGCCGCCACCGTGAACCCGGTTACCGGCACGCCGCTGACCGTGCCGCCGACCTCGACGCAGATCCAGACCTACCTCGCCTCCACCGGTGGCAAGGCCGATCCGAACGCGCTCTACACGATGTGGATCGGCGCGAACGACCTGCTCGCCGCCACGGCCAACCCGGCCACGGCCCAGGTCGTCGTCGCCACCGCGGCCACCAACGAAGTCGGCCAGATCAAGGCCCTGCAGGCCGCCGGCGCGAAGACCATCGTCGTCTTCAACCTGCCCGATGTGGGCAAGACCCCGGCTGCCCTCTCCCAGGGTGCCACGGCCGCCGGCCAGATCTCGCAGCTGGCCCAGGTCTACAACGGCGTGCTGTCCGGTGGACTGACCCAGGCCGGTCGCGGCATCGTGCCGGTCAACGCCTACGCGATCCTCAACGAAGTCATCGCCAACCCCAGCGCCTACGGCTTCACCAACGTCACCGTGCCGGCCTGCACCACGGCCTCGTCGCTGACCTGCACGCCCGCCACGCTGCGCGACCCGAATGCGGCGTCCACCTACCTCTTCGCCGACGGCATCCATCCGACCACGGCCGCCCACGCGATCCTCGGCCAGTACGCGGTGTCGATCATCAGCGCGCCGCAGAAGATCTCGCTGCTCGGTGAAGCCGGTCTCGCGTCCAACGCGGCCCATGTCCGCGCCCTGCGTGGCCAGATGATGGCCGACAACTTCGGCGCGGAATCGCGCGTGTTCGCCGCGGTGGATTACGGCCAGCAGAAGTTCAAGTCGACCGACACCTCGCCCAAGACCGACAGCGACAACGTCAACCTGACCGTGGGCGCGGATGCCCGCGTCAACGACAACGTGTCGGTCGGTGTCGCGCTGGGCCTGTCGCAGAACAACGCCGACTTCCAGGGTGGCGGCGGCTACAAGATGCAGGACGTGGCCGGTTCCGGCTATGCGTTCTACCACCAGGGCGGCGGCTACGGCGGCGCGTTCGTCAGCTTCGGCCAGCTCAGCTTTACCGACATCGATCGTCGCATCGACCTCGGCGCCGCACGCCGCACCGAAACCGGCAAGACCGACGGCTCCCACGTGGGCGCAGGCCTGCAGGGCGGCTGGTGGTTCGGCAGCGACACGCTGAAGACCGGTCCGTTCGTGAGCGTGGAATGGGAACAGCTTCGCGTGTTCGGCTACACCGAGCGCAGCGACAGCAGCACAGCGATGACCTTCGGTCGCCAGACCCGCAACGCCCGCATCGAAACCGCCGGCTGGCGCCTGCAGGGTTCCTGGCAGGCCGGTGCTACCCTGCTGCACCCGTTCGCCGAAGTGGGCTACAACCACGACGGCCGCGCCGACGATCGCTTCGTGTCGGCCGGGCTCAACAGCATGGCCGGCCGGTTCGACGTCCAGGGCTTCACCCCGGACAAGACCTGGGTCACCGCCGATCTGGGTGTCAGCGCCGACTTCAGCCAGCGCTGGAGCGGCTGGGCCAGCTACAGCGGTCGCTTTGCTGACGATACGCAGCGTTACAACAGCCTCAATCTTGGGCTGAAGATGGCGTTCTGATCCACGCCGTCATGCGATGAAAAACGCCGACCTCGCGTCGGCGTTTTTTTTGGATACGTTGACGAAAAAACGCCGGCACATGGCCGGCGTTCTTCATGCGCGGAAAGGACGGCTTACTTCTTGCCGCCGGCCTTCGCGTACATCGCCTCGGCCTGCTTCTTCAGGTCGTTGGCAGCGTCGTCGCTGAGCACGTCGACCTTGCCGCCGGCCTCGTTCTGCTTGAGCACCAGCTCGCCGGCATCGTTCCAGCCCGCGCGCTCGGTGGAGGTCGGCTTGCCATCCTTGCTGGGCTTCTTCTCCTGGACGATCACCCAGGGCTTGCCATCCTTGTAGGCATAGTTGGTCGAGGTAAAGCCCTTGTCGCCGTAGTCGACCAGCTCGATGACGAACTGCACGTCGCTGCCCTTCTTGAAGATCTGCCAGCCGCGCGACTCGCCTTCCTTCAACGCGGTGCCCTGGGTCATCTTCAGGCCGCCGATGTTCTTCTTCAGGCTGTTGAAGCCGTTGAGCTCCTTCTCGCCCGGGGTGGCTTCGCCGACCATCTGGATATTGGCGACGTTCTTGGCACCCTTGGTCAGCACCGGGGTCTTCAACGGCGACGAATAGTGACGCTCACCGTCCTGAAGCGACGCTTCGACGATGTAGATGTCGTTCGGGTTGAGATCCGAAGCGTTGAAATCGAGCTGGAACGACTGCGGCAACGTCACCGGCTGCACGGTCTTGGTGGCCAGGGGCTGCGAGCCCTCGGCGCTGACGTCCACCAGCTTGAGATCGAGCTTGGCATCCGGCGACAGTTGAGCACCCGCGTCACGCAGGGTGACGCTACCCGTGACGGCATTGGCGGGAGCGGCACTGTCGCTGCCACCGGCGGCGGCCTGCTGGCCGTTGTTGTCGGAGCCGCCACCGCAGCCGGCAAGCGCCAGGGCAGTCACGGAAGCGAGCGACAAGAAGATCCTGCGCATGGTCGAACCTCATAGGAAACGAAACGGATTTGGGTCGCGGACGATACGCGTGCGCATGGCGCGGCAACACGTCCCGGGGGAACCTTGGAGCATACCGGCAAAATCTCTCCTGTAAAAGTCAAGGGAGGAATTACCTGAGTTTTCGTAAAAGGAGACCCCGTTGGCATGTTTAAAGGCAGGTTTGCCGGAAACGGCCAAGCTGCCAGCATGGCAGCGACCTGGTCACCCTATTCCATGCAAAAAAAACGCCACCCGGATGGGTGGCGTTTTCATTGGCGCCATTCACCCGAAGGAGAATGGCGATGCTGGACAACACTCGACGATTAGAAGTCGTAGGTGATGCCGAAGCGGGCGTAGCGCGGCGTGGTCTGGTAGAGCGCCGTGCGGTAGTTCGGATCGACAGCGCCGGTACGGCCCGCCTGCGGGTACGTCGCCAGACGCTCACGGGTGTTGAGCACGTTGAACACCGTGACGTTGAAGGCCAGCTTCTTGTCAGCCCACATCGGACGGTACTCGGCGGTCAGGTCCACCAGGTACGTCCACGGGTTGTGACCTGCTGCACCCGGAGGCGACGGCTGGCCGTAGCAGTAGTGATAGTAAGACTGGTAGCCCGTCGGATCCGTCTGCCCGGCACCGAAATAGCCGAGGCAAGACTTGGGCGCGCCCGAGGCAGCTGTGAAGTTGCCTGACAGCATCCACTCGTCGGCAATCTGGTACGAGCCGTAAGCCTTCAGGACATGGCGGCGGCTGTTGGACAGTTCACCGTTGGAGTACTGCATCAACTCCGGCAGATCCCAGTCGACCGTCGCGGACACGTCAGACTGACCGATATCCGAGCGCACCTGGCCTTCGGAATTACCGTAGCTCTTCGAGTACAGGTAATCCACCTTTCCGTACCACTTACCATCGAACGGGTGCTCGAGGTACATCTCAAGCCCGTAGTAGTTGCGCTTCAGCTGCGGGAAGCCGAAGTCAGCATTGGAGATGTGCGCGGTGTAGTAGCCGCCGTTGAGGTTGGGAACCTTGAAGTCGGCCGCGCGACCCGGGTTGAACAGGTAGCTGCCCTGGACCGGACCGATGGTCGCCGGATCCACACCCTGGCGGGCCAGCGCGCTGTAGATAGCATCCGCGCCACCGGTATCGTCGATCGCATTCTTCAGCTTACGCACGGTGGCCTTCGCACCGTAGACCCACTTGTCGCCCAGCGTTTTGTCGAAGCCGAGAATGAACTCGTCCTGGTATTCCGACTGGAGGTTCGTGGCAGCCGCCGTCTTCGGGTCACGCGGGAAGCCGTATTCGCGATTGCTCGAGATCGGGCCGCCGGTCGCCGTAGCGATAGGCGTCAGGCCCGACGGGATGCCATTGGCATCGATCGACGTATAGGTGTAGTACTCGCGAGTAAAGAGCGACTGGCCAGCCGAACGCAGCGCCACGCTTGCCGGCATCGCCAGGTAGTAGCGACCTGCGTTCGCATAGATCTTCAGGCTGGAATCGCCATTGACGTCCCAGGTCGCGCCGATACGCGGCGCCCACTGCGGACTGGTCAGACGCAGGTAAGGCTGGCTGACGCCGTTGTAGTTGGTGAACTGGTCGTTGCGGATACCGACCTTGAGCAACCAACGGTCGTTGATCTGCCAGGAGTCTTCGAGGTACTGCGCACGCTGCTTCACGCGCACCGAGGCGCGAGCGTCGTACTTGTATTGATCAACGAAGTAACCCTGGCCACCTGCGGGACCCACGTAGCTATCGCTACCCGGCGAACCGGCGATCGGCGTGACGCCGTCAGTCGCCTTGCCGTATTCCCACGCATAACCCGGACCCGAAGTGCCCAGGCCGTCGTTGCTGTCGCGGACGTCCTGGTTGTCGATACCACCGGTGATCGTGTGATCGCCCACGTGGTAGCTCAGGTCGATACGGAGGTTGGTATTGGTCGACTTGTGCTGCGGATCATAGACGCGCGTGCTGGGATTGTCGTTCGACACGCCGTTCGCGATCGTCGGGTCCTGCTGGTTCGGGGTGATGATGTGCGGCAGCTGGGTCTGCGGCACCTGGCTGTAATACGTGCCGTGCATCTTGCCGTACTGAGCCGTCAGCGTCAGATCATCGGTGATGTAGCTGGTGTACTTGGCTGTGTAGAGATCCGCGCCGGTCTTGTTCAGCGGATTACCCGACGTGTCCTTGCCCACGAGCGAGCCGCGGCTTAGATCGCTGTAGTCGAAGTTATAGACGTTGGCGTCGTAGTTCTGCTTATTGGATGCGCCGGTGACTTCAAGGATATTGCTGTCGTTGATGTTCCAGTCCAGCTTGCCGTAGAACTTCGGGTTCCGGTAGGAACGGTCGTAGTAGTTCGGGGAATCCTGGCTGGTGTAACGATCCTGGTTCACCTTCTCCTGCTCGGCGGCGAGGAAGATGTACAGCTTGTCCTTGATCAGCGGGCCGCCCACGTAGGCCGACTCGACCGTACGCATCTGGGTGTCTTTCTTGTTGTAGTTGTAGATCTCACCCGCGGTGGTGGTCGGACCATTGATCATGTAGTGATCGTTGCCCGGGGTCGAGCGAGTGCCGCGCGGCTCCCACAGTACCTGCGCACCGAAATGCCATTCATTGGTACCGCGCTTGCCGACCTGGCTGATCACGCCACCGGCCGAACGGCCGTAAGCTGCGCCGTAGCCACCGGCCAGCACTTCCTGCTGATCGATCGCGCCATACGGCAGGCTGATGCCGCCGAAACCACTGATGGGATCGGTCGTGTTGAAACCGTTGATGTAGTACGCGTTCTCGGTGACCGAGCCGCCGCCGATCGAGACCAGGGCATTGCCGGTGGGACCCGAGAAATAGCCGCTGCCTGCGACGGCACCCGGAGCCAGAAGCGCGATAGCTTCGGCGGTGCGCGCCAGCGGGAGCTTGGCCAGCTGTTCGGAGGTGATGACGGTGCGCGAGTCGACGGTCGAGACGTCGACCGGCGGCAGGCTGTTCGCCGTGACGGTGACCGAATCGAGCGACTGGGCGCTGGCGGAGGTCGTGGCGGCGTTGAACGACACGTCCGAACCCTTGCCGACCGTCAGGCTGACATTCTTGCGCGAATCGACGACGGCGCCATTGCGCTTGAGGTCGACCTGGTAGCTGCCGACCGGCAGGTTGTTGAACTGGTAGCGGCCAGCCGCGTCGACCGGCACTTCGCGGGTGATACCCGTCGAGCCGCTGATCTGCACGGAGTCGCCCGGCTGGGCGCCCGAACCGAAGATGTTACCGGTGGTGGACTGCGCGAGAACGGCACCAGTGCCGCCCAGGCTGAGCGCCAGCGCAAGCGCCAGCGACGAACGACGCAGGACGGAAGCCTGCCGGATGCTGCGAGAACTCATTGCAAATCTCCCCAGATCGACCCTAACAGGGCCCAAAAAAACGAGCAAAACCGACCAAAGGCCGGAAAAAATGGCCTTGTCCGTCGCTCGGATCCGAGGGGTGGATACCAGCGTCCTACTCCTCCCAGAGAGAACGCCAACCCCTGACCAGCTTCTGACAAGCCCTGACGAAGAACCCACCCTTCGCCTTTCGCGGTTCACGAAAGGGTCAGTCAGGTATCGCCGATGCCGAACATAGGCGTGACCCGACTGCCGTGTCAACAAATTATTTACACGGGCTAGGTGTTTTTCCTAGTGCGGAACTCGTTCAGGTATGGCTGCCAACTCGCGGAAATCAGGGGATTTTTGCTTGAGAAATAAACAGTTCCGAAAAAAAAGCCCTCATCCGGGAGGCGGAAGAAGGCGATCTGGGGAGCACGTTTCCTTACCGTCGGGGGGCAAAGCCTTGCCCCCCGCGGTCTTTTTCTTGTTGTGCGATACGCGGCGCGCTATCAGAAGTCGTAGCTGATGCCGAAGCGAGCGTAACGCGGCGTGGTCTGGTAGATGGGAACGCCGTACCGCGGGTTCAGCTGCTGCGTGGTGCCGTGCAGCGGGTAAACCTGCGTTTCCTTGCGCTGGTTCAGCAGGTTGAACACCGTGACGTTGAAGGCCAGCTTCTTGTCGGCCCATTCCGGACGGTATTCCAGACTGCCCGTGACGATGTAGGTCCAGGGATTGTGGCCCGCTTCACCCGGGGGCGACGGCTGACCGTCGCACCAGTGGTAGTAGGAGCCGTAGCCGAGGTTCGGGTTCGTCTGGTTCGGGCCGTAGAAGCCGAGGCAGCTCTTCGGTGCGCCCGAGGCGATGTTGATGTTCGCGGCAACCAGCCATTCCGGCGCCAGCTGGTACGAACCGTAGGCCTTGAACTGGTGCTTGCGGCTGTTGGCCAGTTCGCCGTTGGCGTACTGCATGACTTCGGCGTAATCCCAATCGACCGTCGCCGAGACCGTGTCCTGACGGATGTCCGAACGGACCTGGCCTTCCGAGTTGCCGTAGCTCTTCGAGTAGACGTAGTCGAAGCGGACCTGGTACTTGCCGTCCCAGGCATGGTCCAGGTACATCTCGAGACCGTAGTAGCTGCGCTTGTTGTGCGGGAAGCCGAAGTCCTGGTTGTTCATGTCGACGCTGTAGAAGCCGCCGTTGGTGTTCGGCACCAGGAAGGTGTTGGCACGGCCCGGGTTGAACAGGTAGCTGCCCTGGATGGCGCCGATGGTGTTCGGATCGATACCCGAACGGATCATCTTGGCCTCGATCGCACTGCTGTCGCCGACATCGTCGATCGAGTTACGCAGCTTGCGCACGGTGGCCTTGGCACCGTAGGTCCACTTGTCCGTCAGCGCGGCGTCGAAGCCGAGGATGAACTCGTCCTGGTACTGCGACTTGATGTTGGTGGCGGCGGCGGTGGCCGGATCGCGCGGGATGCCGTACTCGCGGTTGGCCGAGATCGGGCCGCCCGTGCTGCTGGCGATCGGCGTCAGGCCCGACGGAATACCGTTGGCGTCGATGCCCGTGTAGTTGAAGTACTCGCGGGTGTAGAGCGAGGCACCGGCGGAACGCAGCGCGACGGTCGCCGGCAACGCGAGGTAGTAGCGACCCGCGTTGGCGTAGATCTTCAGGCTGGAGTCGCCGTTGACGTCCCAGGTGGCGCCCAGACGCGGGGCCCACTGCGGCGTGGTCAGGCGCAGGTACGGCTGGCCGTCCTGGTTGTAGTTGGTGAACTGATCGTTCCGCAGGCCCAGCTTCAACATCCAGCGATCGTTGACCTGCCAGGTGTCCTCGATGTACTGCGCACGCTGCGTGGTGCGAACCGACGCGGCGGTGCTGTAGACGTAACGCGCGACGTAGTAACCACGACCACCCGGGGGAGCGACATAGGCGTCGTCGGTCGGCAGCGTGCCGATGATGGGCGTGCCCGCGTCGGTGTTCAGGTACTCCCAGGCGTAACCCGGACCCGTCGTGCTCTGGCCGTCATCGTTATCGGCCACTTTCTGGTTATCCAGACCGGCCACGATGGTGTGGTCGCCGATGTGATAGCTCAGGTCGACACGGAAGTTCGTGTTGGTCGAGGTATGGTTCGGATTGTTGGTCTGCGCCGCCGGGTTGGCGTTGCTGATCGCGGCACCGCCGGTGATCAGCGGATCCTGGTTGGTCGCCGTGATGATCGACGGCAGGGACTGATCGCCACCCTCGGCGGTGTAGTACGTGCCCTTCATCTTGCCGTACAGCGCGGTCAGGGTAAGGTCATCGGTGATGTAGCTGGTGAACTTGGCGGTGTACAGATTCGCACCCGACTTGTTCAGCGGCGCGCCGGCGGTGTCCTTGCCGGTGTATGCACCCTTCTGCTGGGTCGCGTAGCTGTAGCTGTAGATCGACGCGTCGTAATCCTGCTTGTTGGACGCACCGGTCACTTCGAGGATGTTGCTGTCGTTGATGTTCCAGTCGACCTTGCCGTAGATCTTCGGGTTACGGTAGGACTGCTGGTACACGAACGGCGACGCGATGCTGGTCGTCTGGTTGCCCTCGCGGCGCTCCTGCTCGGCGGCAAGGAAGATGTACAGCTTGTCCTTGATCAGCGGGCCACCGGCGTACGCGGAGTACGTCGTGCGCCAGTTCTTGTCGTTGCGGTTGTCGTCGTACAGCGCGCCGGCCTGCGCACCGACCTGGCGGTAGTAGTTGATCGGGTCGGCCTTGGTGCCCTTCGGCTCCCAGAGCACCTGGCCACCGAAGTGCCATTCGTTGGTGCCGCGCTTGCCGACCTGGCTGATCACGCCGCCGGACGAACGACCATACGCCGCGCCGTAACCGCCGGCGAGAATTTCCTGCTGGTCGATGGCGCCGTACGGCAGGGTGATACCACCGAAGCCGCTGAGCGGGTCGGTGGTGTTGAAACCGTTGATGTAGTACGCGTTCTCGGTGACGGCGCTGCCGGCGATCGAGACGAGGGCGTTACCGGTCGGGCCGACGAAGAACGAGCTGCCGCTCACGGCGCCCGGCGCCAGCAGCGCGATGGCTTCGGCGGTACGCGCCAGCGGCAGCTTGTTCAGCTGCTCGGAGGTAATGACGGTGCGCGAGTCGACCGCGCTGACGTCGATCGACGGCAGGGCGTTGGCCGAGACAGTCACGCCTTCCAGGCTGGTCGAAGCCGAGGTGCCGGAAGCGGCGGCGGCGTCGAAGGCCACTTCGGTACCGGCGCCGACGCGCAGGGAGACGTTGGAACGCGAATCGACGGCGGCACCGTCCTTGTTCAGCGTCACCTTGTAGCTACCCAGCGGCAGCGACGTGATGGTGTAGCGACCAGCGGCATCCACGGCGACGGTGCGGGTTACACCCGTCTCGTTGGTGGCGGTCACGGTCTGGCCCGCACCTGCCGGCACCTGGCCGAAGATGGAACCCGTGGTGGACTGTGCGAAGGCGGCACCGGACACGGTACCCAGGCCGATGGCGAGGGCCAGTGCGGTGCGACGTCCCATCATGGCGGCGCGGTTGTGGCGCGAATTCATCTTGCATCTCCCCGATTAAAAATTCCGTCAGCGCGATAAGTCGCGTCGAGCGGCAAGCCGACCCCGGCCCGGCTCGCGCCAGGCTTCTGAGAGATCGGAGGCTGAAAAAAATCCCCTTTCAACAGCAGAGCCCCCTACTAAGGACCCTGCACCCCGAAGCGCCACTGTCGTGGCTTGGCATTAGGTATATCCAAAGCTGTCATCGCTACGCAATACGAAAATCTCACGGAAAATTTACGTAGCTAGACAGCTATTCCCATAGCAAGTGATGGGCAACGCAAAAAACTGCGCCGTTACAATCAGTTACATATGTGACCTTTGGGCCTTGCAAGAAAACCCTTCCTTTTTCCTAGGAATCATTCCTAGAGAAAAGTCCGGATTTGCCGGGTGTGCGCGTAGGGTTTTGCGCATTCGACCACCCCGCGACGGGTCCGACTGAGCCGATTCGCCCTATAACGCATGAAATACCGATTGCAACGTTCCGGGGATCGACGCGCACTCACCCGTGCCCTCGTACCGGCAGGCAACATCCCAAGAAAGAACAGACGGTTAGGCGCCGCCGCGATCGCACTGGCGAGTCCAGGGGCAGCGGATGGCGTTACCTAAGAAACTTCTCAGCAGAAAGGCTTTCGAAGGGAAGTTGCTGTACACCGAATACACGGTCCGCGCGTTGGATCGCGGAAGGCCGGGGGCCGATCCACTCAGACACGAGGTTCCAAGCGCATGAATTACAACTCAAGGGGCTCCGTCATGGCCGATGCGGCCGGCGAAAACGTAGAGTCCGCACGTATCGACGTCACGCCGGTCACGTCGTCGTTCGCCACCCGCGTGCGGGCAGTGATCAAGATGTCCGGCAGCGTCAGCGAGATAGCCCGACGCTGCGGCTTTTCCGAAGGCGTCGTGCGCAGCTGGCGCGACGGCAACACCGATCCATCGCGCGGGCGCTGCGTCACGATGGCCAAGACACTGGGCCTTTCCCTCGTCTGGCTCGCCGCCGGCGAAGGCCCGATGATGCTGGACGGCTCGGGCGACGATCCGCTCGCCCGTACCGACACCACGGAAAACGTGCGCGGCCGTGAAGGGCGCGAAGCGTCGGGCCCGGTGCCGTCCACGCTGGATGCCTCCCGCCTCGCGGCTGCGATGAAGCTCCTGCAGTCCGATATCGAGATGACCGGCAGCCGGTTTTCCCCCGTGCGCCATGCCGATCTGGTCGCCGAGATGTATTCCATCCTCGGTCGGTCGGGCGAAGTGGACTATGCGGATCGCATGATTGCCTTCCGTCATACGCTGATGTCGCGTGTGGCGGACGATCAGGCCACCGCCTGATCGGCGGTGAGCGATAAGTAGGCCCCCCGCCGCCAGTGGCGACGGGGGCTTGTGCGGGCTGGTATGGCTTACAGCCGCGAGATGTCCGCGATAGCGCCGAACGTAGCCTTGAGCTGGGCCAGCAGGGCGAGGCGGTTGCCACGCACCGCGGCGTTGTCGGCGTTGACCAGCACGTCGTCGAAGAACGTATCCACCGGCCCCTGCAACGCCGCCAGGCGTGCCAGCGTGCCTGTGTAATCGCCCGATGTCAGCATGCCCTTCGTCTCGGCGCGCGCCGCGTCCAGCGCGGCGTGCAGTGCGCGCTCGGCGTCGAGCTCGAAATGCGCCGGGTCCACCGTAGCGGGCACAGGCGAGGCACCGGCCTCTTCCGCCTGCTTGCGCAGGATGTTGGCCACGCGCTTGTTGGCCGCCGCCAGACTGGCCGCTTCGGGACGTCGCGCGAACTCGCCCACCGCGCGCAAGCGGCGATCGAAGTCCGGCAACGTGGCCGGGGACACCGCGATCACCGCTTCGAACTGGTCGGCCGAGAAGCCCTGGTCGGCGTAATAGCCACGCAGGCGCTCCAGCACGAAGGCCTGCACCTCGTCGCCCAGCTCGCGACGTCGGGCACCGATGTCGACAGCCGGCGGCTTGCCGTCCTTGCCGGGCTTCACGCCGGCCACCAGGGCCGCTTCGGGAACCAACTCGAAGGCTTCGCTGAGGGCGGCGCGCAGATCGATGTCGAGGCCGGCCTCGATCAGCGTGCGTGCGAGCCCGAGCGCCGCGCGGCGCAGGGCGAACGGGTCCTTGTTGCCGCTGGGCTTCAGGCCGACGGCGAAGATGCCCGCGAGAGTATCCAGGCGTTCGGCCACGGCCAGCACCTGGCCGACCTTGCCGGCAGCGATGGCATCGCCGCCGAACCGCGGCTGGTAGAAGCTGTCCAGCGCATCGGCGACATCCGCGGGCAGGCCCTGGCGCGTCGCGTAATAGCGGCCCATCACGCCCTGCAATTCGGGGAACTCGCCGACCATGCGGGTCAGCAGGTCGCACTTGGCCAGCGCGGCCGCCTGCGTGGCCTGCCCCGCGTCGACGCCGACGCGGTTGGCGATCACGCGGGCCAGTTCAGCCACGCGCACCGTCTTGTCCCACAGGCTACCCAGCGACTGCTGGTAGGTGACCGACTTGAGGCCTTCCTGGTGGTCGGCCAGCGGGGTTTTGAGATCGGCGTCCCAGAAGAACTTGGCGTCGGCGAAGCGCGGGCGGATGACGCGTTCGAAACCCTTGCGGATCTCCGCGGGATCGCGGCTTTCGATATTGGCGACACCGATGAAATGCTCGGTGAGGCGGCCGTCCTCGGCAAACACCGGCACGAACTTCTGGTTGGTCTCCATGGTGGTGACCAGCGCCTCGGGCGGCACGTCCAGGAACTCACGCTCGAACGTGCAGGCGATCGCCACCGGCCATTCGGTGAGGTTGGCGATCTCGGCCAGCAGGCCCTCGGCAAGTCGCGGCACGCCGCCGGTGGCCACCCGGGCCACCTCGTCGACCACGCGCTGGCGGCGCTCGGCCGGATCGGCGATCACGTGCGCCTGGCGCAACGTATCCAGCCAGCTGTCGGCATCGGCCACCGACACGGGCTCGGGATGGTGGAAGCGATGACCACTGCTCAGCCGCCCGCTGGACAGTCCGAGGACCTGGCCATCCACCACATCGGCGCCGTGCAGCATCAGCAAGGTGTGGACCGGGCGGACGAAGCTGTCCTCGCGGTTACCCCAGCGCATGGCCTTGGGAATCGGCAGCGCCTTGAGCGATTCGGCGACCACCTCCGGCAGCAGCGCGGCGGTGGGCTGGCCCGGCTTCACCGCACGGAAGACGAACCAGGCGCCCTTGTCGGTCTCCAGTTTTTCCAGTGCCGCCACGTCCACACCGCAGGACTGCGCGAAACCGACCAGCGCCTTGCTCGGCGCACCGTCCGCACCGAGGCTGGCGGACACGGCCGGCCCACGGCGTTCCACGGTCTGCTCCGGCTGGGCAATGGCCACATCGGGAAGATGGACGGCAAGGCGACGCGGCGAAGCGTAGGTTTTCGCGGCCTCGTAGGCGGCGGCCACGCCGCGCTTGCGCAGGCCCTCGACGATGCCCTGCGCGAAGGCACCGGCAAGGTCGTCGAGGGCCTTGGGTGGCAGCTCTTCGGTGCCCAGTTCGATCAGGAGGGGCAGGCGCTTATCGGCCATGGACGGCCTCCTTGTCGTTCTTCTTCAAGCCGGGAAACCCGAGTTTTTCGCGCTGGGCGACGTAGGCCTCGGCCACACTGCGGGCCAGCGTACGCACGCGCAGGATGTAGCGCTGGCGTTCCGTGACACTGATGGCCCGGCGTGCGTCGAGGAGGTTGAAGGCGTGGCTGGCCTTGCAGACCTGCTCGTAGGCCGGCAAAGGCAGGCCGGCCTCGATCAGCTTGGCGGCCTCGCCCTCGCACACGTCGAACCAATGGAACAGCTCGGCCACATTGGCGTGCTCGAAGTTGTAGGTGCTCTGCTCCACTTCGTTCTGGTGGAACACGTCGCCGTAGGTGACCACGCCATGCGGGGCGTTTGCCCAGACGATGTCGTAGATGCTGTCGACATTCTGCAGGTACATCACCAGGCGCTCGAGGCCGTAGGTGATCTCACCCGTGACCGGCCGGCATTCCAGGCCGCCGGCCTGCTGGAAGTAGGTGAACTGGGTGACTTCCATGCCGTTGAGCCAGACCTCCCAGCCGAGCCCCCAGGCACCCAGCGTCGGCGACTCCCAGTTGTCCTCGACAAAGCGCAGGTCGTGCACCAGCGGATCGATGCCCAGCGCCTTCAGCGAGCCGATGTACAGGTCGAGGATGTTGTCGGGGTTCGGCTTCAGCATTACCTGGTACTGGTAGTAATGCTGCAGGCGATTCGGGTTGTCGCCGTAGCGACCGTCCGTGGGCCGTCGACACGGCTGCACGTAGGCGGCCGCCCAGGGCTCTGGTCCGAGCGAGCGAAGGAAGGTCATCGGGTGGAAGGTGCCCGCGCCCACTTCGGTGTCGAGCGGCTGCACCAGCACACAGCCCTGGTCCGCCCAATAGCGGTTGAGGGTCTGGATCACGTCTTGGAAAGTGGGCGCGGACATGGTTCCCGAGTCCTTGAGAAAGCGGGCTAGTATAGCGGCGTAGTATTGAACACGGGGTTGGACCTGATGGCAGTCAATCCGCAGCACGCCGCCCTCCTGGGCCGCCGTGGCCGGCTGGAGCTCGACGAGGTGCTCGCCGCGCTCATGGTGGACGGCTATGTCAGTGCCGACGACGCCAAGCGCGTGCGCACCGGCTCCCGCAGCGGCAGATCGGCTATCGAACTGCATCCCCTGGTCGTGGTTTCCAGCGCGAAGCTGGACAACGGCCGCGACCCCGGTCGGCCGCTGAGCCTTGAGGCCCTGGTCGAGTGGCTGGCCGGCAAGGCGGACCTGCCCTACCTGAAGATCGACCCGATGAAGGTCAACGTGGCGCAGGTCACGCAGGTGGTCAGCAACGCCTACGCACAGCGCCACCGGATCCTGCCGGTCGCGGCCACCGCCAATGAAGTGACCTTCGCCACCGCGGAGCCCTTCGACACCAGCTGGGCCGACGATCTCGGCCAGATGCTCCGGCGCGACATCCGCCGCGTGGTCGCCAACCCGATCGACATCAACCGCTACCTGCTCGAGTTCTACGGCGTGCAACGCTCGATCCAGCTGGCGGTCGACGCGAAGGGCCAGGACTCTACCTCGAAGATCATCAACTTCGAGCAGCTGGTGGAACTGGGCAAGGGCGGCGAGCTGGGTGCGGACGATCGCCATGTCGTGCATATCGTCGACTGGCTGTTGCAATACGCCTTCGAGCAACGCGCCTCGGACATCCACCTCGAGCCACGCCGCGATGCCGGCCAGATGCGCTTCCGCATCGACGGCGTGATGCAGAAGGTGTTCGAGTTGCCGCCCCCGGTCATGACGGCGGTCACCGCACGCGTCAAGATCCTCTCGCGCATGGACGTCGCCGAGAAGCGCCGGCCCCAGGACGGCCGCATCAAGACGCGTTCGGCCGGCGGCCGCGAGGTGGAACTGCGTATCTCGACCATGCCGACGGCCTTCGGCGAAAAGGTGGTGATGCGCATCTTCGATCCCGACCTGGTCATGAAGGACTTCTCGCAACTGGGCTTTTCGGCCGAGGAAGACCGGGTTTGGCGCGGCATGGTGGAGCGCCCGCACGGCATCGTGCTGGTCACCGGTCCCACCGGCTCGGGCAAGACCACCACGCTCTACTCCACGCTGAAACATCTGGCCAAGCCGGAGCTCAACGTCTGCACGGTGGAAGACCCCATCGAAATGGTCTCGCCCGACCTCAACCAGATGCAGGTGCAGGCCTCGATCGACCTGGACTTCGCGGCGGGCGTGCGTACGCTGCTGCGCCAGGACCCGGACATCATCATGGTGGGCGAAATCCGCGACCTGGAAACCGCACAGATGGCCGTCCAGGCCTCGTTGACGGGCCACCTCGTGCTGTCCACGCTGCACACCAACGACTCGCCCAGCGCGGTCACCCGCCTGCTCGACCTGGGCGTGCCGCACTACCTGATCCAGTCCACGCTCAGCGGCGTGGTCGCACAGCGCCTGGTCCGTACCCTGTGCCCACACTGCAAGCAGCCGGCCGCCCAGGACCCGGACGAATGGCGCGTCGTCACGCGTGGTTGGGACATCCCGCTGCCGGAGCGCGTGTTCGCGCCCGTGGGTTGCCTGGAATGCCGCAAGACCGGGTTCCTGGGCCGCACCGGCGTCTACGAGATGATGCCGATGACCGGACGCCTGCGCAGCCTGATTTCCGCGGAACTCGACCTGGGCCGTTTCGGCGCGGCCGCCCTGCGCGAGGGCATGAAGCCCCTGCGGATTTCCGCCGCGGCACAGGTCGCCGCCGGCATCACCACCGTGCGCGAAGTGCTCAACGTCCTCCCCCCCAGCGACATCGAAGATACGTCCAACTCATGAAGCCCTTGATCATCGTCCGCACCGGCCGCGCGCCCGACGTCATCAGCGCGCGCCATGGTGATTTCCCCCGCTGGTTCCAGCTCGGCCTGCGCCTGCGCCCGTCCCATATCCGCGTCGTTGATGCGGAAAAGGGCGAGGCCTTGCCGGACCCTCGCGACATCGCGGGTGCGGTGCTGACCGGTTCCGCATCGATGGTGACGGAGAAGCTGCCATGGAGCGAGCGCGCGGCCGGCTGGATTCGCAACGCCATGGACGTGGAATTGCCGCTGCTGGGTGTCTGTTACGGGCACCAGCTGATGTCGCATGCGCTGGGTGGGCGCGTCGACTACCTCCCCGGCGGCCGCGAGATGGGCACGATTCCCCTTACCTTGCGCGGCGAGGTGCAAGGCGACCCGCTCGCCGCGGCGCTGCCCAAGACCTTCGCGGCCCATGCTACGCACGAACAGAGCGTGCTGGAGCTACCGCGCGGCGCCGTCTCGCTAGCGGGATCCCAACGCGATCCGCACCATCTCGTCCGCTATGGCAGGCACGCCGCCAGCATGCAGTTCCACCCTGAGTTTTCGACCGAGGTCATGCGCGCCTATATCCGCCGACGCCACGATGTCCTCGACCAGGAAGGCCTCGCGCCGGCGCAGATGCTGGCGGCCGTGGTGCCCACGCCGCATGCGACGCGATTGCTGCGCGGCTTCGTACGCGAACACCTGCACGCATCGCGAGCGGAAGAGGAAACCTCAGTTACGTAAGCGACGAACGATGGCACCACGCGAGACGAACGCAAACACGATGCCGAAAAGGAAGCCGCCGATGTGGGTCCACCAGACCACCGCACCGTAGCTGGCGCCGGCATAGCTGAAAAGCAGCTGCACCAGCGCCCAGATGCCGATCAGCAGAAACGCGGGTACGCGGACGAACTCGAGGAACAGACCCAGCGGCAGCACGAGCCCTAGCTTGGCGCGAGGGAACAGCGTGACGTAGGCGCCGACCACGGCCGACACCGCACCGCTGCAGCCGATGATCGCCACGCGTGCGCCGGTGAGCGAGATGGCGCCGATCAGGTTCGCGACCACACCGCCGAGCAGGAACAACAGCAGGAAGCGCGGCGAACCGAGGCTGCGCTCGGCGGGTAGGCTGAAGATCACCAGGAACAGCAGGTTGCTGACTAGGTGCAGCCAGCCGCCGTGGATGAATGTCGCCGTCAGCAGCCGCAGCAGGGCGGGATCGCTGATCTGCTGCCACAGCGGCAAGCCTGTACCGAACAGGTGTGCCGGGACCGTCCCCCAGTGCCGCATGATCAACGTACGTTCGTCCCGGCCGGCCAGTGCCAGGCCCACGAAGCTGACGACGCAGACCACGACGATCAGTATCGTCGCCCAGCACAGGCGCGACCGCCGACGTGTGTCCACGTGGACGAACATGGTCAAGGAATGCCGCGGGCGAGATGCGGACCTTCGGTTTCGAGCGACGACAGGGCGAACATGGTCTCCGGGCCGACGACACCGTCGGCGGCGATACCAAAGCGCTGCTGCACCGCGAGCACGCGTGCCTGCACGCCGCGATCGAACGTGGTGGGTGCCGCCGTACCCTCCGGCGGCAGGTGGGTCAACAGCCAACCTACGCCCGCGCCCGTGTCACCCCGGGAAAGCTTCGCAGGCATGGACGGGTCGGTGCGGAAGACCGCATAGAAACGACCGTTCCACACGCGTTCGAAGACATCTCGCGTCAGTTCGACGTATTTGCCTCCGAGATACAGGCGTACATCCTCATCGCCTGCGCCTACGAGAAGGACTTCCTGGCGCCCATGCGCTTCGTCGAGCTCGAGCAGCAGCGGGCGATCGAAACGGCGGAGTTGATCCAGTGAGCCGCGTCCACTGACGCAGGCAAAACCGGGGAAGATCACGGCGTCGCAGGCCATGGCGGTAGTGACCGAGGTCTCTTTCGAGGTGACCTGCCAGCGCGCCAGTAGCTCGCTCCATACACGCAGTTTGCCCACATCGGGCGCGGGCAAGGCGTCACGGAATTTCTCCAGGGCCTGCTCGGGCGTGGCCGTCACCAGGTTCTTTGGGCGAGACGGGCTGCGGCCCGACAGGAACCAGGTAGTGAGACCGCCCACGAACAGGACGGCGAGGATCGCACCGGCCACGAGGATGGCTTTCCGGTAACGGCGCAGCCAGTAACGCGCGTGCTGTGGAAGGACCTCTCGCGAGACGAAACCGAGCGCTCGCTCGCCGATCGAACGTTCGCCACGCTCGGCAGCCCGCTCCAGGGCACGCTGAGCCAGGGCACTGAGCCGCCGGGGATTGCCTTTCCCGTCGTCGCGCAAGCTGCGCAGGCCCAGCCGGCTGAACGGCATGTTGGAAGCACCCGCTACGTGCAGACGATGACGTACATACCGCTCGCTTTCCTCGGCCGTCAACGGCACCAGCGTCAGGCGGCTGGTCACCCGCGCCATGAGGGCGGCAACCTGCGGACCGGCACGCCGTTCGTCGGCGCCGGGCAGGCCAACCAGCACCAGGTGGAAGGGTGTGCCAGCCTGTTCGCAGGCGGCATGCAGGTGCTCTACCGCGGCGAGCATGCCGTCCGGCATGCGATGGATGTCGTCCAGGATCAGCAGGAAGCGCCGGCTGACATGTTGCAGCAAGCGACCCAGGCCAGCGGCCAGTCCGTCGACAAGATGAGCTTCGGTGTTGGCCTCGGCGCTGAGTGGAAGCGGCAGACCGAATCCCGCGTACATGGAGCGAAGCCAGGCGATCGTGCCCAGCGCGTAGTCGTCGGCACCATGGCGAACGGCTTTCACGCCGTGGTTGGGCGCATCGGCTTCGATGAGCACGCAAAGAAGGCTCTTGCCGACGCCGGCGTCCCCGGTAATGAGGGTAATGCTGGTGTCCGTGGAAACCAGCTGGTATTCGACATGCGCGAGGGCATCGCGTTCGCGCGCAAACAGACATGCGAAACGCGCATCCGGTGCATCGCCGAACGGAGGCTCACGCAGCCCGAAGGTTTGTAGATACATGGTGCCTAATGTAGCTGATCGCCCGGCATGGGTGATCGGGTCATCAGACATGATTTCAAAGGAAATTAAGCAAGAAAAAACCCGCCACGATTGCTCGTAGCGGGTTTTTAGGGATAAAGCCCGTGGCGTTGACCTGTTGCGGGTCGTGCCCTATGGGCACGCCAGCGAAGGTTCGACAAAGACGAAGGCCTCCCCAATGGGGAGGCCTTCTAGATAAAGCCCCTGGCGGTGACCTACTCTTGCATGGCTTGAGCCACACTACCATCGGCGCATGCGCGTTTCACTTCTGAGTTCGGGAAGGGATCAGGTGGTACCACGCCGCTATGGCCGCCAGGGAAGGGGTGGGAGCAGCGCTTTTCGAGCGCCGGCTCCACAGAGGGTGTAAACGAGTGACAAGCGTCCGGGTTTTAATCGAACAGCGAGTTAAGAGATTAAGACGGTGAAGCGTCTTGGGGTTATATGGTCAAGCCTCACGGCTCATTAGTACACGTAAGCTCAATGCATTGCTGCACTTCCACACCGTGCCTATCAACCACCTAGTCTTGATGGTGCCTTAAGGAGAGTCTAGCTCTCGGGAGATCTCATCTTGGGGCGTGCTTCCCGCTTAGATGCTTTCAGCGGTTATCACTTCCGTTCGTAGCTACCGGGCAATGCCATGGGCATGACAACCCGAACACCAGCGGAACGTCCACTCCGGTCCTCTCGTACTAGGAGCAGCCCCCCTCAAATCTCCAACGCCCACGACAGATAGGGACCGAACTGTCTCACGACGTTCTGAACCCAGCTCGCGTACCACTTTAAATGGCGAACAGCCATACCCTTGGGACCGGCTACAGCCCCAGGATGTGATGAGCCGACATCGAGGTGCCAAACACCGCCGTCGATATGAACTCTTGGGCGGTATCAGCCTGTTATCCCCGGAGTACCTTTTATCCGTTGAGCGATGGCCCTTCCATACAGAACCACCGGATCACTAAGACCTACTTTCGTACCTGCTTGATCCGTCGATCTCGCAGTCAAGCACGCTTATGCCTTTGCACACAGTGCGCGATGTCCGACCGCGCTGAGCGTACCTTCGTGCTCCTCCGTTACTCTTTGGGAGGAGACCGCCCCAGTCAAACTACCCACCATACATGGTCCCCGATCCGGATTACGGACCTAGGTTAGAACGTCAAGCACTTCAGGGTGGTATTTCAAGGATGGCTCCACCGAAACTAGCGTCTCGGTTTCATAGCCTCCCACCTATCCTACACAGAAGAACTCAACGTTCAATGTAAAGCTATAGTAAAGGTTCACGGGGTCTTTCCGTCTTGCCGCGGGAACGCTGCATCTTCACAGCGATTTCAATTTCACTGAGTCTCGGGTGGAGACAGCGCCGCTGTCGTTACGCCATTCGTGCAGGTCGGAACTTACCCGACAAGGAATTTCGCTACCTTAGGACCGTTATAGTTACGGCCGCCGTTTACTGGGGCTTCGATCAAGAGCTTCGCCTTGCGGCTGACCCCATCAATTAACCTTCCAGCACCGGGCAGGCGTCACACCCTATACGTCCACTTTCGTGTTTGCAGAGTGCTGTGTTTTTGATAAACAGTCGCAGCGGCCAGGTTACTGCGACCCCTCGATGCTCAGTCACGCACGTGACCACACCAAGGGGCGCACCTTCTCCCGAAGTTACGGTGCCATTTTGCCTAGTTCCTTCACCCGAGTTCTCTCAAGCGCCTTGGGATTCTCACCCTGCCTACCTGTGTCGGTTTGCGGTACGGTTTTTCTACAGCTGAAGCTTAGTGGCTTTTCCTGGAAGCGTGGTGTCAGTCACTTCGTCCTCATAGGACTCGTCTCGGTGCTCGGCATAAAGATTCCCGGATTTGCCTAAGAATCATGCCTACCGCCTTTCCCCAGGACAACCAACGCCTGGTAGACCTAACCTTCTCCGTCCCCACATCGCACTGTAGAAAAGTGCAGGAATATTAACCTGCTTCCCATCGACTACGCATTTCTGCCTCGCCTTAGGGGCCGACTCACCCTGCGCCGATGAACGTTGCGCGAGGAAACCTTGGGCTTTCGGCGGGGAGGCTTTTCACCCCCCTTATCGTTACTCATGTCAGCATTCGCACTTCCGATACCTCCAGCAAGCCTTACGACTCACCTTCACAGGCCTACGGAACGCTCCTCTACCGCGTACAGATCAAAATCTGTACACCCCGAGCTTCGGTGCATAGCTTAGCCCCGTTAAATCTTCCGCGCAGACCGACTCGACCAGTGAGCTATTACGCTTTCTTTAAAGGATGGCTGCTTCTAAGCCAACCTCCTGGCTGTCTATGCCTTTCCACATCGTTTTCCACTTAGCTATGACTTTGGGACCTTAGCTGCGGGTCTGGGTTGTTTCCCTTTTCACGACGGACGTTAGCACCCGCCGTGTGTCTCCCGTGTATCACGTGTTGGTATTCGGAGTTTGCCATGGTTTGGTAAGTCTCAATGACCCCCTAGCCATAACAGTGCTCTACCCCCAACAGTGTTCGCACGAGGCGCTACCTAAATAGCTTTCGAGGAGAACCAGCTATCTCCGAGTTTGTTTAGCCTTTCACTCCGATCCTCAACTCATCCCCATCTATTGCAACAGATGTGGGTTCGGTCCTCCAGTGCGTGTTACCGCACCTTCAACCTGGTCAAGGATAGATCACTCGGTTTCGGGTCTACTGCCAGAGACTATTCGCCCTATTCAGACTCGGTTTCCCTTCGCCTCCCCTATACGGTTAAGCTTGCCACTGACAGTAAGTCGCTGACCCATTATACAAAAGGTACGCAGTCACCCTTGCGGGCTTCCACTGCTTGTACGTATACGGTTTCAGGGTCTATTTCACTCCCCTCTCCGGGGTTCTTTTCGCCTTTCCCTCACGGTACTAGTTCGCTATCGGTCAGTCAGGAGTATTTAGCCTTGGAGGATGGTCCCCCCATGTTCAGACAGGGTTTCACGTGCCCCGCCTTACTCAATTTCATGCCATGCACCCTTTCGTCTACCGGGCTATCACCGTCTACGGCCAGCTTTTCCACGCTGTTCGACTAGAATGTACGACACTTTTGGGCTAGTCCGCGTTCGCTCGTCGCTACTGACGGAATCTCGGTTGATTTCTTTTCCTCCGGGTACTTAGATATTTCAGTTCCCCGGGTTCGCTTCGTACAGCTATGTATTCACTGCACGATACCGCCTAAGCGGTGGGTTTCCCCATTCGGACATTGCCGGATCAAAGCTTGTTGCCAGCTCCCCGACACTTTTCGCAGGCTGCCACGTCCTTCATCGCCTCTGACTGCCAAGGCATCCACCGTATAC